>JAVHQO010000051.1:0-3944 GCA_036171175.1 Gallionella sp.
CCGAGTAAGGCAAAGCCAAACAGCAGCGCGATGCCCGTTTGATAGTCGCTAAAACTCCGCGTGAGCGAGCTGCCGCGCTGTGCGTCTATTGCCCAGCCGACCAAGGGTTGCAACATTGCCGTGCCTAAGAATCCGCCCGTGTTGACCACGCTGGTCGCCATGCCCGACAAGGCGTGCGGGTTGACTTCTTTGGCGCACGACCAGGTCAAAGTGAAGCCCGATGCGCCGATTCCCATCACAAAAAACAAGGCATAACTCAGACCGTTAGCCAGATTGAGATGTGCCAAAAGAGGCAACCATGCGAGGCAATACAGGCTGGCTGCGGCGAGCATCACGGGTTTGCGTTTGCCTAATTTGTCCGACAGCGAGCCGATGAAAAACGCGCCTAAGGCAAAGCCCGCAATCAGCGTGGAAGTGTGCGCGCTGGCGATGGTGCGACTCATGCCGTATGCGTCTTGCAAAAAAGGTACTGCCCATAAACCGCCGAAGGCAAACAGCGAGCCTGCCATGCCTAAACTGACCACCAAGCCTGGCCAAGTGGCGCGATTTTTTAGCACGGTTTTGAGTCCGTCCAACCAGTGTCCAGTGTGGGGCGCGTGGGCGGCGTGTCCGTCTAATTCACGTAAACTTTTCATGCCGATGTCTTGTGGTTGATTGCGTACTAACCAAGCCGCCAAGCCCGCTAAAAGAATCGACACCAGCCCAATCGCGACAAACACGCTGCGCCATGAAGCCACGCCCAGCAAGGCACTCAAAGGCGCAGTGGCAAGCACCGAGCCAACGTTGCCGAGCAATATCGTCACGCCCGTCATGGTGGCGAAATGCCGATCGTGAAACCAATTCGCATTCAGTTTGAGCAAGGAAATAAACATTACCGACACCCCCAACCCCACCAGCAATCGCCCGATAGATGCGGCGGTCAAGCTATCGGCCATGCCAAACATCATCGAGCCTATGCCCGCAATCAGTCCGCCTAGCGTGACGATGCGACGCGCCCCCCAAGTGTCGGCAAGCACGCCAGTGGGAATTTGCATCACGGTGTAAACGTAAAAATAGGTTGCCGCCAAGCTGCCTAATTCGGCACTGCTGGCATGAAAAGTTTGCTGTAAATCTTGCGCGATGGCGGCAGGCGCGAAGCGATGAAAGAACGACAAAATATAAGCCATGCCGACCACGATGATGAGCGTGAGTTGATGGCGTAGCAGGCGATTTGGCATGGTGAGTGAGCGTAGTGGTGTTAGTCGTTAGTTAAGGCGGGGCAGCGATAGAAACTAAGTTGTGGGAGCTCGATTTAGCTAGCGATTTACCGTGAGCATCGCTAGCTAAATCGAACTCCCACAGATGCGCGTTCTGCGCAAAACTGGCTTTACTCCCTTAGCACTTTTTCTATTCGCTTTCTAAATGATCCGACTGCGTAAACGACCAAGTGCGCGTGATAGTGAGAATGTCGGTATCGCGGCGAATGTCGTCAGGCAAGGGCGCGTAGGGAGCGGCGAGTTTGACGATGCGCACCGCCGCCGCATCCAGAATGCGATGCCCTGAGGAGCGATCAACTTCGACATTTTCGAGCGTGCCGTTGGCGCGTATCGACACGCTTAATTGCAGCTTGCCGAACAGCTGCTGACTACGCGCTTGTTCGGGATAATTCAAATTGCCTAAGCGTTCGATTTTTACCCGCCAGTCTTCGATGTATTGCGCAAAGCGATATTCTTGCGTGCGCGCGCCGATAAATTTACGCCGTGGCAGTTTTTGATACGCCTCATGGGCTTTATCAATCTGCGCTTCGAGGCGAATAATTTCTAAACTTTTTTCCAGCAAGTCTTCGCCCGTGACGGTATTGCTGGCGAGCTTTTTAATCGGTTCGGGTCGGGCGACGCTGCGGTCGTTTTTCAGTTGCGTCAGCAAGCGTTGTGTTTCGGCTTCGAGGGCGGCGACGCTTTTGGATTTTTGCTCAGGGGTAAAACGCGCATCGTCTTGCAAAGTGGGCAGCGGTGTTTTGGCTTGCTTGTCTTCCGCCGTGTTGCCGCCGCCATCTAAATTGGCTTGCGCCAAAGCGTCCGCTTTGATGGGCTTAGATTTGGATTTGCTATTGACCAACACCACTTGCAAAGGCTGCGTGAAGCTCGGCATTTTTTTCGGGTCGGGCAACACCAAACCAACACCCCATAACCCAAAAGCATGAAACGCGAGCGAACCCAACATCGCCCCGACTAGCAGTTTGTGCGAAGACTTTATCAAGCCGCACTCTCCAGCGCGGCGACGGGAACTTCAGCCGCAATAAAGCGCGTATGCAGATTCAAATCGAGCAAGTCGATGTCGCCCACGCCCAACGTAACCTTGGTGTGCGGCACTTGCTCAGGCATGGAATGCGCTTTGAATACCAGCGGAATGTTGCTTGCGCGCACCAAGTTTTCGCGGATGACAGACCCCGTAATAACCACTTCGCTGTCGGCTGATGTTGCGGCTTTTTCTTGTTGCAACCAACGTAAACACCAGTAGCGTTCCATCTGGCGTTGGAAGTCGTTGTAGATGCCGTACATGGTTTCAAAGTCGCGCAGCACCGCGTACAGCGCGGGATCGTTCTTAGGGTAAACAGGTTCGGCATCCGCCAGCATGGCAATAATCTGACGTTGATTGACCATATCGACATAGCGGCGCAGTGGCGAACTCGACCACATATATTGCGCCACGCCCAAGCCCTGATGCGGGGCTGCGACGGTGCTCATTTTTACTTTGCCATTATTTTGCGTGCGATAAATGCCGGGGAAGCCGTGTTCATCCAACTGTTTTCCCCACGCGCTGTTGACCAAAATCATCAGCTCGGAAACCACTTTGTCGATAGGCGAACCGCGTCGGCGCGTGGTGATACTGACGTGATCATTTTCAATCGTGAAGTTGTAATCCATCTGTGTGCTGTTGTCGGAAGCCTTGCCGCGCAAGGCTTCCAGCTTGTTGGCAAAATCCCACAGCAATTTTAATTCGGGCGCGTAAACGTAATCCATGCGACCCGCCGCCAAGCTCTCTTCATTGAATAACGGCTCTAGCGTGTCGTGACGCAAATTCGCCGCGATATGCACGCGTTCGACGCGACTAAACGTTGCGGTGATGAGCAATGTTGCAGGATCGACATCAACATACATGGTCAGCGCGGGGCAAACGTGATTGGCATTTAGCGTAAAGGCTTGCACCACGCTGTCGGGCAACATAGTGATTTTTTGACCAGGCATATACACGGTAGAAAGTCTGCCGCCCGCCAATTTGTCGCCCGCTGAATCGCGCAATAAACCCAGCGCGGGCGCGGCGATATGGATGCCGACCCGCCAGTTGCCATTGGCTAATTTTTCCAGTGAAAACGCATCGTCAATTTCGGTAGTGCTGGCATCATCAATGCTGAACGCCTGCGCCGTAGCCATAGGCAATTCACCCCATGCCGCAATCTCGACTTCAGGAAAATTGATGCCTTTGGGGAAGTTCTCAAACAAGAATTTATTGAAGTGAAAATCATGCGTGGAAGGCAGCGCGCCGCACTGGTGCAGCAAGTGCGCGGCGGACAAATGCGTGGCGGCACAGGCAGCTTCCAAGGCTTTGACTTCTAAGGTATTGCGGTCAGGTTGATAGAGCAGATTGTTGATGTGATCTTTGAATTCTTCAGGCAATTCAAACTTGCTGAGTTGCTCGATAAAACGCGCTTGCAAAGCGAGTTGCTGACGCTTTTTTTCTGCGCCCGCGAGGGCGGCTTTCAACACCTCGGCTGGGGCGGCGCGATAGCGACCTTTGCCTTTGCGATGAAAATAAATCGGCGCGCCATGCAGACGCAACATCACCGCTGCCGCCTCTAAGGGCGAGGGTTTATGCCCGTAGTATTCTTCAGCGGTTTGTTCAAAAGCGAACTCATCAGGCGGGCAACATTCCCACAAAAACTCCACCTCGATTTGCTCCGCCAT
>JAVHQO010000052.1:0-3940 GCA_036171175.1 Gallionella sp.
ATTGGTGGTGCTATCTTTACTTATTTAGACAAAACTTATCTGGACAAATAATCGCGTGCTCGAGTAATTGCGCCTTGAACTTGATTAGGTGCCGTGCCACCAATGTGGTTGCGACTGGACAGTGATCCTTCTAGAGAAAGTACTTGATAAACATCATCGCTGATCAGCTGGGAAAAATTTTGTAATTCGACGAGCTGGATGTCGCTTAAATCACAGCCTTGTTGTTCGGCAAAACGTACCGCCAACGCCACGGCTTCATGCGCATCGCGGAACGGCAGACCTTTTTTAACCAAGTAATCAGCCAAATCGGTGGCGGTGGCATAACCTTGTAATGCCGCCGCACGCATTTTGGCGGGTTTTACTTTAATACCAGTAATCATGTCGGCGTAAATGCGCAGCGTTTGCGTCAGTGTATCGACGGTATCGAACAGCGGTTCTTTGTCCTCTTGATTGTCTTTGTTATACGCCAGCGGCTGACCTTTCATTAAAGTAAGCAAGGCAATTAAATGTCCGTTTACGCGCCCCGTTTTACCGCGCACTAATTCTGGCACGTCGGGATTTTTCTTTTGCGGCATGATGGACGAGCCAGTGCAAAAGCGATCGGCGATGTCGATAAAGCCTACCATCGGGCTCATCCACAAAATCAATTCTTCAGAAAAGCGCGACAAATGCGTCATGATTAAAGCGGCGGCGGCGGTAAATTCAATGGCGAAATCGCGATCAGATACCGCATCTAAAGAGTTCTCGCACACGCCCTCGAACCCCAATAATTCCGCCACCATTTCGCGTTTAATCGGATAGCTCGTTCCCGCCAACGCCGCCGCCCCCAAAGGTAGGCGATTTACGCGACGACGCGCATCAGCTAAGCGTTCGGCATCGCGCTTGAGCATTTCGAAATACGCCATGAGGTGATGCGCGAAACTAATCGGCTGCGCCACTTGTAAATGGGTGAAGCCAGGCATGATGGTGAACGTGTGTTGCTCGGCCAAATTCAAAATCGAAGTTTGTAAGGCGGCGATGAGATCCAATAATTCGTCGATGGCGTTGCGCAAATATAGACGCACATCAGTGGCAACTTGGTCATTGCGCGAACGCCCCGTATGCAAGCGTTTGCCAGCATCACCTACTAAGCTGGTGAGACGTTTCTCGATGTTGAGATGCACGTCTTCCAAGTCGAGCTGCCAGTCAAATTTACCTTGTGTAATTTCAGTCTGAATTTGCGCCAGTCCACGTTGAATGTCGGCTAAATCTTGGCTGGCAATAATGCCGCAATGGCTTAGCATTAGCGCGTGAGCAAGAGAGCCTTTGATGTCGAACAGGGCGAGTTTTTGGTCGAAGCCAACCGAGGCGGTATAGCGTTTAACTAATTCTGCCACTGGTTCATTAAAACGCCCCGACCAGGTATTTTTATCTTGTGTGTTTGTCATTGTTTGTCCAGAATCTCGCGCGTTTTGGGCTGCTCTATCAATCGAATTTTCGTCGCAAATTTTTATTTGTGCCTCTCCATAAAACAACAAGCGAATGGGACTATGTTTTATGGGGAGGTTCTTTATGGTCTAAACTTGCTTAGATATTTGAATTCCTAAAGCGTCCCAAAGATAAGTAAATCAGCAAAAAATCACTAGGATTTTTCACCATGAATAAACCGCGCAGTATAAAACAAAACGCCTATCCAGATGCGGTGCCTGATTTCCGAAATCTTGGCGTTGCGTTGCGTATTTTGCTATTAAGTAATGCTTTTGCATTATTCAAAGCAGTGATAGACGGTAGTAATTGGGGGGAAGTGCTGGCGCATTTGATTGAATCTGCCAGTTTGCTAACGCCTGTGTTGTTGTCGTCTATGCTGCTGTTATGGGTGATGCAGCCACAATTAAAACGCTTGAATTATGTGCAAGCCAGCGTAGCCATTAGCCTGGTAGTGATGCTGTTGACCTTGGCGATATTTAATTTTAGCGGCGACTTATTTGAACCTGTTGATGATGAAGACAGGTGTTTTGATGCCATGCAATATGCTTTATTGGCAATTTTGGTGAGTCAGATGTTGTTGTTTTACTTTCGCTGGCGCGCACAAGTTTTGTCGCAAGCACTGCACGATGCGCGCTTGCAAGTATTACGCGCGCGTATTCGCCCGCACTTTTTGTTTAATACGCTTAACGCGGTCTTGTCGATTGTGCGCACGCAGCCGAAGCTGGCTGAAACCGCGTTAGAAGACATGGCGGATTTGTTTCGTATGGCGATGAGCGAGGCAAAAGATTTAGTACCGTTACGTCAAGAAATTAAATTAAGTGAGCAGTATTTAGCATTGGAAAAGTTGCGGATTGGTGAGCGTTTGCAGCCCGTTTGGCAAATAGACGAAGCGGCAATGGATGCTTGGATTCCGCCTTTGTTACTACAGCCTTTACTAGAAAATGCGGTATATCACGGTGTGGAAACGCTGCGCTCGGGGGGGCAAATCATTATTGCTTTGCGACGCATCGGCAAACAGTTAAATCTCACTATTGTGAATCCTTGTCAGCCTACTGATGTAAGCCCGCATCTAGGAAATAAATTGGCCTTGAAAAATATCCGCGAGCGACTGGAGCTGTTGTTTGATGTTGAGGCGAGTTATCAGGTCTATGCTGCGCGCGACTCGTATAAAATAGCGATTACCTTGCCGTACCTGCATGAGGGGGAGTTATGAGTACTATTGAGTTGGCCTTACGCGTTTTTATTGTGGACGACGAACAGCCCGCACGTAATCGCTTACGCGAATTGCTAGAGGATTGCAATAATCAATTAGCGTTAGATATCGTTGGTGAAGCGGGCAGTCCGCAAGAAGCCTTGGATAAATTGGCGGAAACTCCAGCAGATGTGGTGCTTATGGATATTCGTATGCCAGAAATGAATGGCTTGGAGTTAGCGCGGCATTTGCAAAAGCTGGATAAGCCGCCCGTCATTATTTTCACCACGGCTTACGATGAATATGCCTTACAAGCCTTTGAGTTACATGCCATAGATTATTTGTTAAAGCCGATACGGCTAGGACGTTTGTTTGACGCGCTCAATCGCGCGCGTAGCGCGGTTCCTATACAGACGGCGGTGTTGCAAGAGCTTTTGCCTGAAGCACGTAAGCAGCTGTCGATACATGAGCGCGGCAAAATTCACTTAGTCCCTATCGAGCAAATTTTATTTTTACGTGCTGAACTGAAGTACATCACCGTGCGTACTGCGCAACGTGAATATCTCATTGAAGAGTCGTTGACCGCTCTAGAGCAGGAGTTTGCCGCGCAGATGGTGCGCATACACCGTAACTGTTTAGTGGCTAAAAGTGCCATTGTGGGATTTGAAAAAAATTCGGACGAAAGCGCGAGTAACTGGATGGTTAAATTGCGTGGTGTTGACGAGGCTTTGCCATTGAGTCGCAGGCAGAATGTTTTGGTTAAAGAGTTTGGTAAAAACTGAATCGGTATTATTTTAATCGAGCTGCCATTTTGTTGATTTAAGTCAAAACATGAACGCCTTGATTTCTTTAGATTTCGCCTATGCGACAAGGGCTTATCTCCCAGTAATTTAGGTGGGTATAGCGAAAAAAGATATGTTTTTTCTTTGCGCAACCTTGTTTCCTATGTCATTATTACGGGGTTGTAAAAGGTAGTACCAGAGATGGATTGTTTGTCTTGTTATATAAGATAAATAATCCGTCGTTTTTTTAACTTGCTCTTGGGAGGAGATACTGTGGAAGCTACTCATGCTAAATCAGTAACAGTAAAGTACGATATGGATGTCGTTCGGTGGTTCACCATCATGGCGGTCATCTTTGCTGTGGTGGGTACGTTCATCGGTGTGTATGTAGCATCGGAATTGGCGTTCCCGTTTTTGAACTTTGATATACCTGAAATTACTTTTGGGCGTTTGCGTCCACTGCATACCAATGCGGTGATTTTTGCTTTTGGCGGTAACG
>JAVHQO010000053.1:0-3939 GCA_036171175.1 Gallionella sp.
AATGTTGAGCGTGGCATAACCCGGTATCGGCATCCCGCTAAACAGCGTCTCCTCATAACCATCGTGTTGCGCTGCCGCATCGTGCGCATGTTGGCGCGGGCGCAGCAGATGAATGTGATGACCGCGCGCCAGCAAGCCTTCGACCATGCGGGCGACGGTGATGGCAACGCCATTCACTTCGGGTAAATAGGTTTCCGTAACCAGCGCGATGTTCAGTTGCGCCGAGCTTTTTGGGGTGGGGTTTAGAGTATTCATAAGCGCATCGTGAGCCGCGCTGATGAACTTTTAATGAAGCATTTTTGAATCATTCGTGACCGCACGCACATAAAAATGGCGACAAAAAAAACGCGCACCAAACCGCGTGCGCGCCAAAGGGGGAAAGCGGTTTTGTTTAACGTGTGGCGGGCATAAAACGCTGCGCATATTTAGAATTCATGCGCGCCACGGGCAACAAAATAAACACATCGGCGCAATTAAAATCAGGATCCCAAGCCGGCTCGCCCGCGATATACGCACCTAAACGCAGATAGCCTTTAATCAACGGCGGAATGCTCACTTCCAAGTCTTGATTCAACGCCGCCAAAGGCAGCGGGCAATGCGGAAAGACGCGATATTCAGCGGGCGCTTGATGCAATTTATAAATTTTATTGAACACGCTGGCAGCGTAATGACCGCCATCCGCCATGCTGATGGACGCGCAACCTATCATGTAATCGTGACCATGTTGCGTGATGTAATTCGCCAAGCCGCTCCACAATTGCATGATGGTTGCGCCGTCGCGAAAGTCCTCGTGTACACAAGAACGCCCAACTTCTGCCATGCGACTACGCAGATGTTCTAGGCGGCTCATGTCGAACTCGGTTTCGGAATAATAGCCGCCTGCGGTGACCGCCTTTTCGGGCGGCAAGATGCGATAAGTGCCCACTACTTTTTGGCTTTCACCATCGCGTACCAGCAAGTGATCGCAATGCTTGTCGAAGCGGTCGATGTCCAAACCGATTTGTGCATTGGGCAACTTCGCGCCCATTTCTTCCGCGAACACCTTGAAGCGGATGCGTTGCGCTTCTTGTACCTCGGCAGCGTTACGCGCGATGCTGTAGCCTAATTTACTGGGTACAACAGGACTGGTAGGACGATTTAAGTTCAGCATGGGCTGACTCCTAGTGTTGGGATGTGCGCAGATTAAGCAAGACTTATTGCATCGCTGTGACAACGAGGTGAAAGTTTGGTGACGGGTGCGGCGGCTTCCATTTGTTGCAAAGCGTGCGCGATGCTTTGCTGCGCGGCCTGCGCGAGGGCACGACGATCACTACGATGTTTGGCAATCACGGCGGTGGCATGGACGCGCACGCGCAAGCTGTCGCTACACAAAATTTGCCAAAGTGATGCGCCAAACGACAGTTCGTCTATGTAAGCGGCAACCGTACTACGCTGCCCATCCGCCATTTCATAACGCAGCGCAAACGGATGTAGCGGCACGTCTGCATCAATGGCGGGCTGCAACAGCGACGCATGGAAGTGTGCCAACTGCGTACCATCGGTGGTCGTGCCTTCAGGAAACACCGCGAGACATTCGCCGCACTTAAGTAACGCCGTCATTTGCACACTCATGCGCGCCGCTGCGCGAGCATTACCCCGTTCGATAAACAGCGTTTGCGCCCGCGCGCATAACCAGCCAAACACGGGCCATCCACGTACCTCCGCTTTTGCCACAAAGCGCATCGGTACTAAGGCATTCAGCACAAACACATCCAGCCAAGAAATATGATTGCTGACGATTAAGCCTTGCGCGACTTGGTTAAGTGGGCTGTCGGCGTGAATGCGTACCGCCAAAATATCCAGCAACTGAGCTGACCACACCCGCAAAATGCGTTGCCGAAACGATAAACGCAAATAGGGATAGCTCACCGCCAAACATAAGCCGTACAGCAAGTGCAGTACAAAGCGCAGCCCACGCCACAAGGCGACACGACGGCGCAAAAAATAATCGCCGCGCATCATTGTGCAGACAAAAATGAGAAGGCAGCGATGCTGCAAAAATAATTCAGCGTGGGCGAAAAGCCCTGTGCCATCAAGCGTTGCAAGATGCTGCTTGGTGATGTGCGGGGTTTGTTAAGGTGGGCGACGTGGTACATGGCGGCAGTCCTTTGAGGTCTAGGGAGGCTCACCTTAATGCGGCAATGTTACTAATCAATGACGGAGTTAATCTGCCTTAAATTGCCGCACAACTTTTAGCAAAGCGGCGGCTTTGTCCCACGTCTCTTGATACTCGGCCGCACAGTTTGAATCTGCCACGATGCCCCCGCCGACATGCGCCTGAATCACGCCGTCGTGATAGACCAAAGTACGAATGATGATATTGCTATCCATGTTGCCATCAAAGCCGATGTAGCCGATTACGCCGCAATACACGCCGCGCGGATTTGGTTCGAGCTCATCAATAATTTGCATGGCGCGTTGTTTGGGCGCACCGGTAATCGAGCCGCCAGGGAAGCTATCGCGTAACACATCCAGCGCGTCATGTCCCGCTGCCAGCTTGCCTTGCACGGTGCTCACTAAGTGATGCACATTGGCATAACTTTCCAGTGCGAAAAGTTTCGGTACGCTGACGCTGCCAGGCGCGCAATGCTTGCCTAAATCATTGCGCAGCAAATCCACAATCATCAAATTTTCGGCGCGATCTTTAGGGTGATGTAGCAACTCATCGGCGAGCGCAGCATCTCGCGTTTTGTCGGCATGACGCGGGCGCGTGCCTTTGATGGGTTTAGTTTCTACCCAGCCATTTTTGACGCTTAAAAAGCGTTCGGGCGAGGCGCATAAAATTTGTAAATTAGGCAAATTCATAAACGCTGAAAATGGCGCGGGACTTAATTCACGCAAGGCTAAATACGCACAGTAAGCATCGCCTGTGGCAGGCGCACTCAAGCGTTGCGCAAGATTGATTTGATAGCAGTCACCCGCTTGCAAGTACGCTTTTACTTGCGCAAATGCAGCGCGGTAACTATCGGAAGAGAAGTTACTGCTTAGCTCGCCCTGCACCGCGAAATCGTTGCGCAATTCAGGCACATCGCCGCGCAAACGCTGTTCAATTTCTACCAGTAATGGCTGCGTGGCGGCATAACGCAAATGCGACACTAAACGACAACGTTTTAATTCATGGTCGATAACCAATGCCCAGTCGTAAATCGCCACTGATAGCAAGGGGAAATCATGCTGCGCGTGCGCGGCTAAGCCAAAATTTTGCCGCGCCAGGTCGTAACTCCAATAACCCAACGCGCCGCCCGCAAACGGAATGTCGGCAATGACCGCGAGCTGCTGACCTAACGCGGCGCGCACCTGAGCAAATGACGCGTCGCTATCTAAGCTGTGATGAGGTGCCGCACACACGATGTCATAGCGTGCCAGACCCGCGCTATCGAGCAAAACCGCATGTGGCAAGGCTTGCAACCGCGCAAAATAATGCCCCGCTGCGTTGCTCAGGTAAGGTAACTCAACAGCATACAAACTCATCGCGAATACTTTCTAATGGCGGATTAGGAGGATTTTTAAGTGCAGCGGCATTATGGTTAAAAATGTTACCCATAAAAAACAAAAAACTCCCAAACATAATTTGCGAGTTTAATCGTTACCACTTGTCATCCAGAGAGCCCCTAAAACCTAAACATTAGGGGCTGACACCACAGCCGTAGTTAGTTTGGCTTACCAATCCCTGGTGTCGGAAAAGGCCAAGTTGCGGCTGGTCGCACTGGCGCTGGTGACGACGGCGCAACGATTGACGGCTTGCTAATTACACTTGCCGCTTTGGTGGTTGCGGGTTTTGCCGCTGGCTTCGCGGCGGGTTTAGTAGCAGCTACTTTTTTAACCGCTGGCTTTGCGGCAACTGCTTTCTTAGCAGCCACAACTTTCTTCACTGCGGGTTTAGCTACGACAGGTTTTTTA
>JAVHQO010000054.1:0-3895 GCA_036171175.1 Gallionella sp.
GCTTTTATTTGGCTAACGATTTGTAATAATTTCACGTTACCCGCTCCTTCTGCGTTCTTAAACATGTGTGGGTGATAAACTGCTAAGTAATTTTTTTTGCAATGTTTTGGATAAAGTGAAATGAGTAAACGCTACGATTTAATTGTGTTTGATTGGGATGGCACGGTAATGGATTCGACTGCGCTGATTGCAGCTTCGATTCAAATGGCGTGTCGCGATTTGGATTTAGACGTACCCAGTGACGAGATAGCGCGCCATGTGATTGGCTTAGGGCTGCAACAAGCGTTGCGTTACGCGGTGCCGAATGCACCTGATGAAATGTATGAGCCGCTGGTTGCGCGTTATCGCCATCACTTTTTGGCACAAGATGGCGCGATTCCGCTCTTTGCTGGCGCACGCGAAACTATTGCCGACTTGCATCGCGCGGGGTATTTGTTAGGCGTGGCAACGGGCAAAAATCGCAACGGCTTAGAACGCGCGCTGCTGTCGAGCGAAATGAAGCCTTATTTTCATGCCACCCGTACCGCCGAACAAACCGTTTCAAAACCCGATCCAACCATGCTGTTTGAATTGATGGAGGAGCTTGGTGTGTCGGCATCGCGTACCTTGATGATAGGCGACACCTCGCATGATTTATTGCTGGCACAAAACGCTCAAGTGGACGTGATTGCAATGGGACACGGTGCTCATCCAGCCGAACAGTTGCTCGCCTTAAATCCACTCGCATTGGTTGATAATTTTGCACAATTAAATGCTTGGTTAAAAATCAACGCTTAACTCTTAAAATAAGGAAATACCATGTCAGATCAAAATAATTGGGAACGCGGCGTACTGGAAAAACTTGCGATGTCCGCTTTGCTAGAGCAACGGCGTACGCGCCATTGGAACATATTTTTTCGCACCCTCACCTTCGCATTCTTATTCTTAGTGTTTTTTGCCATGATGGGCTGGTTGAGCAGCTCGGATAAAACTTTGAGCACTGGTAAACACACCGCTCTGATTGACTTACAAGGCGAAATTTCATCCGACAGTGCGGCGAGTGCCGACAATCTTATCCCTAGTTTGCAAGACGCATTCGCTGACAAAGGCACGCAAGGCGTCATTTTGCGCATCAATAGTCCTGGCGGCAGCCCTGTGCAAGCGGGACAAATTAACGATGAGATTCGTCGTCAACGCGCCCTGCACCCTACGATTCCTTTGTATGTTGTTGTCGAAGATATTTGTGCATCGGGCGGCTACTACATCGCCGTCGCCGCCGATAAAATTTTCGTCGATAAAGCCAGTTTAATCGGCTCAATTGGTGTGCGTATGGATGGCTTTGGCTTCACGGGTTTGATGGAAAAACTCGGCGTAGAACGTCGTCTCGTCACGGCTGGGGCAAACAAAGGTTTTCTCGATCCCTTCACCGCCAGCAAACCTGAGCAACAAGAGTTTGCCAAACAAATGCTGGCGGAAATTCATCAACAATTTATTCAAGTGGTCAAAGCAGGACGCGGTAAACGCCTCAAAGAAACACCTGATACCTTTAGCGGCTTGGTATGGAACGGAGAAAAGAGTATTGAGCTCGGTTTGTCAGATGGTTACGGCAGTGTTGAATCGGTGGCGCGCGATGTTATCAAGCAAGAAAATATCGTCAACTTCACCGTCAAAGAAGGCTTCGCCGATCGCCTCGCCAAACGCTTTGGTGCCGGCGTAATGAGCCAATTGGGTTACGCAGCACACAGTTCGGCGACACTGCACTAACAATTTTTACGCATAATAAAAAAGCCAACTGCATTCGCAGTTGGCTTTTTTTATGACGAAGCTCGTTCTTTATTATTCAGCTTGAGCCGCTTTTACTTCTGGCAGACTAATCGAAATCGAAGCCTTCTTTTTTGCGTCAGCAATATAGGCTTTGAACAGCTCTTCGCCTAACAGTTGACGTACTTGTTGTTCGTAACGCTGCTGCTTGGTGACATCGTTATTTTCAACATTCTTGACGCTTTCCACGCGCACGATGGTGTAGCCCGCTGCGGTTTCGCGTCCAACAAACTGCGGCAATTTTGCGGCATTGGCTTGAAACACCAAACGCGTGACATCCGCATCCAAACTATTGGCTTGGCGCGTGACAGTTTGCGTGGCGGCAAAAGTTAAATTACTACTGCCGTCTTTTTGCAACTTAGCCAGTGCTTCTGAGCCTTGCGTGGCAGCCAAAGCAATCGCTTTTTCATGCGCTAGTTTTTGCTCGATGGCGGCTTGTACATCGCTCAAAGGCTTCACTGTCGCCGCTTTATATTCTTTGATACGCGCCGCAACTAAAGTCGAAGCATCAATTTCAATCGCAGCGGTATTACGTTTATTTTTTACCACATCGTCGCTAAAAATCGCTTGCAATGCCTTAGCGTTAAAGGGTTGTGCGTTAGACACACCTTTAATTAACCAATCACTTTGTTCGATTTTTGCACCCGCTAATTGTGCTGCTGCTTGCAAGCTGTCGCTTTGTTCATAAACGGTATTACTGAACTTTTCTGCTAACTCAGCAAATTTTTCGCTGGCTTTTTGTTGGCGCAATTTATTGGCGATGGTTTCGCGCGCTTCATCAAACGGCAATACGCGTGAAGCTTTTACGGCAGTCAATTTAATAATGTGATAACCAAAATCAGACTTAACTAAACCACTTATTTCACCTGCTTTCAGTGCAAAAGCCGCATCTGAAAAAGGCTTAACCATCATGCCCGTGCTGAAGAAACCCAAATCACCACCATTCGCAGCCGAGCCTGGATCTTGCGAAAATTGCTTGGCGAGCTCTGCAAATTTTTTCGGTGCGGCTTTAACTTGCGCTAAGACTTGCTCTGCTTTCGCTTGCGCGGCATCTTGTTCCGCTTGCGGAGCCGTTGCTGCCACGTTAATCAAAATGTGCGCGGCTTGACGTTGTTCTACGCTGCTAAATTCAGCTTGATGATCTTTGTAGTATTGGGCAACTTCGGCACTATCCACATTGGTTGATGCCAGTAAATTCGCCACCGAAAATTTTACAAATTCAACACGGGCTTGTTCCGGAATCGCGAATTCTTTCTGATTCAAATCGTAGTATTGCTTGATGGCACTAGTCTCTACTTTGACTTGCGTCATTAACGATTGAGCCGGAATCGTTGCCACACTGACCACGCGTTGCTGCTCATTCAAACGCATCACTTTAGCGATACTGTATGCAGCGGAATAAGCATTCGGTATGAACGCTTCATTGAGTTGTTGCGAAACTAATTCGTCGCGCACGCGCTTTTCATACATCAGCGGGGACAAATTATTATTGCCCAACACGCTGGCGTAACGCTTAGCATCAAATTTACCGTTATCTTGAAAGGCTTCCACGCTGCCAATCACTTGCGCGATTTGTGCATCCGAAACGGTCAAGCCTGATTTATGTGCAGCATCAATCAACACGCGTTGCGCCACTAAGTTTTCCAACACTGCACGCTTCATTTCTGGCGTATCAAACATCGCGGCATCGAAATTTTGCCCTAAGCGTTGTTTTAATTGTTCTTGCTGCTGACGCACACTGCGCTCTAATTCTTGAGCTGAAATTTTCGTGCCGTTCACTGTGGCAGGTGCTTCTACGTTAGAAGATTTCTGGTATGAGTTCACCCCGACCAGCCCGAGCGATGCCGTAATTAAACCCAATACGATATATACGATGTATTTTTTTTCTTGCACGAAGTCAAACATAGCTTGGTACCTTGGTAAATTTAGATGCGACAGACATAAAAAAGCGAACTTAACGTTCGCCTTAAAGTAGCGGATTGTACGGCATTCAAGCCCGTGCAAAAACGAGCGACATTATAACCAATGCCCTAATAGTTGTAGCGTTTTTTAATCAATTTTTAATCCATAAATGACCTAGGGCTAGCCCTCTTTG
>JAVHQO010000055.1:0-17613 GCA_036171175.1 Gallionella sp.
AGCCAGCCGCCTTGGCATTCGGCTTTCAGTCCCGCACCCGTTGGATTAGCGCGGGTGAGCGTGCAGCTATCGAGCTGATACCAGCCTGGCACTTGGCGGTGTAGTGCGTCAAAAAAACTTAGCAACTGCGCTTCGTGGAGCAATTCGATTTGCAATTTCATCGCACTGAAATGCACCTCAAAATTGCCCGTGTCGATAGCAGGTTGTGGGGTGATGGATTTTTGTGGCTCGATGCTGTAACTAAAGCTCGTTACTAAATTTTGTTGTTGCAATTTGGCTAGGCTTTCAAGCCAATCTAGGCGTGGCTCTACGCCGATGAGATGCGCTTGTTGCGCGTGTTGGTAAGGGCGCAAATAGGTGGCGATGTTGTCGCGCTGTTGCTGAATCTCGTTCAAATTGGATTGTGCGGCGTGCAGTTGTTGTTGCGCACGATGCCAAGTTCTCATGGCGCGGGCAGCGTATTGCTCACTAAAGTAAATCAGCAGCACGCTGGCTATCAAGGCGAGACTGAGGGTGATGACGCTGCCTTGCATGAGCGTCCAATCACTTTTGCTGAGTTTCATAAGCGCGGTCTCCAAACTAAGGTGAGGGTAAAGCTCAAGCCTTGTGACGAGGATTTTTGCTGGTCGGATAAATTGCTGCTAGGGCTGACATCTAAGGGCTTCGCCGTGATGGTGGTTTGATAGCCTTGTATGATTAGGGCTTGTTGGAATTGCTCTAAATACTCAAGTGCGCTGCGATAGTTGCCTGCGAAATTATTGAGTTGTCCTTTGAAGGTGAGTTCTTGCGCAGCGACATCCGCTTGGGTATTTTCACTGACGGCTGCGTTCGCGTTCATCTGCCAAGCGAGTTCATCGAGTTGAATGTTGCTAAAGCGATTCATCACTAAACTTAAGGGAACGAGAAAGGTTTGTGGCGCGCTGCTGCGGTGCTGTAGCTGCTGCAAGGCTAACGTACCTGCGCGTAAATCCGCAGGTGGAATAGCGGTGATCGGCAGGGCTTGTTGCAGTTTGCGCGTTTGATTTTGCACTTGTTGGGTTTGTTGATCAATTGAGGCAACTGCGGTTTCATCTGGGGTGTCTTGCCAGATGATGGATTGAGCAGACCACAACAGACTGCCAATCAGTACAGCCGCTGCGCCCCAAAAGAATCCGCGCCGCAGTTGCCAGAGTGTATAAAAATGGGTGTGTTGTGCATTGCCATATTGGCTTTTCGGGCGCGTTAGGGAGAGCTGGTGTAAAAATAATTGGCTGGCATCCGAATCAAGCACACGCATCGGCAAATGCAGTTGCTGAGCTAAGTTGGCAATGTCCACAAACTCGTAGCGCATATCGTTGCTGCGTGGCAAGCGGGTTTGCAGACCGATTAAATCATCGCTATGTGCCACGATGCTGACATCTAGCATTTGCCCAGCGGGCAACAAGCTCAAGCTTTTTAAGTACTGATAGGTGCGCGCCAGTTCTGTCTCAACAATTTCTTGGAAGGACAGCTCATGACTGACGGGGGTGAGACGCGAAATTTGTAATTGATGATTTTTGAAATAGGTTTCGCGCAAGCCCGAAAATTTATTCCAAGTAATCAGTAGCAGATGGTTGGAGGGGTGGTCTTTAATCAGTGGTGTACTGACTTGCGGCACCGAATAAATGCCCGCCAAGGGGGTTTTTGCTTGCCATAATCCGTCCAGCCACGGGTTCAGTAGGGCGGGATTGGTGAGGGCTGAAAATAGCATATCAACATCACGTCGTCCGTCTGTCTGGCGTTGTAATACCGTGGCTTGATGAAACGTCGTGCCGCGATAAAATTGATCAAATTTACGCTGCACCAAAGCCGTATGACTTTTGCCCGTTAGGTAAGGGATGGACTCTAAGCGAAAGTCCTCCTCAATGACATCAGCTAGTAAATAAGTTGGGCAGTGATGCCCTTTTAAGAAGGCGGTAAACTGCGCACGGTCTTCGGTGGAGTCGGTAAATTCACGTTGCACGGCAATTTTTTCGCCCACCATGTGTTGTGCGTGAAGGTGTTTGGCGCTTAATAAAAGCAGCAGGCAGTTATTCATGGCAGTCCTTAAAATTTCACTTTGCCGATGATGTCGTAAATTGGTGACAGCACGGACAACATCACCCAACCCAACAGCGCGCCTAATACGATAGTCATGGTTGGCTCGATTAAAATTTGTACTTTTTTGATGGATTCTTTGACATCTCTATCGTAAAAATAACTGACATTGAGCAAGGCTTTGTCTAATGAGCCTGTGGTTTCGCCGACTTTCAGCATCCGAATCACCAGCGGCGGGAACATGCCCGTATTTTGGAAACTTTGCGTGAGGTTTTTACCCGCTTCGATTTCGCTGGCGACTTGTTCTAGCGAGCGTGCCACCGCGAGGTTGTTGACCACATCGCGCGCCGCCGCAATGCAATCTAGAATGCTGATGCCTGAGCCATACATCATGGCGAAGGTATTGGCGAAACGCGCCAAAATAATTTTGTGCAAAATCGGTCCAACTACCCACATTTTTAATTTGAATTGATCGAATCTGAAACGTGCTCCCGCGCTGGATTTGAGTAAGGTTGTGCCGCCGACTAGGGTGACGATAGGCAAGATGAGCAACACATACCAATAATTGACAAAGAACCACGAGGTCGCCAGCAACATGCGCGTCTGAATGGGGATCTCTTGCCCCATGCTTTTGATGAAGCTGACCAGTTGCGGCACTAAGTAAATCATCAAGAAAAACGTAATCGCAATGACAATCGAGCCGACAAAGGCTGGGTACATCAAGATTGTTTTGGTGTGCGATGCCATTTCATCTTGCCATTTAATCGACTCGGTGATGAAGGCGAATACTTCGGGTAAACGTCCGCTGTCTTCACCCGCGCGAATTAAGCTAATGAAAATTTTATCGAAGGCATCGGGATGTTCCGCCATCGCTTGGGATAGTTTTTTTCCTCCTTCAATGGCTTCAACGATGGCGGCGATGACCTCGCGAAAACGTATTTCACCCATGGTGTCGCGTAAATCAGCTAAGCACTCCAAGAGCGGTACACCCGCGCGAGTCAGTTGCTCTAAGTTAAAAAAGAAAGTGATGAGTTCGCTGCGTTTAACTTTTTTGCGTCCTAACGTGTGCGCACTACTGTCTTCACGCGCGTCAATTAAATCCAGTCCGCCGCGCTTTAAGCGCATTTCTAAGTCAATGACATTGGCGGCATCTTGTGTGCCTTTAGTCGATTTGCCTTGCGTGTTAATGGCGCGATACGAGTACATCGGCATGTCAGCTCACCCGATCAGATAAATCGACCACGCGGCTTACTTCTGCCAGCGAGGTCAAACCTTGTTGTATGCGGCGGATGCCGTCCATTGCCAGCGGCTTAAAGCCTTTTGCCAAGGCGAGATCGCGGATTTGTCGGGTACTGGCGCGACGCGACACTAAATCATCTAAGTCGTAATCCATTTTTAGCAACTCCATAATCGCTAAACGTCCTTTGTACCCTTGATGGTTACAAGCATCGCAGCCTTGCGCGCGATACAAGGTAATGTCTTGATGCAGCGGAATGCTTAATAACTTTCGCTCGCCAGCATCTGGGGTGTAAGGCGTTTTGCACTCTTTACATAGCACGCGCACTAGGCGTTGTGCAACGATGCCGATGATATTGCCCGCCATAATGTCGGGCAATATACCTATGTCGAGTAGGCGCGGCACTGCGCCTATCGCCGAATTGGTGTGCAAGGTTGAATAGACTTGATGCCCTGTCATAGCGGCGCGGAATGCCATTTCAGCGGTGGGATGGTCGCGAATTTCACCCACTAAAATAATGTCAGGATCTTGGCGCATCATGGAACGTATCCCGCCCGCAAAATCTAGTTTCGCTGCCTCGTTAATCGAGGTTTGGCGAATCATGGTGAGCGGATATTCGACGGGATCTTCCAGCGTCATAATGTTCACGGATTCGGTGTTGATGTGATTTAACACTGAATACAGCGTAGTAGTTTTGCCGCTGCCCGTAGGCCCCGTCACCAAAATGATGCCTTCGGGTTTGGCAATAATGGTTTTTAGCGTATCGAGGGCTTCTTCGGAAAGTCCTGTTTCGGATAAAGGCACGATGCCTTTTTGTCGATCCAAAATACGCAGTACTAAGTTTTCGCCGTGCGTGGTGGGATGCGAAGCAACACGGAAATCTATCGGGCGACCCGACAAGCGCAGCGAAATCCGACCATCTTGTGGCGCACGCGTTTCAGCGATGTTCATGCCGCTCATCACTTTCATACGCACCACCATGGCAGGCCAAAAACTCTTATGCAAGCTGCGCATCTGGCGTAAAACGCCGTCGATGCGATAGCGGATGCGCAAGAAGCTGCTTTCGGGTTCAAAGTGAATATCTGACGCGCCGCGTTGCACTGCCTCGGTGAGCAGTGCGTCGATGAGTCGCACCACTGGTTGGCTGAATTCATTCACCCCTGATTGCAGGGTTTGGTACTCCATCTCGCCAGGTTCGATCTCGTGCAAAATCCCGTCGATGGACAGCTCAAAGCCATAGTATTGATCGATGGCGCGCAGAATGTCGGACTCGCTGGCAAGCTGGGTGATGAGGTGGTATTCGTCTTTGAGCAGGGCGCGCAACTGATCCAGCGCGATGATGTTGTCGGGGTCGGATACCACGACCGTCAGTTGCCGTGCGGCTTTATCGACGGACAACGGTAGTAATTGATAGCGGCGCGCAACTTCTTTAGGGATTAAGGCGAGTGCCACAGGGTCGATGATAATGGCGGATAAATCGACGCTTTCTTGACCAAGATTTTCTGCCAACACGTCGCGGATAGTCGCTTCTGATAAGAAGCCTAGCCGCACTAATAAGCGTCCTAGCGGTTGATGCGTGTTGCCTTGCTCTTGCATGGCGAGGCGCAACTGGTCTTCGCTAATCACGCCTTTGGCGACTAGCATCGCGCCTAATGGTTGTTGTAATTGGCTGTTTGACATTAGATGGCTCTTTCGGATTGTTCGCGCTTATTGATTAAGTTGTTGAGCGCGCTGCGCAATCTCATCGTGGTTAAATCCCGCGCTGTTATTTTTATCGTGAGCGATAGCTTGTTGGTAATACTGCGCCGACAATTTTTTTTGCCCTAAGCGTTCCAAACTCACGGCTAAATTAAACGCTAATTCAGCATTGTTGGGCTCTAATTTATACGCGTTGAAATAGGCTTGTTGCGCTTCGCTCCAGCGTGATTGATCGGCATAGTGATTCGCCAGCGCGAAATGCAAGCTGGCGGCGTTAGGTTGTTCGTGTAGCAAAGTTTTCAAGCGACTTTCACGATTGTCATCGGTGGTCAGTGCCGTCATACCCGCATTGGCGACTGCGTTGCGCGGGTCGTGCGTCAACACTTGGGCATAGTAGTTCGCTGCTATAGCATCGGCGTGATGATGTTGTGCAATCGCTGCTAAGCCTAGTAGCGCATCGGTATTGTTAGGCGCTTTGGCGAGTACGGCTTGGTAATGCGGTTGTGCCAAATCAAAACTTCCTGCGCGGTATTCTTGATATGCCTGATTGAGTAATTCATCTAAGCCATTGCTAGGGGTGCTAGCGAACTTAGGCGCATTACTGTGATTCGCTCGGCGCGGTGTTTTAGCTGGGCTGCTGACGGGGGAAAGGTTGTTGCTTGGCACGGCGGATGCTGTCGGGGGTGGTGCGACGGGTGTGATGTCGGCGACTAAAGCGGTTTGATTAAGCACTGGTGTGGGGGGCACGGGTATCGCCGTCGGTGCGGCGGTAATCGGTGCGCTACGCACAGGCGCACGATAGCGTGGCGGAGGCGAGGAAATTTCATTCCATACATAAACCGCGCCGAGCGCGAATGCCACCAAGGTCGCGCCTAGGGCATATAGCAAACTTTTATGCACCCCGCCGCTATGCGTGCGCGCCACGGTTTTAGCATTGAATAAATTTTGTCCCGCATTGCGTGCATTTGTGGTGTTGTCAGGATTCGCAGGTGTTGTGGCATAGGGTGAAGGGGCTGTGGAATAAGGGCTGGCCTCTAAGCTCAATTCCAATTCTGCCGCTTTGCCGCCTTGCAATTTTTTTCGCGCATCTAATAGCAAGCTCATGGTGTGCTCCTAATTTTTGCCGTTGCCAGCTTCTTGGAAGAATTTTTGGTCGGGCAGGTTATCGCGGAATTCGCTGAAATCACCGTCTAGGCTGGGGTTTTTAATCACCACAGGATGCAAGAAAATGACTAACTCGGTCTTGCGCGTGGTGTCGCTAATGTTCTTGAATAAATTGCCGAGCAATGGAATATCCATCAGTAACGGGATGCCGCTAGTCGTTTTGCTAATTTCATCTTCCATCAAGCCGCCCATTACTGCGACTTGGTCATTATTGATTTTGATGACCGACTCCATTTCACGCGTTTGCGTTTGCGGGATTTGGCTGACTACGCCTGCCAGTTTCAGCGTGGGGTTCGGGTCATCCACCATTTTGATAAAGCGCGTGATGGACGGGCGGACATTCAGCAATACCGTATCGTGATCGCTAATTTGCGGCGTGATACTCATCGACAGCCCGACAGGGATGGTGTTGGGCGTGGTGGTGTAAGTGGTAGTGGTGGTGGTTTGGTTGGAGGTGGTGTCAGCTTTTATGGTGAAGTAAACGTAGTTTTCCACCACGCGCAACATGGCTGTTTGATTGTTGACTACGCTGAGTTTCGGACTCGACAATACTTTGACTTTACCAAATGTTTCTAGCAAAGATACGCTGCCTAACAAGCTGCCAAATTTTGAAGTGAGGTTGGTGTAGTTGAGCACTAGCGTGGCGGGTGTAACGGTTGGGGTGGTGGGCAACACCGCTGTGCCGGCTTGCCCGAAAGAGAGTCCTTTGCCCGCCGCAGGAATGACTTTGCCCCAGTTGATGCCTTGTTGATAGGAGTCGTTAAGTTCGACTTGTGCCACGGTCATTTCAATTAGCACTTCGCGATGCGCATTGGTCATCACGCGGCTAATAAACTCTTCGAGTTTGGCATGTTGTTTGGCAGTGGCGCGCACTGAAATAATGCCCGCTTCGGGATTGGCGATGACGGACGCTGCTTCGCGGAAGGTGCTGCGTTTGGTCACGGTCATGTCACCTTCTTCAACGCTAACTGGATTAGGACTGTTTTCTACGCCGATTTTAGGGCTAGATTTTTTAGTTCCCGTTGGTAGTGGCGCGCCTGTACCTGTGCTGCTACTGGATTTCATTTGTTGCGTGGAGGTTTCGCTAGAGCCATCGGGCAAAATTTTGTCGGTTTCACGCAGCAAGTCGGTGAGGTTTTTGACCAAGGTGTCCCAGAAGTGATTTTTGGAAGAATTTTTAATCGACAGTTGTGAATTATTCCCCGCTCCTGCTGCGCCTGCCCCTGCGCCCCCTCCGACTTGGGTGGCATTAGAAATACCGCCATCAGCATCGCGATTCATATTCACATAATCAATTTTGTAGCTGTGCAAATATGGCGTGTCGGGCATCACGGTGAGCGTGCCGTTGTTCAGTTCGTAACGCATTTCAACTTGCTTGGCAACGCGGTCAAGAATCTGCGGCAGAGTTTGATTGATAGCGTTTAGGGTGACATAACCTTCGATGCCGCCGTGTACGTCTAAATTGACCTTGGCATCGCGCGCCAAGGCAAACAAAATTTCTTGTGCGGGCACATTGGCAACGACTACGCTGTAAGTCGCCGTCTTGGTAATCGGCTGGGGAGCGGGCAGCACCACGCCGCCTTTGAGTGCTTGAGGGATATTTTTGTTGGCAGCAGGAACATCAGTATCACGTTGCAAATGTTGTGTATTCGGCTGTATCGGCTTGGTGCCACAACTGGCGAGTAACAAACAGCTCAGCATGAGACTAATTTTAGGTGCGTGCAACATGGCGATTCTCCTTGGCGTGCGGCGGCTAACGCTAGCACCGCATTATTTTTGTGGCTTTATCTCGTCGGTGTAGTTAAGGCATAAATGCTGCTGCTAAAAGCTTTCTTGTAGCGTTCTGGTAATTCTGCGCGGGCAAGATTAGCCGCCGTACTGCTGGAATAGTTGCCATATAAAACACGCATACCTTGTTTGTGATTAAGGGTTGTCGGCAATAAATAAATTTGCTCTAAACAGCCTAACTGCTGGGCGCGCTGCAAAAAACCTTCTAAACGCGCTTCAACTACGCTGTCGTTGTAGAACAGCTGCAAGCTAAATTCGCCCTGATGCGCGCTTAACAGTTGTTGACCTGCGGCGAGTCTTTGCTCGAACAAGCTGCTGGCTATAGGTGTCACGGAACTGACTGCGGCAGTGTTGTCGGTGTTGACCAGCGCAGAGCTTGCAATGGGTGCGCTGGCAACAGTCGCAACAACGCTGCTTACGTTCAAAGGCGGCTCGATAGCGTTACTTGCTGTAACGCTGCTAATTGCCAAGGGGCTAATGTTCGCGGTAGTAGCACCCGCTAGGGGGGCGGGTGTCGGCCAAACTGCCACGGCTAGACCAGCCAGTATGGCGCCGCAAGCGGCTGCGGCAATTAACCAAGTTTGTCGGCTGCGCGAGGGGTGACTGACTTCGAGCTCGCTATCGCGCAGCGCGGCTTGCACATGGCAAACTTCGATGTTGTGAGTGTTGGCAACAAAAGCAGCGAGTAAGGATTTATCCGCTAAAACATTGGCGCGGCGCATCAGTCCCGCCGAGGCTTTGGCGATTAGTTTTACTGCTTTTGCGGAAAATATATTCGGACCGTGATAGCCCGCTTTGCGCATTCTAAACATCAAATAACTTTCCAAAATGTCGCGCGACAGCGGGTGCATATTGAAGTGATGCACGATGCGATCTTTGAGTTGACGCATATTGGGCTGATCTAATTTAGCATTCAATTCGGGCTGCCCAAACAGCACGATTTGTATCAGCTTGAAGCTACCCACTTGCAAGTTATAAATGAGCCGTAATTCTTCCAGCGTATCCAGCGGCATAGCATGTGCTTCATCCACTAGTACCACCACGCGCTTGCCTTCGCGGGCTTTTTTTTCTAACACGTTTTGGATGTTTTGCAGGATGACCCCGACGCGTTCGTGTTCGATATTTAGCCCCAGCGCATCGGCAACGGCATAGAGCATTTCTTCACGCGATAAACTGGGATTAGCGAGGTAAATCGGTTCGATATGTTTGGGTAGTTTTTCCAGCAACATGCGGCATAACATGGTCTTGCCGCTGCCTACTTCGCCGCTGACTTTGATAATACCTTCGACTTCGCTAATGGAATAAATCAGTGCGTCGAGGATGTCTTTGCGATTCGCACCGTCGAAAAAGAACTCCGTCACAGGAGTGATTTTGAAAGGTTGTTCGTTTAGACCGAAATATTCTAAGTACATGGCTAGTTTTCTACTCTCAATTTTTCATGTGCGTCCATGCGACTATAAAGTGTGGTGCGATTTATGCCTAGTAGTTTTGCTGCCTCACTAATGTTGCGTGAAGTCAGTGCGAGTGCTGCATCAATGAACTGACTTTCTTGTGCGCGCAAGGCTTGATCTAAGTTGAAATCCCCAGCTTGCAGCTGATCTTTTATGCTGCTACTAAGGCTGTGTTCCGCCATCGCCGCGCTGGGGTCAAGTTCATCTTGAAGTTGTGTCACGCTCACGGCGAGCGCAGGATATTTAGCGGTTAAACGGATCACAATGTTGCGTAGTTCCCGAATGTTGCCAGGGAAGCTGTACTGTTCCCATACCGCGAGTGCGGCGGGGTGTAGTTCAAAAGGTAACTGTTTGATTTGTTGACTATACAGTTGTCGAAAATGATGCAGCAGTAGCAGCTTGTCCGCACCTAGTTCGCGCAAGGGTGGCGCATTAATCGCAAACACATTTAAGCGATGGTAGAGGTCGGCACGAAACGCATTTGCTTTGATAGCCTCGCGTAGATTGCGATTGGTGGCGGCGATGATACGTGCACTGCTGTGACGAGTCTGTGTTTCGCCTACGCGTTGATATTCGCCATTTTCTAATACGCGTAGCAAATTAGCTTGCAAGCTCAGCGGCAACTCACCAATTTCATCTAAAAACAAAGTACCGTTTGCGGCATCTTCAAAGAATCCTGATTGCGCACTAATCGCGCCTGTAAAAGCCCCTTTGCTGTGACCAAACAAAGTTGATTCCAAAAGATGCGGCGAAATGGCGGCGCAGTTTAAGGTTTTGTAAGGCGCGTTAGTTGCGCTACCTAGTTTTTGTAAAGCACTCGCGATGAGCTCTTTGCCACAACCGGATTCGCCTTCAATGAGCACTGGAAAAGGCAGCGCAGCGTACATCACAATCTGGTTACGCAGGCCTTGTATAGCGGGGCTTTGCCCCACAATTCCTAATAATTCATCGTCTCCGTTGGTCGGCGATTGCTCTACTTGGCTGAGCGTGAGTGCGGCACTTAATTTTTGCTGAATAAGCTGTGGGGCGCAGGGCTTTGCGATGAAATCGATTGCGCCCAATGCCCTAGCGTGGCGCGCGTTGCTTTGCTCGTCTTGCCCCGATAAAGTAAAAATTTTGATATGAGCGGAGTGCGCTAAAAGTTCAGCAATGAGTTGGAAGCCTTCGTCGGGGCGATGTGCTAAAGGTGGCAAGCCTAAATCTATGAGTGCGAGTTGCGGTGGACTGGCTAATTCGCGCAATAGCGTAATTGCTGCGGGACGCGTTGCCGCTTGATAGATATTAAAATGCGTGCTCAAAGCAATCGCTAAACCTTCGCGTATCAGCGGGTCGTCGTCAACAATGAGTAAGCTCGGAAGGGACATTGAAGTGTGCGAAAAAGCTAAATGGTGTCTAAAGAATAACGACAAGTACCGCTTTGCTCAATAGCCGCGAATGCCTAGTTATTTTTTCGGCGCGGTCGCGATGCTTGAGATTTCTTGATCGACTCGTATAGAATGCGTCCAGTTTATTTTTGGATATTTTATTTTGCCTACCACTCCATTAGTCGAAATTCGCGACCTCAATTTTGCTTACGAGCAACGCGCGATTTTACAAGGTATCAACATGACCTTTCATCGAGGCAAGTCTATTGCCATTATGGGTTCTAGCGGTTGCGGTAAAACCACTTTGCTGCGTCATATCGGTGGGGTGCTCAAGCCGACCAAAGGTTTTGTGAAAGTCGACGGCAAAATTATGCATGAGCTGGCGCAAGACGAGCTGTATGAGATGCGTCGCAAGATGGGCATGTTGTTTCAGTTTGGCGCGCTGTTTACCGATATGACGGTGTTCGATAATGTGGCGTTTCAAATGCGTGAACACACCGATTTGCCTGAAGATTTAATCCATGATTTGGTGTTGATGAAGCTGCACGCGGTGGGTTTGCGCGGCACGCATAATCTGATGCCTTCTGAGCTGTCGGGAGGAATGGCGCGCCGTGTTGCGTTGGCGCGTACCGTTGCTCTCGATCCCATGCTCATCATGTATGACGAGCCTTTCGCTGGATTGGATCCAATCTCGCTGACTGTGGTCGGCGACTTGATTCGCCGCTTGAATGACGCGCTGGGGGCGACTTCGGTCATCGTTACGCATGACGTGCAAGAGTCTTTGAAAATTGTCGATTACGTTTACTTTATGGCGGGCGGCGTGATTGTGGCGGAAGGTACGCCAGATGAAATTCGCGCCTCGGACAAGGCATTTGTGCATCAATTTGTACACGGCGAAATGGATGGTCCTGTGCCGTTCCATTACCCAAGCGGTGATTACCGTCAAGATTTGAATTTACGAGCGTAACTATGGCAGCCATAAAAGTAATACAAAAAATTGGTCACAGCACGATTAACGCGGTGTGGCGCATCGGTTTAGCGAGTCGTTTCTTTGCCTTGACGCTGATGCACTCGGCTACCAGTTTTCGCCGTTTTAACTTAATCATCAAAGAGCTTTTTTCAACGGGCGTGATGTCGCTGATTATCATCATCGTGGCGGGTTTGTTCGTGGGGATGGTGCTAGGTTTGCAAGGTTATGAAACGCTAAAACGCTATGGCTCCGAATCTGCATTGGGTGTGATGGTGGCGTTGGGGCTGGTGCGTGAATTAGGCCCAGTAGTGGCGGCATTGCTGTTTGCCAGCCGTGCGGGCTCGGCGATGACGGCGGAGATAGGTTTGATGAAAGCTACCGAGCAAATCGCCGCGATGGAGTTAATGGCGGTGAATCCGATTGCGCGCATTGTTGCGCCGCGCTTTTGGGCGGGGGTGATTTCTATGCCGTTGCTTGCCGCGATGTTTAGTGCCGCAGGGATATTCGGCGGTTACTTTGTTGGTGTGATTCAAATCGGTGTTGATGAAGGCTCGTTCTGGTCGCAGATGCAAGCTGCGGTTGATTTTCGTCACGATATTCTGAACGGCGTACTAAAAAGTTTTGTGTTTGGCATCGCCGTCACGGTGATCGCTTTGTTTGAGGGCTTCGACGCGCAGCCCACCGCTGAAGGTGTTTCGGGGGCGACTACGCGTACCGTGGTCACGGCTTCGCTGGCGATTTTGATGCTAGATTTTGTGTTAACTGCAATGATGTTTGGGGGAAATTAAATGGAACGCACGACGGTAGATTTATGGGTAGGGATGTTTGTAGTGGCGGGTATCGCAGCCTTGGTGATGTTAGCAATGAAAGTAGGTAATCTATCAACGTACAACGTTGCCGAAACCTATCAGGTGCAAGCGTATTTCAGCAACATTGGCGGATTAAAACCTAAGGCGTCGATTAAAAGTGCGGGTGTGTTGGTGGGTCGGGTGACCGACATTACTTTGGATGCCCAGCGTTATGAAGCAAAAGTGACCATGAGTGTGGACAAGCGTTATCAATTCCCGACCGATACTTATGCCAATATTCTGACTTCAGGTTTGTTGGGCGAGCAATATATCGGCTTGATTCCAGGTGGTGACGAGCAAATGTTGAAAGCGGGTGAACAAATTAAGCACACGCAATCGGCGGTGGTGATGGAAGAGCTGATTAGTAAATTTATTTATAGCAAGGCTGACGCGCCTACGCCCGCTAAATAACAGGAGAACAAAATGAGTCGTTTAACCTTGGCCTTATTAGCATTTTGTTTTAATTGTGCAGCGGCAAATGCCGAAATCGTTGCGCCCGATGCGATGATTAGAGCAACGGTACAGGATGTGATTGCGATTGCGAAGCAGGATAAAGCGATACAAGCGGGTGATCAGACGCGTGCTTTGGCGGTCGTGGAAGAGAAAATTTTGCCGCATTTTGATTTCGCGCGCATGACGCAATTAGCGGTGGGTAAGTATTGGCGGACGGCAAGTGCCGAGCAAAAGCAAACCCTTGCGCGTGAGTTCCAAGCGATGCTATTGCGCACCTATACCAAGGCATTTACTGGTTATCAAAACCAAAGTGTGGAAGTGAAGCCGCTTAAATTTACTGCTGAAGATACAGATGTCACGGTTAAAACCTTGCTGACTAAGCCTGGCTCACCATCTGTCGCGATTAACTACGAGCTGCGCAAAGGCGCAACGGATTGGAAAGTTTACGACCTGTCTATCGAAGGGGCTGGCTTGGTGTCCGCTTATCGTGGCACGTTTGCTAAAGAAATAGAAGAGGGGGGTATTGAGGGGTTGATTAAAATGTTGACGAGCAAAAATGCCTCGGGTGCAGCCAACAATAAAGCGGCAAGCAAGTGATTACGATTAACCAACAGACGATTAGCTTGAGTGGCAATTTAAGCATGGACAATGTGCCGATTATTTATACGCAAGGCTTGCACGTTGTCACGGCAGCAAGTTGTTTGGTCGATTGTGCGCAGCTTGAATTGGTTGACTCTTCCGCCATTGCTTTGCTGTTTGCTTGGCAGCGTGCTGCGCAAGCAAATAATTGCCCCTTGCGTGTGTCGGGCTTGCCGAGCAGCTTGTTAAGTTTGGCAAGTTTGTATGGAGTGGGCGAGATGTTGCCTAATCAAGTGGCGGTCTAGAACGGCTGCTGCCAAGATTTTTACTGTAATTTTAAGTATGATGCGCGCCCTTTTTAGAGGTGCGCATTTTTTACGCAGCGCATTCCCCCCAATTAAAATCATGAACGTCACGCCAGAAAGTATCCAAAATAATATCGCGCAGAACATGGCGACTGACCATTTAACCGTGGTCGGCGACGGCCAGCATTTTGAAGCTGTGGTGGTGAGCGCCGCGTTTGATGGCAAAAGCCGCGTGCAGCGTCATCAGTTGGTCTATCAGACTTTGGGCGATCGGATGCGTGCCGAGATTCACGCCTTATCAATGAAAACTTTTACCCCACAAGAGTGGCTGAGCCAAAAATAATCATGCAAAAATTAGCAATACAAGGCGGCGTAAAACTTAACGGCGAAGTCAGAATTTCAGGCGCGAAAAATGCGGCATTGCCAATTATGTGCGCTGCATTATTAAGCGCGGATGAATTGCATTTAAGCAATCTGCCTGACATGCACGACGTGGCAACGATGGGAAAATTGTTGCAGCAAATGGGCGTAAAAATTTCCGCTGCTGCGCAAGGTGCGACCTTTAATGCCGCTCATGTGGATACGCTCGAAGCCCCTTACGAAATGGTGAAAACCATGCGTGCCGCAATACTGGTACTGGGGCCGTTACTGACTCGTTTCGGTGAGGCACGTGTTTCCTTACCCGGCGGTTGCGCCATTGGTTCGCGTCCCGTGGATTTACACATCAAGGGTTTGCAGGCGATGGGCGCGGAAATTCATATCGAACACGGCTATATACACGCGACCGCGAAACGCTTGCAAGGCGCGCGTATTAGTTTCGATTTGGTTAGCGTGACTGGCACAGAAAATCTAATGATGGCGGCGACGCTAGCGGATGGCGTAACCGTTTTGGAAAATGCAGCGCGCGAACCAGAAGTGGTCGATTTGGCGTTGTGTCTGATTGCTATGGGCGCAAAAATTAGCGGCGCGGGTACAGATACCATCACGATAGAAGGCGTGAAAAATCTGCACGGCGCGGAACATAGCGTCATGCCAGATCGGATTGAGAGCGGCACATTTTTGGTGGCGGCAGCGGCAACGGGCGGCAAAATTACGTTGACTGAGGCGCGTGCCGACATTATGGAAAACGTGTTGGATAAATTGCGTGAAGCGGGTGCGCACATAACCGTGGATGGTTCACGCATCACCTTAGAAATGACGCGCCGTCCCGCAGCGGTTAGTTTGCGCACTGCGCCCTATCCTGCTTTTCCTACTGATATGCAAGCACAGTTCATGGCGTTGAACACCATTGCAGAAGGGAGTTCAGTAGTGGTTGAAACGATTTTTGAAAATCGCTTTATGCATGTGCAAGAGTTGCGTCGCCTAGGAGCGCAAATTGAGGTGGAAGGCAACACTGCCATCATCAAGGGTTGTGAGCGATTGGAAGGCGCGACCATCATGGCGACCGACTTGCGCGCCTCGGCGTGTCTGGTGATTGCGGGCTTAGTGGCGCAGGGCGAAACGATAGTAGATCGCATTTATCATCTGGATCGTGGCTACGAACATATCGAAGCGAAACTGTCAGCACTTGGCGCGCAGATACGCCGTCTCAAATAAAAACTAGGCTAGTAAAAATGATTACGATTGCATTGTCCAAAGGACGTATTTTTGAAGAAACCATGCCGCTGCTTAAAGCTGCTGGTATCACCGCGCTAGAAGATCCAGAATCTTCACGCAAACTGATTTTGCCGACTAATCGCAGCGATGTGCGTCTCATCATCGTGCGCGCCTCGGATGTGCCAACTTATGTGCAATATGGTGCCGCCGATATTGGCGTGGCGGGCAAGGACGTGCTGCATGAACATGGTGGCGCGGGGCTATATCAACCGTTGGATTTGAATATCGCCAAGTGCCGCATGATGGTCGCGGTGCATGAGGATTTTGATTACGAAGCTGCGGTGCGTCAGGGCGCACGTTTGCGTGTTGCGACCAAGTATTTGCAGACTGCGCGTGAGCATTTTGCCGCCAAAGGTGTGCATGTCGATTTGATTAAGCTGTACGGCTCAATGGAGTTGGGACCGTTGGTGGGGCTGTCGGATGCGATTGTCGATTTGGTGAGTAGCGGTGCAACCCTCAAAGCCAATCACCTTAAAGCGGTTGAGCATATCGCTGATATTTCCTCGCGCTTGGTGGTGAATCAAGCTGCACTCAAATTAAAACGAGAAAGCATCCAGCCTATGCTGGATGCTTTTGCTGGAGCGATAGCCAAATGAAAATACGAAAATTATCGAGCCGTGATGCAACTTTCAATAGCGATTTAACTAAGCTGTTGGCGTTTGAAGAAACGGCTGACGAAGCGTTGGAAGTCGTGGTAGCGAATGTGCTCAAAGAGGTGCGTCAGCGCGGTGATGCTGCGGTGCTGGAGTACACCGCCAAGTTTGACCGCCTGCCGTTGGCGAATGCGCAAGCGATGGAATTGCCGCGTGATGAATTGCGTGCGGCGTTTGAAGGGTTGCCAGCGGAGCAACGTGCGGCGTTGGAAGCGGCAGCTACGCGCGTGACCGAATACCACTGCAAGCAAATGCAAAGCTCTTGGAGCTACACCGATGCGGATGGCACTTTGTTAGGTCAGCAAGTCACGCCCTTGGATCGCGTCGGCTTGTATGTGCCAGGCGGCAAAGCGGCGTATCCCTCGTCGGTATTGATGAACGCCCTGCCCGCTAAAGTCGCTGGCGTTGCCGAGCTGATTATGGTTGTACCCACGCCCGATGGCGTGAAAAATCAATTGGTATTGGCGGCAGCGTTTTTGTCTGGCGTGGATCGGGTGTTCACCATCGGTGGCGCGCAAGCCGTTGCGGCTTTGGCTTACGGCACAGCGACGATTCCCAAAGTGGATAAAATTGTTGGTCCTGGTAATGCCTATGTGGCAGCTGCAAAGCGTCGCGTATTTGGGACTTGCGGCATCGACATGATTGCTGGACCGTCCGAAATTTTGGTGATTTGCGATGGCAAAACCAATCCCGATTGGATCGCGATGGATTTATTCTCTCAAGCCGAACATGACGAGCTGGCGCAAGCTATTTTGTTGTCACCCGACGCGGCATTTATCGACGCGGTGGCAGCGAGTGCGAATAAATTATTGGCACAAATGCCGCGTCGCGACATTATTCAAACTGCATTAGAAAATCGCGGCGCGCTGATACATGTTGCGGATTTGGATGAGGCGTGCTGTATCAGCAATCGCATCGCGCCTGAGCATTTAGAAATGTCGGTGGAAAATCCGCAAGACTATTTGCCCAAGTTAAAACATGCGGGTGCGATTTTCATGGGTAAATATACCTCCGAAGCCCTAGGTGATTATTGCGCAGGACCTAATCATGTTTTGCCGACTTCTGGTACAGCGCGCTTTTCTTCACCACTGGGTGTGTACGACTTTCAAAAGCGTAGCAGCTTAATACAGGTTTCCGGGCAAGGAGCGAAAACGTTGGGTGCGATTGCTGCCACGTTGGCTTTTGGCGAAGGGTTGCAAGCCCACGCGCAATCAGCGTTGTTTAGAACAAAATAATTGTTATGTTGCTGGGATGCGACACCCAAGCAACACTTTGATGTTAATTTTTTTGAAATTTGTTTGACAGCGGTATCAATTATCAGCATAATTGCGGGCTTAGTTTGGAGAGGTGGCCGAGTGGTTAAAGGCGACGGACTGTAAATCCGTTCTCTCA
>JAVHQO010000056.1:0-3802 GCA_036171175.1 Gallionella sp.
GTCATCGTCACTTATCACCCCGCTTATTTGCTGCGCAAACCTACTGCCAAAGCACAGGTTTGGCAGGATTTATGTTTCGCTTTGGATGTGATGAGTGCGGCTTAAGGCTTATTCACGGGGCTTTTTGACGAAGTACACATCGGCATTGAAATGTGCGACGGCGTGCGGCAGAGCAACCGCAAAGCCTGAAATCGCCAGCCCCGTCAAAATCGCTTCGCCTGAGCTGATAGTCGGTAGTGTGATCCAATAAGAATTTTGCAAAATGAACGCGCTGTATTTGCCGAGGCTGGCAATGCACCAGCCGTTAATGCTAGCGACCATGAGCATGGTGATGCCGCTGACGCAGTAGCCGTTCCACAACACAAAGGCAAAATAATTGGGTTTGCCATAACGATAAAATAGTCTGAGTCCGAACCAACTCAGTGCGACGGGCAAGGCAATTTTTATTAGCCCAGCCATGCCGAATACGGCTAAATCAATATGTTGATAGCGCAGCGCGAGCAACAAAATCGCGCTCAATAGCAGCGTGGCGATTTGCCAATCAAACAACAGGAAAAATAAAGTCGCACCGAGTGGATGCAGCTTGAGCCCCTCACGCATCCCCACGGGAAGTAACCAAAACGCGCCCACCCAAATCGTCACGCCAATGAGTAAATTAAATTGCGCGGTGTTGCGCCACAACGCTCGCCATTGAGCCGTCCACACTGCGCGCAGCAGCATTGCGGCGAATAAATAATTGCCTAACAACAACCATTCGGCGTTAAAAACTTGCGGATACAAATCCATGACGAGTTCTGACTACGAGAAATGCGGGGTAGCGAATGTAAGGCAAAAACAGCCTGTCGTGGTGTGACATTTTGTCGCATCTTGCCAGCGCGATTTTTATTCTGAGGTAGCGCATGGCACAATCGCTGCCTAAAATTTTCCGCAACCATTTTCCCCTCCATTTTTCTTAGAATTTTCACGCAAAAATTATGCTCAGTTATCGTCACGCTTTCCACGCTGGCAATCATGCCGACGTGCTCAAACACTTTGTGCAGATGCAATTACTGCAAGCCTTAACTAAAAAAGACAAACCGTTTTGGTACATCGACACCCATGCGGGCGCAGGTTGCTACAGCTTGGATGGCGCGTATGCCACGCAAAATGCCGAGTATGAAAGCGGCATCGCGCGCTTGTGGAATCGCAGCGATTTACCGCCCGCACTGGCGGACTATGTCGCCCTAGTTAAAGCCTTAAATCCCGATGGTGCGATGAAAATTTATCCTGGTTCGCCCTTGGTGGCTTTGAAGTTAATGCGTCCCGACGACCGCTTGCGTTTGTTTGAATTACATCCCACCGACAGCGATATTTTGTTGGAAAATTTTTTAGATTACGACCCGCAAGCCTTGACACATCAAGCTAATGGCTTTGGTGCATTGAAAGCATTGTTGCCGCCACCGCCGCGTCGAGGCTTGGTGTTAATCGACCCGCCGTATGAAGAAAAACAGGATTATCAGCGCGTGGTAGATAGTTTGAATGAAGGCTTGAAACGCTTCGCTAATGGCATTTACGCGGTGTGGTATCCACAATTGCAGCGCGACGATGCGCGTCGTTTGCCTGAAGAATTGAAAAAACTGCCTGTGAAAAGTTGGCTGCATGTTGCGCTAACCGTGAAAGCGTTGGGTGCGGAAGGCATCGGTATGCACGGCAGCGGCATGTTTATCTTGAATCCGCCTTGGTTGCTGCATGACACTTTGCAGCAAGTGATGCCGTATTTGAGCAAGCATTTAGCACAAGACGAAAACGCGTTTTATACTTTAGAGTTTCAAGAAAATTAGGAGTTTTAGATGAGCACTTCACATACTTGGAATTTTTTTCGTGCAGGCGGTTTTGATCAAGTGCAACTCGCTACAGGCGCAGATTTATTAGCCCTTAAAGACCTCGACCAAAAGCTCTGGGTGGCGTTAAGTTGCCCGACACGCGGCATCGAATTTGATAGCAAAACGCTGGACATGATAGACAGCGATAATGACGGCAAAGTGCGCGCTAATGAAGTGCTAGCCGCGCTCGCTTGGGTGGGCAGTTTGCTTAAAGACGCGGATTTATTAGTCGCAGGACATGACGTTTTGCCGCTGCACCAAATCAATGACAGCAGCGACGAAGGTCGTCAGGTGTTGGCATCGGCGCGGCATATTTTGCGTAGCTTAAATAAGCCGGACGCGCTAGAAATTGCACTTGCGGATATGCACGACATCGACCACTTGTTAGCGAGTTTAGAATTTAACGGTGATGGCGTGATTGCGGCACAACAAATTGCCGATACCGCTTTGCGGAGCATGGTGGAAGAGGCGATGCAATGTGTCGGTTCGGTCGCCGATTTGAGCGGCGAAAAAGGCATCAATGACAATCTTAATGAACAGTTTTTTAGCGAGCTAAAAAGCTATGCGGCATGGCATCAAACAGCCAATGCAACAGTATTATTGTTAGGCGAAAACACTGCCGCTGCTGCCACTGCATTTAACGCCGTGCAAGCCAAAATCAACGATTATTTTATGCGTTGTCAGTTGGCAGCGTATGACGTGCGCGCCGCAGAGCCATTGAGCCGCGCGGCCAGCGACTACGAGCAACTGGCAGCCGAATCGCTTGCGCTAGATACGATTTCAGTCGCGAATTTTCCCCTTGCCAGCATTGCCGCGAACAAAGCCTTGCCGCTGACGGACGGCATCAATCCGAGTTGGCAAGCCGCCATTACCGCCTTGCGCAATAAGGTGGTATTGCCTTTGCTAGGGGATAAAAAAACCTTAAGCGCGAGTGACTGGGCAACACTGTGCGAAAAGTTTTCAGCCTATGCAAGCTGGCAAAATGCCAAGCCCGTCAACCGCGTGGAAGGCTTGGGCATCAATCGCATTAACGCTATTTTGCATAGCGACGCACAGGCAAAAATCAACGCGCTGATTGCGCAAGATGTTGCCGTGGAAAGCGAAGTGAAAGCCATCCGGTCGGTCGAAAAGTTACTGCGTTATCAGCGCGATTTATTTTTGCTGGTGAATAACTTTGTCTCATTTAGAAATTTTTATACTGGCAAAGACAAAGCGATTTTTCAAGTTGGTACATTGTTTTTAGACGGACGCAGTTGCGAGCTGTGCATCAAAATCGACGATGTCGCGAAACACGCAGGCTTCGCTAGTAATAGCGGCGTGTGTCTGGTGTATTGCGAATGCACGCGCAACAGCGGCAAAGAAAAAATGACCGTTGCGGCAGCGTTTACAGCGGGTGATTCAGACTTTTTAATGGTGGGTCGTAACGGGATTTTTTATGATCGCCAAGGACAAGATTGGGACGCGCAAATCGTGCGTATCATCGACCATCCCATCAGCATTCGTCAGGCATTTTTCTCGCCGTATAAAAAAGCTGTGAAGATGATTAGCGCGCAAATCCAAAAACTCGCCGCCTCAAAAGCTAGTGCCGTTGATGACAAATTGATGAGCACCGCAGTCGATCACGGCAAAGCGGTAGCCGCGCCCGCCGCTCCAATTAAGGCCGCCTTTGATGTGGGCAAATTCGCAGGGATTTTTGCCGCGATTGGCTTAGCCATCGGCGCAATCGGTGGCATTTTGGCTTCCGTCGTGGCGGGGGTGTTAGCGTTAAAAGTCTGGCAAATGCCGCTAGCATTAGTTGGCTTAATGCTGATGATTTCAGGGCCAGCGATGATTTTGGCGTGGTTCAAATTAAAAAATCGCAACTTAGCCCCTATCTTGGATGCGAACGGCTGGGCGATTAACGCCCGCGCGCTGATTAACATTCCGTTCGGCACTTCGCT
>JAVHQO010000057.1:0-3788 GCA_036171175.1 Gallionella sp.
GCGGAAAAATTACCCGTACATGATTTGCTCGACAAAATTTATTTTGATGCCGATGTGCAGTCGCGTTATGCCGCAGCAGTGCCTGTGGCGATGCGTGCCACGGTGCTGGCGAACTTGCAGGCGTTTATCGAAATCGCGCTGAATGTCGATGCGGGACGCTATCCGAGTTTGTCGCGTTTTCTGCGTACTTTGGACGAACTCAAGCAAGCGGCCGACAACGAAGCACCCAACGAGGGCGCGGTAGATCAGGCGGGTGACGCCTTGCGCATTTACACCGTGCACGAATCGAAAGGCTTGGAAGCACCGCTGGTGTGGCTGTTGGACAGCAACGCCAAAGCACCAATCGATAAGGGTTTGGACGTGTTGCTTGATTGGCCGACCAACGATAAAAAACCTGCGCATTTATCGCTGTATACCGATAAAGCCAGCCACGGCGCGGCGCGTGAAAAATATTTTGCGGCGGATAAAGAGCTGGCGGATCGCGAAGATATGAATTTGCTTTATGTCGCCATGACCCGCGCTAAACAAGTGCTGATGGTCAGCGGTAGCGGCAAGTTAATCGCCGACAGCTGGTATGAGCGTGTCGCGAATGCGCATCAAGAAAAAGAAATGGGGTCAGACTCGAATTTTTCTTGTGGCGATGCGGGTCAGACCAACTTACTTTTCAATAATAAAATCGAGTCTGACCCCATTTCTTTAGTTGATACACGCCTCACCCAGCCTGTGCCTACTGGCACACGCAAGCCGGCCATGAGCGATCCGCAACGTCGCGGCATCTGGCTACATGCTTTGTTGCAACATCTCGCCGCGTCTTCTACATCGTTGTTGGAGGTTGAGCGCGATGTTCTCCAACGTCGTTTCAATATTCCTGACGAGGCAATCGCAACGCTCTGGCAGCAAGCCCAATATCTGCTTGCCGCGCCGCATCTCACGCGTTTTTTTGATGCGACTCAATACCGCCGTGCTAGCAATGAAATGCCTTATGTCAATGCAAGCGGCGAGCTAAAACGCATCGATCGTTTGGTCGAATTTGACGACCAAGTGTGGGTGCTCGATTACAAATTAGGTGATAGCGAAAATGCCGCGCGCCACCATGCGCAAATGCGCGAATATCAAACTGCGATGCAGTCGGTTTATGCGGAAAAAACAGTCCGCTGCGCTTTGTTGTTTGCGGATGGGACGTTGAGCGAGATATAAGCGACGCAGTCCACGCGGTGAAAAAAAGGAGAGCCTATGACGGGCTCTCCTTTGTTCTGAAGGGATGAGTATTACTGTTTTGCTCCCATCGCCAACGCACGCAAGCGGCTTTGTTCTAGCTCCGCTGCATTAGGTTCTTTGAGCCAGCCTTGCAAATTGTCCATCACCAAATCAGTTAGCGCGTGCAGCCAATCATCGCGGTCATTCAAGCACGGAATGTAGTTGTACTCGCCGCCCCCCGCGTGTTGGAAATCTTCTTTGCCTTCCATCGCAATTTCTTCCAGCGTCTCTAAACAATCGGCGACAAAGCCTGGACAAACCACATCGACGCGTTTGGTTTTTTGTTTGCCTAGCTCCAATAATGTGGCAGTGGTGTAGGGTTTAATCCATTCGGCTTTGCCGAAACGCGATTGAAAACTCACCGCGTATTGTTCGTGTTTCAGCCCCAATGCCTCGGCTAATAGCCGTCCAGTTTTGTGGCATTCGCAATGGTACATATCACCTTTGTCCAAGGTGTATTGCGGCACACCATGAAAGCTCATCACCAGCTTTTCGGGGCGACCATTTTTCATCCAATACTCGTTGATGTTAGTAGCTAAAGATTTGATGTAACCCGCGTCGTCGTGAAAATGTTTGATGGTGCGTAGCGCGGGTGTGACGCGCATTTTTTGCACCGCTGCGAACACGCGGTCGAACACGGTTGCCGTGGCACTCGCGGCATATTGCGGATACAGCGGCACGACCAAAATGCGCGTGCAATTTTGCGCTTTGAGTTTTTGCATCACGCTGATAATCGACGGATTGCCGTAGCTCATGGCGTACTCAACCACGAACGGAGCTTTGGTGCGCTGAATCAAATAACCCTGCAATAACGTGGCTTGACGGGCAGTGTGAACACGCAACGGTGAGCCTTCTTTCATCCATACCGATGCGTATTTTTCAGCGGATTTTTTTGGACGGATGTTCAAAATAATACCGTTCAAAATCAGCCACCAAATCGGTTTAGGGATTTCGACTACACGCGAGTCACCCAAAAATTCTTTGAGATAAGGACGCACGGCTTGCGCAGTCGGCGCGTCGGGCGTGCCTAAGTTGACCAATAAAATGCCAGTTTTTTCGGGTGTGCCGTGCGCGTAAGGAGGTTCGATTAAGTAAGCCATAGTGAGTAAGTTTGGTGAGTGGTTAGTCGGTAGCCCGCTACGGGCTTTTAATGTTGCGATAAAGCATTGCCTAGCAATCTTGCGGTCATATCGACAATCGGAACGATGCCTTCGTAGTCCATGCGTTTGGGTCCTACGACGGCGAGTGTGCCGATGATTTTGCCATCGGCGGCGTAGGGCGCGGTGATGACGCTGCATCCTGATAATTGATCTAAGCCTGACTCTGCGCCGACAAAAATATGGATGCCCGTACCGCGTCCGCCCGCATCGAGTAATTGCAGTAATTCGGTTTTTTGCTCGAACAAATTAAACAGCCCGCGCAACTGATTCATGTCGGTGGAAAGCTCATTGACGTGCAATAAATTATGTTCGCCACTGATAACATAATCGTTGCTGTGACGAGCTTGTGCGTCGTCTCCCGCTGCCAATGCCGCTGCCATTAACGCGCTCATGTCTTGATGCAATTGGTGTAATTCGCCGCGCAGTTTGGTGCGGATTTGCGAGAAGCTGCAACCCAGATAATGTTGGTTGAGAAAGTTGCCAGCCTCGCTAAGTTCCGACTGTGTGTAATCGCGCGCCATGTTCAACACGCGGTTCTCTACTTCGCCATCGGGCATCACAATAATTAGCAACACGCGCTTGTCGCCTAGGCGCAAAAATTCAATCTGGCGGATGGTGAGTGTGCTGCGTTTTGCCGTCGCGACTACGCCAGTAAAGTGGGTCAATTCGGATAATAAATTCGATGCTTGCGTGATTAAGCGCGACGGATTGTCGGGTTGTAACTGTTGCTCAATCTGCTGTAAACGGCCTTGTTCTAAGGGTTGTGTGACCAGCATGGTGTCGATAAATAAACGATACGCCAACGCCGTCGGCACGCGCCCCGCCGAAGTATGCGGGCTGCGTATCAAACCCAGTTCTTCAAGGTCGGCCATTACGTTGCGTATCGTTGCGGGGCTGACTTCCAAGCCTGAATATTGCAATAGCGCGCGCGAGCCAACCGGCTGGCCGTCGCTGATAAAGCGTTCCATTAAGGTCTTGAGTAACAGTTGTGCGCGGTCGTTTAACATGGCGGCGGATTCTATCATTGAGCCTTAACTTCCCCGCTCACAAATCAGGAATTTGCCAATCTATTTCGGTCTTCCCCGCGTTACGCAATGCCGCATTGATTTTGGAAAAAGGGCGGCTGCCAAAGAAGCCGCGATACGCCGACAGCGGCGAGGGATGCGGCGACTCGATAACGACATGGCGACGGCTATCAATCAACGCCAATTTTTTGCGCGCATTCGCACCCCATAACACAAACACCACCGGTTCAGATTTTGCATTCACCGCCGCAATCACCGCGTCGGTAAAGGTCTCCCAGCCTTTGCCCTGATGCGAATTCGCCTGATGCGCCTGCACCGTCAGCACCGTGTTGAGCAACAGCACGCC
>JAVHQO010000058.1:0-3781 GCA_036171175.1 Gallionella sp.
GAAGCCAAAAACGGCTATGACTTCACCAAGCTGGGCAAGTATTTCTCGGCACTTTGCAATGAGGCCAACCTCAAACACCAGCGCGCGGCGTGGTTGGTGTTTGGCGTGAATGATCAGCGGCAGGTGGTGGGCACCAACTTTCGCATGGCGCGCAAGGATTTGGACAGCCTGAAGGAAGAGATTGCGAACAAGACCACCAATCGCATCACTTTCATTGAAATTCATGAGGTGGCGCACGCCAAGGGGAGAGTGGTGGTGTTTGAGGTACCCGCCGCGCCCAAGGGCTTGCCCGTGGCGTTTGATGGGCATTACTACGGGCGGGATGGTGAAGCGCTGTCGCCGCTGAATCTGGAGGAGATTGAGCGTATTCGGGCGCAATCGACCGTGGACGACTGGAGCGCCGTCATCGTGCCCGGTGCCAGCTTGGCCGACCTGGATGAAGAGGCCTTGGCAGTGGCGCGGCGCAACTACAGAGCCAAGTTCCCGGACAAGGCGGCCGAGGTGGATGGCTGGGACATGCCAACTTTTTTGAACAAGGCCAAGCTGACCATCAAGGGGCACATCACCCGCACAGCCCTGTTGCTGCTTGGGCGTGAGGAGGCTGAGCATTTCTTGCTGCCTGCAGAGGCCAAGATTCGTTGGTTGCTCAAGGACCATTTGGGTAACGACCGGGACTACGCCCTGTTTGGCATGCCGCTGCTGCTGGCGGTGGACAAGGTGTACGCCAAGATTCGCAACCTGAAGTACCGCTACATCCGCGAAGGCACGCTGTTCCCGGATGAGATTGACCAGTACGAGCCGTATGCGATTCGGGAGGCCGTGAACAACTGCATTGCGCATCAAGACTACACGCTGGCGGGGCGCATCAACGTGGTGGAACGGGAAGAGAGCCTGAGCTTTACCAACAAAGGCAGCTTTGTGCCCGGCGACGTGCGCCGGGTGGTGATGGAAGATGCGCCCGAGGAGCATTACCGCAACCGGTTTCTGGCCACAGCCATGTTCAACCTGAAGATGGTGGACACGGCGGGTGGCGGTATTCGCAAGCTGTTTTTGTTTCAGCGGCAGCGCTTCTTCCCCATGCCGGACTTCGATTTTTCAGGCAACCGGGTGCTGTTGACTCTGACGGGCAAGGTGCTGGATATGGACTATGCCCGCATGCTGGCGCGTGACGGGGGGCTGACGTTGCAGGACATCATGGCGCTGGACAAGGTGCAAAAGCGCCTAGCATTGACAACCGATGAGGAAAAATTGCTGAAAGCCAAGGGCTTGATTGAGGGGCGCAAGCCCAACTTTTTTGTGGCTAAGTCGTTGGCGCAGCAAACGGGGCAAAAAGCGCGGTACAGCAAAAACATTGCGTTTGACAACCAGTATTACCTGGATTTGATCTGCAAAGCCGTGAAAGAACACGGCTCGCTTTCACGCAGGGACATTGATGAGTTGCTGTGGAACAAGTTGCCAGATTGGATGGACGACAAGCAACGCAAAGCCAAAGTGGGCAACCTGCTCACTGAGCTTCGCCGGAATCAAAAGATCGTTAACCAAGGCAGTTACGCTCACCCCTCCTGGACTCTCTTTAACGTGAAAAATTGATGAGAGCTTGATGAGAGAAATTGCCAATGAAATTCAAGCATCACCTTTCAAATCAATCACTTAGCCTCTCTTAAAACACAAGAGAAAACGTCAACTTAAGAGACACGCGGCCACCCTAGGAACCTCACATGCTCACCGAATCCGCCATTGAAGCCTTTGCCATCAAACTGTTGGAGCGGCTGGGCTACACCTATTTGCACGGCCCGAGCATGGCCCCGGACAGTGAGCACCCGCAGCGTGCCCACTACGCTGACGTGCTGCTGCTTGAGCGCATGACGCAGGCGGCACAGCGTATCAATCACCGGCTGCCCAATGACGTGGTGGACATGGCGCTGAAGGATGTTCAGCGCATCCACTCGCCCGACCTGCTGGCCAACAACGAAGCGTTTCACCGGCTGCTCACCGAAGGGGTTCCCGTCAACCTGCAAAAGGATGGCGACACGCGCGGCGAGCGCATCTGGCTGATTGACTTTGACCGCCCAGAGAACAACGATTTTGTGGTGGCCAACCAGTTCACGGTGATCGAAAACCACCAGAACAAGCGGCCCGATCTGGTGCTGTTTGTGAACGGCATGCCGCTGGTGGTGATTGAGCTGAAAAACGCCGCCGATGCCAAGGCCACGGTGAAAACAGCGTACCAACAAATTGAAACCTACAAACAGGCCATACCGAGCTTGTTCACCACCAATGCCATCGTGGTGATCTCCGATGGGCTGGAGGCCAAAGCTGGCTCGGTGTCGGCGGGTTTGTCGCGCTTTATGGTGTGGAAAAGTGCGGACGGCAAGGCCGAAGCGTCGCACTTGGTGAGCCAGTTGGAGACGCTGATTTTGGGCATGCTGAACCCGGCCACCTTGCTGGACTTGGTGCGCCACTTCATCGTGTTTGAAAAGAGCCGCCTAGAAGACCCGAAGACGGACCAGATCACCCTCAGCACCACCAAAAAGCTGGCGGCCTACCACCAGTATTACGCGGTGAATGCGGCGGTGGCCTCCACCTTGCGCGCGGCAGACATCAGCGCTGTGCCATCGGTGCACCAAAACCCGGCCAGCTATGGCATACCTAGCGTGAAAACACAACCCAAAGGCGATATGAAGGCCGGTGTGGTGTGGCACACCCAGGGCTCGGGCAAGTCGCTCTCGATGGTGTTTTACACCGGCAAGATTGTGCTGGCGCTGAACAACCCGACGGTGCTGGTGATCACCGACCGCAATGATCTGGACGACCAACTGTTTGACACCTTTGCCGCCTCCAAACAATTGCTGCGTCAAGAGCCGGTGCAGGCCAAAGACCGCGACCATCTGAAGGCGCTTTTGAAAGTGTCCGCTGGTGGTGTGGTTTTCTCCACCATTCAAAAGTTTCAGCCCGAAGAGGGCAATGTGCATGAGGAGCTGTCGCGCCGTCAAAACATTGTGGTGATTGCCGATGAGGCGCACCGCACGCAATACGGCTTTGCCGCCAAAACGGTGGATGACAAGAATGCTGCCGGTGACGTGGTTGGCAAACGGGTGGTGTATGGCTTTGCCAAGTATTTGCGCGATGCCTTGCCCAACGCCACCTACCTGGGCTTCACCGGCACACCCATCGAAAAGACCGATGTCAACACCCCGGCGGTGTTTGGCAATTACGTGGATATTTACGACATTGCCCAGGCGGTGGAAGACGGCGCGACCGTACGCATCTACTACGAGAGCCGTCTGGCCAAGGTGAGCTTGAGCGATGAGGGCAAGAAGCTGATTGCCGAACTGGACGAAGAGCTGGAGCAAGAAGAGCTGACCGAGACACAAAAGGCCAAGGCCAAATGGACCAAGATGGAGGCGCTGATAGGCAGCGAACAGCGCATCAAGAACATTGCCCGCGACATCGTGGCGCACTTTGAGGCCCGCCAGGAAGTGTTTGCGGGCAAGGCGATGGTGGTGAGCATGTCGCGGCGGATTGCGGTTGATCTGTATGAAGAAATCATCCAGCTGCGGCCCGATTGGCATTCGGACGACCTGCGCAAAGGGGCCATCAAGGTGGTGATGACCGCCTCTTCCAGCGACGGGCCGAAACTTGCCAAGCATCACACCACCAAGGAGCAGCGCAAGGTGCTGGCCGAGCGCATGAAGGCCGATGGCGACCCGCTGAAACTGGTGATCGTGCGTGACATGTGGCTTACCGGCTTTGATGCGCCAAGCATGCACACGCTCTACAT
>JAVHQO010000059.1:0-17115 GCA_036171175.1 Gallionella sp.
TTTTAGATTGTCCTTAGGAGAGGCAATCTACCGACCAACACTAACCATTAAAAACTATAAAGTGCATTCAATGCCTACCGCGCCAAGCAAAACGTTGCGCGTCATTTTGCTTTTTTTAGCACTCATCTGTTACGCGCAAAGTGCGCACAGCTTTGTTTTGCTGGGGCAATATCATCTAGAAGAAGCATGGGGTAGCGTGCCTGACAGCAGCGGCAATAATCGTAATGGCAGCATTAGTGGTACACCGCTTCCCAGCTCGCTTAACAACACACCCGCCAGGCCAGGCGCAACAGGTACTTGCGGCTATGGCAGTTTCAGTGGCGGTAGTAGCGACTTATCTATTTCAGCTTTGCCTGTCAATCTCACCGCTGGCGCACAAACCAGTGTGAGTTTTTGGATGAATTGGAATGGTACAAACTCGGTAATGCCTATCGGCTGGGGAAATAACCATGACTTATGGCTGGCCAATGGCTTCTTTGGATTTAATAGTAATAACAGTGATGTGTATGGCATCAGTTCAGCAGGATTGGCGAATGGCTGGCATCACGTTGTCGCTGTTTTCAGCAATGGCAGCGTCACCACCAACAGCCTATACATTGATGGTGTCGCGCAAACACTCATCCAGCAATTCGGCACACCCAATTTATTCAATGTCAGCGTAGCGAGTACGCTACATATCAGCGGCTTTGGCGCAAACACAGGCTACAAATTCACTGGGCTGATAGACGAAGTCAAAGTATTTGATGGTGCACTCGCCGCTGCCGATGTCAGCGCATTATTTAATGAAACACATGCTTGCCCAACAGGCATCACCGTCCGCTCTAGCAGCGTGAACGGGGTAGGGACTTTCAGCTATACAGGTACAAATGGGTTGCCCGGCACTCCCACATCAATTAGCACCACGCTCCAGGCCACCCCAACCACTGCTCTCGGACTCAGCAACGTCGCTTTTGCGACCAACAATACCGCCACCGACATCAATCAAGTCAACATGCCTGTCGGTTTTAGCCTCATATCAGCAAGCTGTGTTGATGCTAATAATGCCGCGATTGCGGGAACCACTTTGTTCGGCAACACCTTGACCCTACCCGCCTCATCAACCTCGCCAGGCGCAATTGTAATCTGCACCTTTATCAACCGACTCACCCCTACCTTACTCGCGCAATATCATTTAGAAGAAGCCAGTTGGGGGGCTGCCGCCGATAGCAGCGGAAACAATCACACGGGCTCGGCTATCGGCACACCGCTCGCCGTACCCGTAACAGCTACACCCGCTCGTGCTGGCTCACCCGGTACATGCGGATATGGCAGCTTTGCGGGTGGCAGTAGCGAACTGAGAGTCGCAGGATTACCTGTTAATCTGGGTACCAATGCTCAAACCAGCGTGAGCTTTTGGATGAATTGGAACGGTACAAATAATGTCATGCCTGTTGGCTGGAACGCCCATGACTTATGGCTGATCAACGGGTTTTTTGGCTTTAATACTGGTAATAGCGATGTATATGGCATTAGTTCAGCAGGGCTGGCAAATGGTTGGCATCACGTCACGGCAATTTTTACCAATGGCAGCGTGACGAATAACAGCCTGTATCTAGATGGGGTGGCGCAAGTGTTAGCACAACAACTTAGCGTACCTAACAACACTACAGCAACTGTCAATAACACCTTCCATATCAGCGGCTGGGGTGCTGCCGTGGGCTATAAATTTACGGGCTTAGTCGATGAAGTTAAAGTATTTGATGGCGCGCTTAATGCCAGCGAAGTTAGCACCTTATTCACAGAAACTCATGCTTGCCTGATTGCCACACTCAAAGTCACTAAAACAGTGAACGTGCTGTGCGACACCAGCAATGGTGTGAGTAATCCTAAATACATCCCTGCGAGCTTAGCGAGCTGGAACATTAGCGTAGCAAACACTGGCGCCATCGCTGCCAACCTGACGCAAATTAGTGATGCTCTCAATTCCGCTTTAAGTTTCGATGCCAACCTCATCGCCCCCACTAATGCAACAAACTGTTCTAGCACGATAGGTGCACCTAGTAATGCTACAGGCAAAGGCTTCAAGCTCAACCTAACAGGCACGACACGCCCTGCCGCTAATTACCCAAAATTTTTAACTACAAGCAACGCCGATACCGATGGTGCGAGTCATAACCTAGGCAACATTGTGATCGACTACCCCCTTGCGATGCCAGCTGAGCTGGGCTACACGGCAGGCGAACTGCGTCCAGGTGAAACTGCTACAGTTAATTTCAACACCACACTCAATTAAAATGCTGCGTGCAGCATGACCCAGTAACCTTATTTAAGGATTTTGAGCCACAATAAAAAAGCGACTGAGAAGTCGCTTTTTTATTGCGGCTCAAATCAAATTAACCGACCCACTTACGCGCGTTTTGGAACATTTTTAACCATGCGCCATTCTCTTGCCAATCGCTCGGATACCAAGAGTTTTGCACCGCACGGATGACGCGTTCTGGGTGCGGCATCATGATTGAGAAACGTCCGTCTGGCGTGGTCAAACCAGTAATGCCTTGCGGCGAGCCGTTTGGATTAAGCGGATAGCTTTCAGTTGCGTTGCCCGCATTATCGACATAGCGCAACGACACTAAAGGCTGCGCCGCTTTGAGCGTTTTTGCATCCTTAAAGTCGGCGTAGCCTTCACCGTGTGCGACCACAATCGGCATCCGACTGCCCGCCATGTCAGCGAACAAAATCGACGGCGATGCTTGTACCTCGACCATCACAAAACGCGCTTCAAATTGCTCGGATTGATTGCGTCCAAAGTGTGCCCAATTCGCCGCACCTGGAATAATTTCGTGCAAATTGCTCATCATCTGGCAACCGTTACACACGCCCAAAGCGAAGGTATCGGTGCGATTAAAGAACGCACTAAATTGGTCACGCGCGCGGTTGTTCATCAAGATAGATTTTGCCCAGCCTTCGCCTGCGCCCAACACGTCGCCGTAAGAGAATCCACCACACGCCGCCAAGCCTTTGAACTCGTCCAAAGCGACGCGTCCGCTGATGATGTCGCTCATGTGTACGTCAACCGTAGCAAAGCCTGCACGGTCGAACGCCGCTGCCATTTCGACCTGACCATTCACACCTTGCTCACGCAAAATCGCCATTTTCGGACGGCTGCGCAACAACGCAGGCGCAGTGTTTTCGTTCAAATCGTAAGTCAGTTTGGCGTGTAAACCCGCATCTTTTACGTTTAATAAGCCGTCAAATTCTTGCTGCGCACACGCGGGGTTATCGCGCAGCTTTTGCATTTGGTAAGTGGTCTCCGACCAGATGCGTTGCAGTGTTACGCCGCTCGCGCTGTACAACAATTCATCGCCGCGCCGAATGTTAATCATGCCTGTTTCGTTAATCGTGGCGAGCTTTTGCACGCTCTTGAGTCCCGCTTGATGCGCCAAGTCGATGATGTAAGCCACATCGCGATTACGCACTTGCACCAGTGCGCCCAATTCTTCGTTAAACAAAGCGCGCAGATTATCGCCATGCAATTCGTCGAGCGTGATATTCAAGCCCAGATGCGCAGCGAACGCCATTTCGAACAAGGACACAAACGCGCCGCCATCGGAACGATCGTGATACGCCAACAATTTGTCTTCGGTGTTCAAGGTTTGCACCAACTCAAACAAGGCTTTGAGCAGGCTTGCGTCGTCCACATCGGGGGCGACATCGCCAACTTGTTTGTAAACCTGCGCCAACGCTGAGCCGCCCATACGATTTTTGCCTAAGCCCAAATCAATCAGCAACAACGTGGTGTCGGTGTCAGCAGCAAGTTGCGGCGTGAGTGTGTCACGGGCATCCGTACAGGGCGCGAACGCCGTGACTATCAGCGACAACGGGGCAGTCACGGCTTTGCTGGTTTTACCGTCATTCCACACCGTCTTCATGCTCATGGAATCTTTGCCAACCGGAATACTGATGCCCAGTTGCGGACACAGCTCCATACCGACCGCGCGCACGGTGTCAAATAGCGCGGCATCTTCGCCGCCATGCCCCGCTGCCGCCATCCAGTTCGCCGACAATTTCACGTCGCCAATTTTGGCGATGCGTGCCGCCGCGATATTGGTCAAGGCTTCACCGACCGCCATACGACCCGATGCGGGCGCGTTAATCAACGCCAAGGGCGTGCGTTCACCGAGCGCAAAGGCTTCCGCTTTGTAAGTGTTAAAGCCCATCAAACTCACCGCCACGTCGGCGACAGGAACTTGCCAAGGGCCGACCATTTGGTCGCGCGCAGTCATACCGCCCACGGTGCGATCGCCGATGCTAATCAGGAAAGTTTTATTCGCCACGGCAGGCAAGCGCAGCACGCGTTCGATAGATTCGGCAAGGCTTAAACCGCTGGTATCAAAACTGCTCAAATGCGCAATTTCGCGCGTCACATTGCGTGTCATTTTGGGCGGCTTACCGAGCAACACTGACAGCGGCATATTGACCGCATCGTTGCTAAATTCGGTGTCGCGCACCGTGAGTTGGTCGTCTTCAACCGCCACGCCGACCACCGCAAACGGGCAGCGTTCACGTTCACAAAACGCGCGGAATTGTTCTAAGCGTTCAGGCGCAATCGCCAACACATAACGCTCTTGCGATTCATTACACCAAATTTGTTTAGGCGACATGCCCGTTTCGTCCAAAGGAATTTTGCGCAGCTCAAACGCTGCGCCGCGCCCGCCGCCATGCACCAACTCTGGCAAGGCATTCGACATACCGCCCGCGCCCACATCGTGGATGGATAGGATTGGGTTATCTTCAGCCAACTGCCAGCAACGGTCGATAACTTCTTGCGCGCGACGCTGCATTTCGGGGTTGCCGCGTTGCACCGAATCGAAGTCCAAGTTTTCCGCATTACTGCCCGTGTCCATACTCGATGCAGTGCTGCCGCCCAAGCCTATCAACATGCCAGGCCCACCCAAATGCACGACTAATGCGCCGACCGGTAAATCATGTTTATGGGTATGAATCGCAGAAATATTACCCACCCCGCCCGCCAACATAATTGGCTTGTGATAGCCGCGCATTTCGCCACTGACGGTTTCTTCAAAGGTGCGGAAATAGCCCGTCAAATTCGGCCGACCAAATTCGTTGTTAAACGCCGCCCCGCCCAATGGCCCATCCAGCATGACTTGCAAGGCAGTAACGATGCGCGAGGGTTTACCATAAGTCGTTGCCGATGGAAAAGGCTGGAAGGGTGAAGGGTTCGTGCCTTCGGCACTCAAGGGTAAAGTCAAAAGTGGAGCGGAGGTTTTACCCTTCTCCCTTCCCTCTTCTCCCTTCTCGTATTGCTCCCACGGTTGTTCAAAGCCAGGAATGTTTAAGTTGGAGACTGAAAATCCAGTCAAGCCTGCTTTAGGACGCGAGCCTGTACCTGTCGCACCTTCATCGCGAATCTCGCCACCCGAACCCGTTGCCGCGCCCGCAAACGGTGCTATCGCAGTCGGATGATTATGCGTTTCAACTTTCATCAGCGTGTGCATCAGCTCGTCGCTAAATTCATAACTGCCGTTGGCGCGCGGATAGAAACGCTCCACGCGCGCACCTTCAATCACCGAACAATTATCCGAATACGCCACCACCGTGCCCGTCGGATTGAGCTTGTGCGTGTTGCGTATCATGTTGAACAACGATAAATCTTGCACCTCGCCGTCGATGATCCAATCCGCATTGAAAATTTTGTGGCGGCAATGTTCTGAATTTGCCTGCGCAAACATCATCAGTTCGACATCGGTTGGATTGCGTTCCAACTTCTTAAAATTTTCCACCAAGTAGTCAATTTCATCTGCCGACAACGCCAAACCTAATTCACGATTTGCCACATCCAACGCCTTTGCGCCACCTTTTAATACGTCAATCACCAGCAAGGGTTGCGAGCTACCTTGCTGAAAAATCTGCTCCGCAGCAGCGTCCAGATTATCCAAAACTGATTCGGTCATACGGTCGTGCAATACGGGCAATGTCGCCGCCAGCTCGGCTTTGCTCAAGGCTTTGCCGCTGCTGCTCGTTACATAAAAAATCATGCCGCGTTCGATGCGGGTCACCTCGGTCACACCGCAATGCGCGGCAATTTCGCTGGCTTTAGTTGACCAAGGAGAAATCGTACCTAGACGCGGCACGACCAACACGCGGGTACATTCCGCTGCATTTTTGGGTTCGCCTGCATTCGCATCTAAGCCTAAAACTTTATCCAGCAACGCTGCTTGTGGCGCGGACAACGCAGCACTTTTAAGCGCGCTAAAAAAACAATGGCGCGACTGCACCAACACCACCGTGGGTGCGGCAAGATGTAGTGTGGTGCGTAGTTTTTCTAAACGGAAAGGGGAGAGGGCGGCGAGACCAACAGAGACTTTGAACATAGAGGTGAAGGGGTGAAATTCGAGGGGCGCGATTATACTTTAGAGCAGCGGCGCGTAACAGAATGTGCGCCCTGCATTAGCCAAAATAATCAGCCCGTATGTACTAAGCGCGTTCTTTTAGTGGCTGGTGGCGCATAAATTATCCTCAATGCAGAAGCGATTAAACGATATTACCTTAACTTTCTTCGTCTTCGTCTAGGGCACGAAATACTTTGCCAATAATCTCAAACGAAAAACCACGCGATTGTAAAAAGCGCATTTGTTTCGCTTTCTCTTTGGCATCCAAGGGCGGGGTGCGATATTTCCTTTGCCACACTTCACGCGCGGTGTCTAACTCGGTCTCTTGCAGCACAGGCAACGTCGCCTCGATAAGCTCGGTGCTAATGCCACGCTGGCGTAGCTCTTGAGTAATGCGCTGCGTACCAAAACGGCTACGTTTAGCGTGGACAAATTGGGTCGTGGCGCGCGCATCCGATAACCAGCCGCGCGCGGTTAAATCATCCAGCAGTGCATCTAAATCTATCGGCTGAACTTGCTCAAAATCATTTTCAATTTCAACATGCGGCAACAGTTTTGCGCGTAATTCAGCGCGGCTATATTCGCGTCGCGCCAAGCATTGCAAGGCGCGTGCGCGCAAGCTGATTGCTACTTTTTTATATCCCATCGCGCCCTCCTGACCTGCAAAAATAGTCGGCACAAAACAAAATGCGGCACAGAACTCTGTACCGCATTTTTATCTGCTCACTACCGTTACTTAAACCTCAGCGTCGTCCGCTTTAACTTCAGTTTTTGCATCCGCTTTACCCGCTTTCCCAGCCGCTTTGGTTTTTGGTTTATCGCTACCCGCCAACAAAGCGATGTTCAATGCGCCGCGCACTTTGTTTTCAATCTCAAACGCGATGTCGGGATTGTTGCGCAAATACTCACGTGCGTTGTCTTTGCCTTGACCGATTTTTTCGCCGTTATAGGCGTACCACGCACCCGCTTTTTCGACCAATTTATGTTGTACGCCTAAGTCGATAATTTCACCTTCACGCGAAATTCCTTCGCCGTACAAAATATCAAATAAGGCTTCTTTGAATGGGGGGGCAACTTTGTTTTTTACCACCTTAACGCGGGTCTCATTACCGATTACTTCGTCGCCTTTTTTAATCGCGCCGATACGACGAATATCCATACGCACCGAAGCATAGAACTTAAGCGCGTTACCTCCAGTGGTGGTTTCTGGATTGCCAAACATCACGCCGATTTTCATGCGGATTTGGTTAATGAAAATCACCATGGTATTGGAGCGATTGATGTTTCCCGTTAATTTGCGCAAGGCTTGCGACATCAGCCGCGCGTGCAGCCCCATTTGCGCATCGCCCATTTCACCTTCAATTTCAGCCTTCGGTGTCAATGCCGCAACCGAGTCCACCACTACCACATCAACCGAACCCGAACGCACTAACATATCCACGATTTCCAAGGCTTGTTCGCCGTTGTCAGGTTGCGAAATCAGTAAATCTTCCACTTTCACGCCGAGCTTTTTTGCATAGCCTGGATCAAGCGCGTGCTCCGCGTCGATGAACGCTGCCGTGCCACCGAGCTTTTGCATTTCCGCGATGACTTGCAAAGTTAAAGTGGTTTTACCCGATGACTCTGGACCATAAATTTCAATCACACGACCACGCGGCAAGCCGCCCACACCCAGTGCAATATCCAAGCCTAGCGAACCTGTCGAAACCACCTGAATATCTTTGGTCACATCGTTTTCGCCCAGACGCATAATCGAGCCTTTACCGAATTGTTTTTCAATTTGGGCGAGGGCAGCTGACAGGGCTTTGCTTTTGTTTTCATCCATGATGGTTCTCCTTAAAAAGTGCGCGGATTGTGGCACACGATTTTTAATTTGTACAGAACGTTCGTTCTTTATTTTGAATTAGGCTGATTCGATATGCGATGCGAGTAATTCTAAAATGCCTTGCAATGCAAGCTCCACCGCTTGTTGGCGCACCTGGGCGCGATTGCCTGCCAACACATAACGACGCGCCACGCACGCGCCCGATGTCATTCCCCATGCGAACCAGACCGTGCCTACAGGCTTGTCCAAGGAGCCGCCATCTGGCCCCGCAATACCACTCACCGCCAATGAAATTTGCGCGCGGCTCATCGCCAACGCGCCACTGACCATCTCGCGCACCACCGCCTCGGACACTGCGCCATGTGCTAGCAATGTTGCCTCGGTGACACCCAACATTTGCTGCTTAGATAAATTGGAATAAGTGACAAAACCGCGCTCAAACCAAGCTGAACTTCCCGCAATATCAGTCACTGCCTGCGCCACGCCGCCGCCGGTACAAGACTCGGCTGTAGCCAACATCAAGCCGTGAGCTTTCAGGGCAGCACCAACTTGTGCGGACAATACCTCAATCATTGAAGACCTCCGAACAACGTAGCGAGCGCAGTCGAGGCAAGGCAAAAAATGGCGAAAAGCCGGAATTTACAAATTAGTAAATGAGGATTTTGAGCCATTTTTTAACACCGTATCGGCAAGCGTAGTAGTTGTGCGGTGGTCTTCACAGTCCGCGCGCCAAATCGTTTTGTATATCCACCAGCGCTTCCAACCCCACTGCGATGCGGATTAAACCATCTGTAATCCCGGCCGCCGCGCGCGCTTCGGGAGTGATGCGTGCATGCGTGGTGCTGGCGGGATGGGTGATAGTGGTTTTGGTGTCGCCCAGATTCGCGGTAATCGACAGCAACTTGGTGTTGTCGATTACGCGCCATGCCGCGTCTTTGCCGCCCTTAACTTCAAACGCCACGATGCCGCCGCCAGTCTTTTGTTGGCGCATCGCCAGCGCGTGTTGCGGATGCGACGGCAAACCGGGATAGAACACGCGCGCCACATTGGGCTGTTGCTCCAACCAGCGCGCTAATTCCAGCGCGTTGGCACTATGCGCATCCATGCGCAGCTTGAGTGTTTCCAAACCTTTCAAGAACACCCACGCGTTGAACGCGCTCATGGTCGGTCCAGTGGTGCGCAAAAATCCGTACACCGATTCCATCATTTTTTTGCTGCCCAACACCGCGCCGCCCAACACCCGACCTTGTCCGTCGATGTACTTGGTGGCGGAATGAATCACGATGTCCGCGCCGAAGTCCAGCGGGCGTTGCAAGATAGGCGTGCAAAAACAATTATCAACCACCAGCACTGCACCGCAAGATTTTGCGACAACAGAAATTGCCGCGATGTCAGAGATTTCGGTGAGTGGATTGGACGGGGTTTCCAAAAAAAATAACTTGGTATTCGGACGCACCGCCGCTTGCCATTGCGCCACATTAGTAGTGGAAACATAAGTCGTTTCCACGCCAAATTTTTTGATGACGTTGTTAAACAAATTCACCGTCGAACCGAACAGGCTTTGCGACGCGACAATGTGATCGCCCGCCTTCAATACACCCATCACACACGCCAAAATCGCCGACATACCAGAGGCGGTCGCAACGCATTGTTCCGCGCCTTCGAGTGCCGCGAGACGCTCTTCAAACATGGTCACAGTCGGGTTGGTAAAGCGCGCGTAAATGTTGCCCGGAGCTTCACCAATAAAGCGCGCCGCTGCCGCTGCCGCATTCGGAAAAATAAAACTGGAGGTCAAAAACATCGCTTCAGAATGTTCGCCAAATTGGCTGCGCTGCGTACCCGCGCGCACCGCCAAGGTTTCGGGTTGATAATTTTCTTTGTTCATAATTTAAGTCCTAAATTTTTAGCAATACCGTTGTGATTGTTGCGGAAAAATGACGATAGAATCAAATCGGCACGTTTAATTTTCGCTCGATAAGGTCGCGATTATTGTAAGCAACACTGCCGATTTTTCATGCTCAATGGTTCACTCAAAAACAAGCACTTGCTCCGTCGTTTCGTGGGAATGCCCTTCATTCAAAAACACTAGGTATAGCGCGACATGTTTTGTCGCAAGCCCCTTGCGGGCTTGCACCATCAATCCTCAATCACATCGAACTTGCGCTCATCGCCAGCTCTAATTCCAGTTGTTCGTCGTCACTTGCGCCCGCTTTGTCGCCAGCGCGGCGCACTTCCATGGCTTGCAAAAATTCAGGGGTAATGTCACCAGTGATGTAACGACCATCAAAGCACGATGCGTCAAATTCCTGGATGGTGGGATTGCATTTGCGCACCGAGGCTTTCAGGTCTGCGAGGTCTTGATAAATCAATTCATCCGCACCGATTTCTCGGCAGATTTCTGCGTCACTACGTCCTGTTGCAATCAGCTCGCGACGTGACGGCATGTCGATGCCGTACACGTTGGGGAAGCGCACTGGAGGCGCGGCAGAGGCGAAGTAAACTTTGAGTGCGCCCGCGTCGCGCGCCATTTGTACAATCTCGCGGCTGGTCGTGCCACGCACGATGGAGTCGTCCACCAGCAACACATTTTTGCCTTTGAATTCCAGCCCAATCGCGTTGAGTTTTTGGCGCACCGATTTTTTGCGCATCGCCTGTCCTGGCATGATGAAGGTGCGACCGATGTAACGATTTTTAACGAAGCCTTCGCGGAACGGAATATCTAAACGGTTCGCTAACTGCAAGGCACTCGGACGGCTGGAATCAGGAATCGGAATCACCACATCAATTGGCACATGCGCCCAGTCGCGCTTGATTTTGTCCGCCAAAAATTCGCCCATGTACAAGCGCGATTCATACACCGACACGCCATCAATCACCGAGTCGGGACGGGCGAAATAAACATATTCAAAAATGCACGAATTAAGCTGCGCATTCACGCTGCATTGTTGGCTCTGCAAATTGCCAGCGAAGTCCACAAACACCGCCTCACCGGGGGCGACATCGCGCACAAACTTAAAGCCTAAGGTGTCGAGCGCGACACTTTCGGATGCGATTAAATACTCTTTGCCTATTGCGGTTTCGTTCACGCCAATCACCAGTGGACGAATGCCGTGCGTGTCGCGAAATGCCAACAGCCCCGCGCCCGCAATCATTGCCACCACCGCATACGCGCCTTTGCAACGCTGATGTACGCTGCTGACCGCCGCAAAAATCGCTGCCACATCTAAGCGCAAGCCTTTTGATTTTGCTTGCAGCTCGTGGGCCAACACATTGAGCAACACTTCGGAATCAGAACTGGTATTCACATGCCGCAAATCTTGCTCAAACAGTTGTTGTTTGAGCTCAGGCGCGTTGGTCAAATTACCGTTATGCCCCAACACAATGCCGAACGGCGAATTGACGTAAAACGGCTGCGCCTCGTTGTGATCAACTGACGAACCTGCGGTCGGATAACGCACATGAGCGATGCCGCAGGTGCCTTTCATGGCGCGCATATTGCGCGTGCGAAATACGTCGCGCACCATGCCGTTGCCTTTATGCAAATGGAAAGTTTGCCCATCCAACGTGGCAATCCCCGCCGCATCTTGACCGCGATGTTGCAGCACTTGCAAGCCGTCATAGAGCAGCTGATTAGCGGGGGTTTGCGATACGACACCGAGAATGCCACACATAATTTTTTCCTAAAAATAAGACCGAATTAACTGCTAAATCTTTTACGCGCGGGGCGGAAAGTGGATGCGTTGCGCGAAGTTGTCAGGCAAGAATACTTGTGTCTTTATTGCCACCGCCTCACACGTCGCACTCCATTGCGCTTGCTGCCAAAAAGCGTGGGTGGGCAACTCCGTCATGCCCGCACCCCACACCAGTAACATCATCACTAACGCTGCGCGCAACACGCCAAACACGCCGCCTAACAAACCATCTAAAAAACCTAATCCTGCCGCCGTAATGAGTTTAGAAAACAACCACACCAACATCGCCCAAAGCAACATCGCCGCGATGAATACCAAGCCATACGCCAACGCGCTGCGCCCTGTTTCATTGCTCATCGGCAAATAATTTGCCAATGTGGGCGCGACCGTTTTGCTCATCAAAAACGCAATCGGCCAACCCAATAACGACAACACTTCGTACACCGCGCCGCGCCATAAACCTAACAACACCGACACCACCAAGATGCCCAACAACAGCCAATCAAACAAGGTCATTTAGCACTCGAAACGACAGGATGCAGGCCATGTTTTTCTAGCAAAGCGCGTACTTGTTCGGCTTGTTCGCGACTGGCATAAGGCCCAACCCGCACGCGCGTTTTGTCGCCCACTTTTTCGGTGTAAGCCTTGAAGTGCCAATTTTTTAATTGTGTGTATTGCTGCTGCGCGGTATCGACATTGCTATACGCGCCGACTTGCGCGACAAAACTGGTCGCTGATTTTTCGGCAACAACGGCCGGCTTGTCAGCTACTTTTGCTTCAGGCTTTTTGACTTCAGGTTTTTTTATTTCGACAGGGCGTGCTTCGGCTTTTTTGACAACAGGGAGGCTTGCAACAGGTGCCGTCACAGCCGCTACAGAGCTTGCCACGACAGAGTTTATCGGCATCTTTGCCACAAGCGCGCTCACCGCTGAAACTGCGCTGACGGATGTAACCGCACTAACGGCTACATCCGTTGACTCAACACTTTCCACACTAGGCACAAACTCGCCGACTTGATCGGGTGCAGGAATACGCAACTCAATGTCTTGTCCAGAAATTTTAGGTTCGCTATCGAGCAGCATCGGCAACACGACAACTAAAGTAAGAATTAACGCGCTCGCCCCGATAAGGCGACGGCGCAGTTTGCGGCGGAGATTGATTTCTTCGTCTGTGAGCTGTTTTGCCATGAGAGTGTCTCGCTTGATTTGATACCGCAACGCAATTAAGCAACGTGAATTTGCTGCTCCTGCATCACCGCAGCGACCGTATAGAACGATCCAAAGGCGGCGATTCTATCATTTTCGCCTGCCGCTTTATAGGCAAAACGTAAGGCATCGGCGACATTTTCAAACGCGATCACACGACCTCGTACTTGCGCTGCGGCTAACACTTGCAGCAGCTCCTCGCTAGACGCACCGCGCGGCGCATTGATGCCCGCCACCAACCAACTATCCACGTGCGGATTCATCAACGCCACCACGCCCGCCATATCCTTATCTTTAAGCATCGCAAACACCGCATAAGTGTGTGGACACGGCGGCAAATTGGCAAAATTTTGCGCTAGAGATTTTGCCGCGTGCGGGTTGTGCGCCACATCCAAAATCAATTGCGGCTTGCCTGGCACAAACTGAAAACGTCCAGTCAACTCCACCTCCGTCAACCCGCGCCGCACCGCTGCCATACTCACTGGCAAACGGTCTTGCAGTACATCCAACACCGCCAGCACTGCACTGGCATTATTCAACTGAAATGCGCCGCGCAAAGCGGGATGCGGCAAAGCATTGCGTGCACCCACTTTACTGCGATAGTCCCACTGCCCTTGGTGCGGTGTGCAACCAAAGTCAGAGCCTATACACCACAGTTCCGCGCCGATAGCTTGCGCATGGTCACGCAAGGAATCAGGCACTTTAGGGTCCGCACAAATCGCCACTTTGTTAGCGCGAAAAATTCCCGCTTTTTCAAACGCGATTTTCTCGCGCGTGTCGCCCAGGTAATCGACGTGATCAATGTCCACGGAAGTCACCAGCGCGCAGTCGCTATCGAACACGTTCACCGCATCCAACCTGCCGCCCAGCCCCACTTCAAGTATCGCGACCTCGACCTGATGCGCGATAAAACATTGCATCGCGGCAAGCGTGCCGAATTCAAAATAAGTCAACGCGACCTCACCACGCGCCCGCTCAATTTGCTCAAACGACGCACACAATTCCGCATCGCTCACCGGCTGTTTCGCCACCCGCACCCGTTCGTTGTAATGCAATAAATGCGGCGAGGTATAGCAGCCCACTTTGTAACCCGCTGCATACAAAATCGCCTCCAACATCGCGCACACCGACCCTTTGCCATTCGTGCCGCCGACCACGATGACCGGAGAATCAGGATGAAGATTTAAGCGTTGTTTAACCACCGCGACACGCTCCAAACCGAGTGCGATGGTCTTGGGATGCAACGATTCTAAGTGGGTGAGCCAGTCGGCTAAAGTTGTGGGCATAAATCACTATGGAATTGGGTAGGGTGGGCAAGTTTTACCAGCACACGCGGACAATAAAAAAGGTGAGCAATCTGCCCACCCTAAAAAAATACTATTTTTTCGCAATAACCAGCAAACCCAAAATCATCAAGCCCGCACCAACCATAATGCGCAGAGTGATGACTTCTTTAAGGATGAACCAGGCGAGAAAAATTGCCACCAGCACGCTGCCTTTGTCGATAAGTGCGACAGTCGCGACATCGCCCACTTTGAGTGCCTTGTAGTAAAACACCCAGGACAGTGCGGTGGTCACGCCCGACATTCCTAGCCACAAATAATTGACTTTGCGTAAGCCGCCAAACTCAGACGGTGTAAGCGCAAACAAGGCGAACAACACGATGAAGAAAAACACGAACAAGGTTCGCACCGTCAAACCCAACTCGCCGGAAATACCCACCAGACCTTGCTTGGCGATGACTGAGGTAAAACCCGCAAAAAACATGGATAAAAAAGCGTACACCACCCAGCGTTCCATATTTATTCCTTATCATTAATGTGATGCAAATTATTTTACAAGCAGTGGTGTGGGCAGGTTTTACCTGATGAAACAACTAGCCATTCAACTAAACAAAAAGCGATAGCAAGTTGCTGGTTATGTCCACGCAGACATCAAAAAGGTGGGCAATCTGCCCACCCTACGTTTGCTTAGGTGCGAAATTTACAAATGGCACTCACTCAAATAAAAGCTTGAGCGTAAATCAAGCCGCTGCAATCTCCGTCACCGCAGCCTGTTTGGTCAGCAAAGTAATCAGCGTCGCAAGTTGTGCGCGCATTTCGCGGCGGTCAATAATCATGTCCACCGCGCCGTGTTCGAGCAAAAATTCAGCACGTTGAAAACCTTCTGGCAGCGTTTCACGCACCGTTTGTTGAATCACGCGTGCGCCCGCAAAGCCAATCAGCGCGCCGGGTTCAGCGATAACCACGTCACCCATAAAGGCGAAGCTGGCAGATACGCCGCCCATGGTCGGGTCGGTCAGCACGGAAATGAACGGCAATTTTTCTTCGGATAATTGCGTGAGTGCCGCGCAGGTTTTCGCCATTTGCATCAGCGACAACAAACCTTCTTGCATACGCGCGCCACCGCTGGCGGCGAAGCAAATGAATGGGCATTTTTGCTCAATCGCATCGCGCACACCACGCACAAAACGCTCGCCCACGACCGAGCCCATCGAGCCGCCCATAAAACTAAATTCAAATACCGCAACCACCACGGCAACCTTGTGGATATTGCCTTGCATGACAATCAGCGCGTCGTCCTCGCCCGTGGCTTTTTGCGAGGCGGTGATGCGTTCGGAATACTTGCGTTGGTCTTTGAATTTCAAGGTATCAATCGGCAACACTTCCGCGCCGATTTCAAAACGCTCTTCGCTGTCTAACAACCAATCCAAACGCTGACGCGCGGTGATGCGGTGGTGATGGCTACATTCTTTGCAAACGTAGTGATGTTTTTCTAAATCGGTGTGATACAAAATCGCTTGGCAAGTCGGGCATTTATGCCACAGCCCTTCAGGCACACTTTTCTTAATTTCGCCTTCACGACGATTGATTTTGGGTGGTAATTTTGTTTGAAACCAACTCATAGTTTTCCCCTTTAATGCTTTAATTTTGAATCCGCAGATTCACACCAATCTTTTCTCTTAATGAATCGCAGCACTTAATTCTTTAACCAAACGCCCTACATTTTCTAAGACGTTGCTCGCGCTAGAATCTTCGATTTCTTGCACGATGCGACTCCCCACCACTACCCCGTCACACAAAGCCGCAACGGCTTTTGCGGTCGCCGCATCACGGATACCAAAACCGACACCGATAGGCAGCTTGATGTGCTTGCGCAACTGCGGCATTTTTTCTTCAATCGCGGATAAATCAATGCTGCCCGAACCTGTTACACCTTTGAGCGAAACGTAATACACATAACCGCGCGCCAACTTGGCGACTTGTGCGATACGCGACTCTTTGGTGGTCGGCGCGAGCAAGAAAATCGGTGCGATGTTGTGGCGTTGCAAATGTTCAAACGCGTCGTGACTTTCTTCGGGCGGAAAATCCACCGTCAACACGCCATCCACGCCGACCAAGGCAGCACGTTGCGCGAACACATCCCAGCCCATCGCCTCAATCGGATTACCGTAGCCCATCAGCACCACAGGGGTGAGCGCATCTTGCTGGCGAAACGCTGCCACCATGTCCAGAACGGAACGCAGCGACACACCTAGTTTGAGCGCGCGTTCCGAAGCGCGTTGGATGGTCGGGCCATCCGCCATCGGGTCGGAAAAAGGCACACCTAGTTCCAACACATCTGCCCCCGCCGCAACCAGAGCGTGCAACAACGGGACTGTCATTTCACGCGACGGATCGCCAGCGGTAATGAAAGGGATGAGAGCTTTGCGATTGTTCTGTTTTAATTTTGCAAAAGTGCGGTCGATGCGATTCATAGCGTGATTCCTTTTACCTTCGCGACGGTCTGCATGTCTTTATCGCCACGCCCAGACAAGTTCACCAACAACACTTTATCTTTACTCATCGTTGGCGCGATTTTCATTGCGTGCGCCAGCGCGTGACTCGATTCCAGCGCAGGAATAATGCCTTCAAAGCGGCACAGCGCGTCGAAGGCAGCGATGGCTTCATCGTCATTGATGGCGACGTATTCGGCGCGCCCGATGTCTTTCAATAAGCAATGTT
>JAVHQO010000060.1:0-10538 GCA_036171175.1 Gallionella sp.
GAATTGTAGTGATTGCAAGGGTCATGCGTCAAGCAAGATGCGTAACATTTAAGCGCAGCGAGAAACTGAGAGATTTTGCTGTTGTAGAAACTCGATTATTTTGGATGCGCATAGCGACGCACATGGGCTTGGGTGGCTAATGCCGCTTGATAGGCGGCAATAAAAGCAACGGTGTCGATATTCAAAACACTCGCCAGCTCAATAAACTCGGCAAAGTCTAAGCGGCGTTCGCCTCGCTCATACTTAGAAATAAAACTCTGCGGCTTATTCAAACTCGCCGCAATTTGCACCTGCGTCAGCCCCGAATCTTGGCGCGCGGCGATCAGCAGCGTGCGAAAAATTGCGTATTGATGAGTGTGTAAGGAGCGGGACATGCTCCCAGAGTAATAACCCGCAACGGGTTATCCTGAAATGGGTTATTCCTTTTAGCAGGCTAGTTTGATAGCACTGGCGATGCTGCAAAAAATGGCGCGTTGGTGAATCTTTCAATTCAAACTTCTAAGGAAAACAGCATGAAAAAAATCGCATTAGTTGCACTGTTGTCAGCCGTTGTTGCTACGCCTGCTTTGGCGGATAACACCGGTAAGTTCTACGGCGCAGTAGATTTGGGCGCGGCTAGTTATAGCAACGCAACTCTCACTGTAAATGGCGTGCCAAACACATTTGGAAATCCTGGTATGTTCCGTATTGCAGGTGGCTATCACATCACGCCAATGATTGCGGCTGAAGTTGCATATGCTAAGTTAGCTGATTCAGTTTTGACCGACCCCGCCGGCAATATCACGTTGTCAACAAGCGCATTGCAAGTTGCTGCGGTTGGTACTTACCCAGTAGCTCCACAATTTGATGTGATGGGTAAGATTGGCTTTTCTGCAAATAGTGGAAAAATCACTACTACTGGTGCATTTGCTGGTCAAGGTTCAAATGGTTCTAAAACTGATTTGTTGTTGGGCGTAGGTGCTCAATACAATATCAATGCTCAATACACAATTCGTGCACAGTACGATAGTTTTGGCGCGATTGCTGGCGGAGCTAATGCACCAAAAGTATCTGCATTCTCGATAGGCGTTGCATACAACTTCTAATCCAGCTCGACCTTTTGGTCGATACATCGGGCGCAAGCCTGAGCTAGCATAAAAAAAAGCCGAGTTCGCTCGGTTTTTTTGCGTCTGATTTTGAGGGTTGGATTTTGTGGGAGCTCGAATTTAGCAGCGACCAGCGATTTATCGCTTCGTCGATCGCTTACGCAAGGCTATCGAGCGATTTTTTAGCTTGCGCACCCACCTGTTACCCGCTCAATTCCCGCTAAATCGTGCGCGGAAAAAATTGCTTGCAACCCTGCTTGTTGCAAAATTTTGCGCACTTGGGCGGCTTGCTGGTAGCCGTGTTCAAACATCAGCCACGCCTGCGGATTGAGGTGCTGCATGGCTTGCGCGGCGATGCGGCGAATGTCGTCTAAGCCATCCACGCCCGACGCGAGTGCGGTCAGTGGCTCGAAGCGCACATCGCCTTGGCTCAGATGTACATCGTCGGATTCGATATAGGGCGGGTTGGAAACTATCATATCGAATCGCTGTTGCGCTAACGCAGCGAACCAATCGCTATGCAGCAAAGTGACGTTATTGAGCTTTAAGGCGCGCTGGTTTTCTGCTGCCACGGCTAACGCGCCTAGCGAAGCATCCAGCGCAACCACCTGCGCATTGGGGCGCGCATGAGCGATGCTCAAAGCAATCGCGCCGCTGCCCGTGCCCATATCCAACAAGCGATACACGCCTTGCTGAGGAATTTTTGCGAGGGCTAATTCGACTAACAATTCGGTATCGGGACGGGGAATTAAAGTGGCTGGCGTAACTTTGAAATTCAGTCCAAAAAATTCGCGCTCACCCAGCAAATAAGCAATCGGCTCACCATGCAAACGCCGCGCCAACAGCGCGTGATAACGCAATAATTCGGCATTACTCAAAATACGCTCTGGATGCGTAAACAGATAAGCGCGATTGACTTGCAGCACCGCTTGCAACAGACATTGCACCTCGATGCGTGCGCTGCTGAAATCTAGCTGGAGTGCGGTTTGTAGTTGCTTGGTATGGCTTGCGAGTATGTCTTGAATGCTCATTGCGATACAACGATAGCTCAACTTAGTAAGCAATATCTTCTGCCATCGCGGCGAGTTGCTCGGCTTGATGTTCCGCCATCAACGCGCCACTGAGTTCGCTAATGTCGCCGTCCATAATCGCATCCATTTTGTATAGCGTCAGATTGATGCGATGGTCGGTGATGCGACCTTGCGGATAGTTGTAAGTGCGGATGCGTTCGGAGCGGTCGCCGCTGCCGACCAAACTTTTGCGCGTCGCGGCAATTTTGGCATTCTGCTCGCGCACTTGCGCATCCATAATGCGCGCCGCCAGCACGCGCATCGCCTGCGCTTTATTTTGATGTTGCGAGCGTCCGTCTTGACACTCGACCACCACACCCGTCGGAATATGCGTGATACGCACCGCCGAGTCGGTTTTGTTAATGTGCTGACCACCCGCGCCCGACGCGCGGAAGGTGTCGATACGCAAATCCGAGGAATTCAGCACTACCTCGTCCACGTCATCGACCTCAGGCATGATCGCCACGGTACACGCCGAAGTGTGCACCCGACCTTGCGTTTCAGTGGCGGGGACGCGCTGCACGCGATGCGCACCCGACTCAAATTTCAACACCGAATACGCACCCGCACCTACGATGCGCGCGATGATTTCTTTGTAGCCGCCCATCTCGCCCGCACTCTCGGAAATAATCTCAACCTGCCAGCGTTTACGTTCGGCAAAGCGCGCATACATGCGAAATATATCGCCTGCAAATATCGCCGCCTCATCGCCGCCCGTGCCTGCGCGCACTTCCAAAAACACGCTGCGTTCATCATTAGGGTCTTTGGGCAATAACTGCACTTGCAACTCACTGCTCAGCTGCGCCAAGCGCGCGTTACCTTGCTTTATTTCATCCGCCGCGAAATCGCACATTTCAGGATCAGCCGCCATTTCTTGCGCAGTGGCAATGTCGTCCAAACAGGTTTGATAGGCGTGATACAGCTCGACCACGGGTTCGAGCTCGGCGCGTTCACGATTGAGCTTGCGAAACGCGTCCATGTCTTTGGTGGCTTGTTCGGTGCAGAGCAACTCATTAACTTCGAGCAAACGCTCGGCGAGTTGCGCCAGTTTGGCGGCGATACTTGGATTCATTATTCTTCTTGATTGAGGTGATACAGGCGATGCACAACGTCGAGAAATGTTTCGCGCTCGCCGCCGTGTATTTGATTGAGCGCGTGCGTGGGCGCGTGTAAAAATTTATTAGTCAGCCCACTGCTCATCGCTTCTAACACTTTTTCGGCGGATTCGCCTTTTGCCAACAGCTTGAGTGCTTTGTCTAACTCGTGGCGGCGGCTGCGTTCAGCATGGTCACGCAAAGCGCGTATGGTCGGCACAACTTCGCGCGATTCCATCCAGTGCACAAAATCTGACACACCCGAATCAATAATCACTTCGGCTTCTTTGACCGCACCTTGACGTGCGTCCATGCCGTCTTTCACCACCTCGGCAATGTCATCCATGCTGTACAAAAACACATCGCTGAGTTGTGCGACTTCGGCTTCCACATCGCGCGGCACCGCCAAATCCACGATGAATAAAGGCTTGTGCTTACGGAGTTTCAGTGCGCGCTCCACCATACCTTTACCCAAGATGGGCAACTGGCTCGCAGTACAGGTCACGATAATGTCGTGCTGTGCCAACTGCTCAGGTAATTCCGCCAAAGTAATTGCCGTGCCATTGATGCGGCGCGCCAAGGTTTGCGCGCGATCCAAAGTGCGATTGGCAACCGTGATATGTTTGGGTTGACGCGCCGCAAAATGCACCGCGTTAAGTTCGATCATTTCACCCGCGCCGATAAACAACACGCGCTGCTCAGAAATACTAGGGAAAATACGCTCCGCCAGCCGCACCGCCGCTGCCGCCATCGACACCAAATTCGCGCCGATTTCAGTTTGCGTGCGCACATCTTTCGCCACCGAAAAAGTGCGCTGAAATAATTTATGCAGCAAGAAACCCATCGTGCCAGCTTGTTCTGCCTGACGTACCGCTTGCTTCATTTGCCCCAAAATCTGCGGCTCGCCCAACACCATAGAATCTAGCCCACTCGCCACGCGGAAGGAATGCTTGACCGCGAGTTCGCGCGGCAGCGTATATAAATACGGCTCAATATCTTTGCGCGGCAGATGGTGGTAGTTCGCCAGCCAGTCGATGGCGTGATCGGGTTGCGCGGCATTGCAATACAACTCCATGCGATTGCAGGTGGACAAAATTGCCGCTTCTTTGGCAGCACCGTTCTCGACCAAATCGCGCAGCGCGTTCTCCATCCCGTCCACATTGAACGCGACTTGTTCGCGCACAGCGAGTGGCGCAGTTTGGTGATTTAAGCCGAAAGCATAGAGTTGCATAGTGTAATTTTTAATTTATCTGGAAGCGTCTTCGCGTAAAGCGATTGCCTTGTCGGTATTTTCCCAAGTAAAGCCAGGTTCTTCACGACCAAAGTGACCATAAGCAGCCGTATTTTCATAAATAGGGCGCAACAAATCGAGCATTTGCACGATGCCCTTAGGACGCAAATCAAAATGGCGCAATACCAGCTCAGTCAATTTTTCATTAGAGATTTTGCCCGTGCCATAACTATCAACCATCACGCTGGTTGGTTTTGCCACACCAATGGCATAAGAGATTTGCACCAAGCATTTGCTCGCCAAGCCCGCTGCAACAATGTTTTTGGCCACATAACGCCCCGCATAGGCAGCCGAGCGATCTACTTTAGAAGGATCTTTACCAGAGAACGCGCCGCCACCATGAGGAGCTGCACCGCCGTAAGTGTCAACGATAATTTTGCGCCCCGTCAGCCCGCAATCGCCTTGTGGACCGCCAATCACAAAGCGTCCCGTTGGATTCACCAAATAATTGATGTTTCCTTTAATCAATTCTTTGGGCAACATCGGCTTAATAATTTCTTCAATCGCCGCTTCGCGGATTTGTTCGAGCGTCATTTCTGGCGCGTGTTGAGTGGACAACACCACCGTGTCAATCGCAAACGGTTTGCCATCTACATATTTAATCGTGACTTGCGATTTCGCATCGGGACGCAGCCAAGGCAGACGACCATCGTGACGCAATTGCGCTTGACGTTCGACCACGCGATGCGCCAAATAAATCGCCAGCGGCATCAGCGTCGGCGTTTCATCACACGCGTAACCGAACATCAACCCTTGGTCGCCCGCGCCTTGATTCAAAAAATCGTCGGAGGCACGATCCACGCCTTGTGCAATATCTGGGCTTTGCCTGTCATACGCGACCAATACCGCGCAACCTTTGTAGTCAATACCGTAATCGGTATTGTCGTAGCCAATACGTTTAATCGTATTGCGCGCCACTTGAATGTAATCGACATTGGCAGTGGTCGTAATTTCGCCAGCAAGCACCACCAAACCTGTGTTGGTTAATGTTTCAGCTGCCACGCGCGCGTAAGGATCTTGCGTTAGAATCGCATCCAAAATCGCATCAGAGATTTGATCTGCGACTTTGTCAGGATGACCTTCTGATACCGATTCCGACGTAAATAAATACTCGCTCATAAACTACTTTCTCAACTACTAAAAATTTAAGGCGCGCATTGTAGCAAATAGTTCGCGCATTCACTCGATGACCTCATTCCTGTTCCGTAACTTATTCCGCTTACTCGCCCTTTTGTCCTTGCCGACCCTACATCGTTTAGGGACAGCGTTAGGCTATTTGAGCTATACCTTTTCCAAGTCTTACGCTAGTCGTACCCGAGAAAACTTACACAACGCTAGGCTCGTGCAAGACGGGCATCAATTCGCCGCACTGCTTAAACAAACGGTTGCTGAGGCGGGTAAAAGCATTACCGAATTAGCCTGGATTTGGACGCGCCCGCATAGCGACGTGTGCACCGCCGTCACGCATGTGGAAGGCTGGCAACACATCGTTGCGGGGCAAGCGGCGGGCACAGGCTTGATTATTCTCACCCCGCACTGGGGCAGTTTTGAAATGATAAACGCGTATATAGCTCAGCATTTTCCCATCACCAATTTGTATCGTGCGCCCAAACGCGCCTGGATCGAAACGCTGATGCGTAATGGTCGCCAACGCGGCTTAGCCAAGTTAGCCAGCGCGGATGTGAGCGGCGTGCGCACCTTGCTCAAAGCACTCAAACGCGGCGAGGCCATCGGCTTATTGCCTGACCAAGTGCCTAGCAATGGCGAAGGCGTATGGGTCAATTTTTTCCATCGCCCTGCTTACACCATGACGCTCAGCGGACGCTTGGCGCAAAACAGCGGGGCGGCTGTAGTGCTGGCATATGCCGAACGTTTGCCGCACGGAGCCGGCTATCATTTGCATATCCAACCGCTCTCATTGGACTTTGCGCAATCCGTGCCACTGCAAATCAATCAAGCCTTAGAGCAAGTCATCGCCACCGCGCCCGCGCAATACTTGTGGAGCTACAACCGCTACAAAGTCCCCAGCGGCGTAACCGCTCCCACTCACCTCTAACCATTTACCGTTTTTATGATGACTCGCTTCGCTGTTTTTATATTTTGGCTGCTGCATTTTTTACCTTATCGCGCACTGATTGCCATCGGCAACGGCTTAGGTGCGCTGCTTTTTTTACTGGCAAAAGAACGCCGCCGCGTCGCCACAATTAACTTGCAATTATGCTTTCCGACGATGAGCGATGCGGCGCGTGAGGATTTAGTGCGCGCGCATTTCAAACTGTTCACGCGCGGCGTAATCGAACGCTGTATTTTGTGGTGGAGCAGCGCGGCACGCATCAATAGCCTGATACGCGTCGAAGGCATCGAGCATTTTGAAGCGATTAGAAATCAAGCGTCGATTTTGCTCACGCCGCACTTTGTCGGCATGGATGCGGGCGGGCAATGGATTGCGCAACACGCCGACACCGTGTGCATGTATGCCAATCAAAAAAATCAATATATGACCGCGCTGCTGCTGGAAAAACGCGCGCGTTTTGGCACGCAAAAATTGTATTCACGGCAACAAGGATTGCGTCCCATTTTGAAAGGGATGAAAGCCAACATGCCCTTCATCTATCCACCCGACCAAGACCAAGGCATCAAAGATGGCGCGTTCATTCCCTTCTTCGGTATCCTGGCCGCGACCATGGCATCCGTGCCACGCATCGCGCAAATGACAGGTGCGAAAGTCGTGCCCAGCATCACGCGCATGACCGACACGGGCTATGTGCTGACCTTTTATCCCGCTTGGGAAAATTATCCAACAGGTGATGACATCAAAGATGCACGGCGCATGAACGAATTTATCGAACAGCGCGTATTGGAAATGCCCGCGCAATACTTCTGGGTGCACAAACGTTTCAAAACGCGACCTGAAGGTGAAAAGAGGTTCTACTAATGAAATATAACGACCTGCGCGATTTCATCGCACAACTGGAAAAAATCGGCGAACTCAAACGCATCCGCGCGCCGATTTCCACGCATCTGGAAATGACCGAAATTTGTGACCGCGTATTGCGCGCGCAAGGGCCAGCGATTCTATTTGAAAATGTAGTCGGACACACCATGCCAGTGCTGGCAAATTTATTCGGCACGCCGCGCCGCGTAGCATTAGGTATGGGCGAAGACAATGTCGGCGCGTTGCGCGAAGTCGGCAAACTGCTCGCCTTCTTAAAAGAGCCTGAACCACCCAAAGGACTTAAAGACGCGTGGGAAAAATGGCCAGTATTGAAGCAAGTATTGACCATGTCGCCCAAAGTTTTGAGCTGCGCGCCGTGTCAAGATATTGTCTGGGAAGGAGATGCGGTTGATTTGGCGAAATTGCCCATCCAACATTGCTGGCCAGGTGACGTAGCACCCTTGATTACGTGGGGCTTGGTAGTCACACGAGGACCAACAAAAACACGGCAAAATCTAGGCATTTATCGCCAACAAGTATTGGGCAAAAACAAAGTCATTATGCGTTGGTTAGCACATCGCGGCGGCGCGTTAGATTTTCGCGATCACTGCGAAAAACACCCTGGCAAACCTTTCCCAATTGCGGTTGTTATCGGTGCCGATCCTGCCACTATTTTGGGCGCGGTTACGCCCGTGCCAGATTCATTATCCGAATATCAATTCGCCGGATTGTTGCGCGGTAGCAAAACCGAATTGGTGAAATGTATCGGCAGCGATTTGCAAGTCCCCGCCTCCGCCGAAATCGTGTTGGAAGGCGTGATTCATCCGGGTGAAATGGCTCTCGAAGGGCCGTATGGCGATCACACGGGTTACTACAACGAGCAGGATAAATTTCCCGTGTTCACCATAGAACGCATCACCATGCGCCGCGACCCGATTTATCACTCGACTTATACGGGTAAGCCTCCCGACGAACCCGCCATGTTGGGCGTGGCATTGAACGAAGTGTTCGTGCCGCTGCTGCAAAAACAATTCCCCGAAATCGCCGATTTTTATTTGCCGCCAGAAGGCTGTTCGTATCGCATGGCGGTGGTCAGTATCAAAAAACAATATCCCGGTCACGCCAAGCGCGTGATGTTTGGCATCTGGAGTTTTCTGCGCCAATTCATGTACACCAAATTTATTATCGTGGTGGATGACGACATCAATGTGCGCGATTGGACGGAAGTGATGTGGGCGATTACCACACGCATGGATCCAGTGCGCGACACGCTACTAGTGGAAAACACGCCGATAGATTATTTGGATTTCGCCAGCCCAGTGTCGGGATTAGGCGGAAAAATGGGCATGGATGCGACCCATAAATTTCCCGGTGAAACTCAACGCGAATGGGGTACGCCTATCGTGATGGATGAAGTGACCAAAGCCAAAGTGGATGCAATGTGGGACGAGCTAGGACTGTAATTTTCGTCAGACTCAAACGCAAAAAAGCCAGCATCAAGCTGGCTTTTTTATTGTGTGCATATCGAATTTTTAGCAGCTCAAAACGCTAAGCAACGACGTATTGCAACGAGAGTTGAATTGCTAAAGATGCCCGCTAGTTAGAAGGAAAGTTTTACACCTACGTTAAACCCTTGATCCAAAGTTTGTGTGCCTAATACTTTCAAATTGAAGTCCATCTTGCGATACGCCAAATAAATCTGCGCTTGCGGGATCATTTCATATTCAGCCCGCACCGTAGTTTCCAAGTAACGATCTGCTTGGCCAAAAGTCATGATGCTAGGCGACAAATACAGCTCACCAGCAATACCAAAACGACGCGCAGTTGGCGGCGAATAACGCACCACGCCACCAATCGCCAATGCTGAAGCACTCAATTTAGCTGGCGTAACACGCGCTGCCAAAGCCTTCACGCCCACACCCGCACTCACACCTGGCGCATTACCGCCGATGTCGTCTTTCACCAAAATGCCAATGTCTGCCATAACATTATTAGGTTGCGAATACAGACCACCCATATGGAATTCAGACTTGCCTAAATTTGTGCCACCCATCGCGGCTTTGTATTGCACCTGCGCAGCATTGTCACGCAAGTTAATGTCAATCGCGTCGGCATTTGCCGCGACGCTGCTTGCCAACAAAGAAACCGCCAAAAATCCGCGTAATACCATGATTAAAACTCCTAGAGTGATTGAAATAGTCCAACAAAAAGTGCAACGCAACCATAGACAAGGTTTTGCTTAAGAGTTCCCTAAGCTGTGGCAAAGCGGCGCGCACTCTACCAGCATTCTGTTGCGCCGCAAACGCGCGAAGCTAATCGTCTTGAATACCCAACGTAAAAAAACCGCAATGAGTGCGGTTTTTTCATTCAGCAACAGAATCATAAGCTCCGTTGTTGCGAGGGACTGCCCTTGTGGCAGCATTCAGCAACAGGAGCTGCGTGCGAGCGCAAATTAGAACTTGAAGTTCGCACCGATGGTCAAGCCACCAAAGTTGTTGTAGTTCAAATCCGCATCAAATTGTGGTGTCAAAGCGTAACGTGCGCCGCCGACAAAGTAGATGCCGCCTGAATTTGCTCCTGCAACGTTAGTACCAGCAGGCCCACTCCAAGTCGCGTTCAAAGTCATCAAACCTAAGCCTGCATACGGTTTGATTTTTTTATCGGCTAATTTCATAGCTGAACTAAAGTCATAAATTGCCGCTGCACCAAAACCTGTGTAGCTGTATTTATAACCACCAAAATCGGTTGGTGACGAGTAGTTTTTGTACAGCACTTGCACCGCCAACGGCGCGTTATTTGCCAATTTAGAAATATCAAACTCGGCTTGCAGACCCAACACACCCGTCCAATCCAAACCGTAGTTCACGCCTACGCTATTGCCCGCTGCATCAGCAGAGCTAGACATCACCACCGACAACAACGATACCGCAATGATTTTTTTCATGTGTATTTCCTTCGTATTAACAAACTGCCAACTGGCAGCGGGGGGCAGTATAAGCGAATCGAATCGAATCGAAGCGAATCGAAAATAAAAGGCAAAACTAATCGTTTTTTTCTAGCCAA
>JAVHQO010000060.1:10638-17069 GCA_036171175.1 Gallionella sp.
CGAATCGAAGCGAATCGAAAATAAAAGGCAAAACTAATCGTTTTTTTCTAGCCAAGCAATCAACGCGTCTTGCGCAGCTTGACCTTGTGCTGCGCGCGGATGATTGATGATAAATACCATGAGCCAGTGCTTGCCACTGTGCGCATCCACATAACCCGCGATGGATTTCACGCCGTCTAACGTACCTGTTTTAAGGTGCGCGTGTCCTGTTAATGCGCAATTCTTGAAACGTTTTTTGACCGTGCCATCTATACCCAAAATCGGTAGCGAGGCTTGCAGCTCGGCGGAGTACGGCGTGGTTGCGGCGTACTGCAACACCTGCGCCAAATGCTCTGGCGTAATGCGTTCGCGGCGCGATAGCCCTGCACCATTTTCTAACACCAATTCAGGGAAAATTAAGCCTTGTTTAGCTAACCATTGCTGCACCACAACTGCGCTGCGCTGAGGGCTAGCGGCAACGCCCTCTTGTCCTGACAAGGTCAAGAATAACTGCCGCGCCATGATGTTGTTAGAAAATTTATTGATGTCGCGAATGACTTCAGCAACGGGCGTAGAGGTGTGCGTGGCGTAAGGCGACACATTTAACGGCGCAGTGCCTGAACGCACTTTGCCTTGCACGCTGCCTCCCAGCTCTTGCCACAACGCGGCGAACGCAGCAAAGAAGTATTGCTCGTGTGGCAACAAAGAAAAATAGTCCTCAACCTCGCCACACTCGGCGGCAATCTCGCCTTGCAACACCATCACGCGTCCCTCTAAATGCGCGCTGTATGCGTCATTCGGATGGCAACCTAACTTGCTCGAAGTGCGCACCCGATTTTGTAGCGTGTAGCCCGCCAACTGCGGCTCTAGCAAGGCGGTGGTCGTCGCCCCATTGGGAATTAAACGCAAATGCAGCACGTTAAAGTTGAGCAACAAAGCATTCGGGCCGACGTTATAAGCGCGCGTCGGATCGTTATCAAACTCGGCGGGGTCGTGTGTCAGCGGTGCAAAATAAGTGGTATCCAGCACCACATCGCCGCGAATTTCACGCAAGCCGCGCAGACGCAATTCCAACAGCCACAACCAAAATTGTTCGATGGTGAGCTTAGGGTCGCCATAGCCTTTGAACACCAAATTGCCTTGCAAAATACCATTGTCCAATTTGCCATCTAAATACGCCTCAGTCTTCCAACGATACGCGGGCGTAAGGCTGTCCAGCGCACTGGTGGTAGTGAGCAACTTCATGGTGGAAGCGGGATTCATGGCACGCGTGCCATTGATATTTAGCAGCGGAGCAGCCGCGTTTTGTTCTTGCACCCAGATGCCTACGCTGCTTAGCGGAATGCCCGCCAGCTTGAGTGCATCTTGCACGGTTTCGGGTAAATTTTGCGGCGCGGCGGATGCGGCGAAGCTGCTCAACAGCAACACGGTGGCGAGAATTTTCTTCATGATTTTTTAGCTGAGTTGTTGCACGAGATACAAAGTTTTAGCGAGTAAAAAATCTATTTCAGATTCAGAAATCACATACGGCGGCATAAAGTAAATTGTATTGCCTATAGGACGTAACAACAGTTCATTGTCCAAACCCAAACGATGGCAACGCTGCGCGAAATCTGGGTGCGGGCTAGCCACTTCAAACGCCCAAATCATGCCCGTGTTACGCCAATTTTTAACCGCAGGATGGGCGCACAACGCGGCAGCAGCATGTTGCAAATAAGCCGCTGTCGCGCGATTTTTTGCAATTACATCGTCTTGCGCAAAAATGTCCAACGTTGCCAACGCCGCCCGACATGCCAAAGGATTGCCCGTATAAGAATGCGAATGTAAAAAGCCGCGCGCGGTATCGTTGGCATAAAAGGCGGCGTAAATTTCATCGCGAGTCATCACCACCGACAGCGGCAAATATCCGCCCGTAATGCCTTTCGATAAACACAAAAAATCAGGCGTAATGCCAGCTTGCTCACATGCGAACATAGTCCCAGTGCGCCCCATGCCAACCGCGATTTCATCGGCAATTAAATGCACGCCATATTGCGTACACAAGGCGCGAGCACGACTTAAATAAACGGGTGGGTACATAGACATGCCCGCTGCACCCTGTACCAGCGGCTCGACAATCAACGCGGCAAGCTCGTGATGATGCTGCTGCAAATATAACTCCAGCGCAGCAGCGCAACGCACGGCAAATTGCTCGGCAGTTTCACCCGCTGCGGCATCACGACTGTCGGGACTCATTACGGTGGCTTGCTGACGAATCAATGCGGCATACGCATCACGGAAAATCGCCACATCGGTCACTGACAACGCGCCCACGGTTTCGCCGTGATAACTATTTTTTAAGCTAATAAATTGTGTTTTCTGCGGCTGATTTTGGTTACGCCAAAAATGCACGCTCATTTTTAAGGCGATTTCGATTGCCGATGCACCATCCGAACCATAGCTGCAATGTCCCAAACCTTTTGGAGCTAAATCGCGCAGCCGTTCTGATAATTGCACCACAGGTTCATGCGTAAAGCCTGCCAACATGACGTGTTCTAAAGTGTTGAGTTGTTCGACCAGCGCAGCATTGATGCGCGAATTACTGTGCCCAAACAAATTTACCCACCAAGAACTGACTGCGTCCAAATAGCGTTTGCCATCGTAGTCGTACAACCACACGCCGCTGCCTGTGGCGATTGGTAGCAAGGGAAACTGCTCGTAATGTTTCATCTGTGAACACGGATGCCAAACAGCCGAGAGACTGCGGGCGATGAGCTGGGAATTAGCAGAGTGAAGTAAATTCATAGCCCGAAATGATAACGGCTTTGCCGACCTTACACACTGATTTCATTTAGGCTAACCATGCAATGCCCACTGAGAATTCCGATAAAGAGTAAGGGCTTTTGCTTTGAGTATCTGGCTAGTTGTGGCATTCTGCGCACCTTAATTTTTTGCATCCGCTTAAGAAAGCCTCCTATGAAACGTGTTGATGATTTCCGCCTACGCTTTGGTAAAAAAGAAGTTGTGCCCATTATTATTGGCGGCATGGGCGTGGATATTTCCACCGCCGAACTCGCTCTGGAAGTCTCGCGCCTAGGGGGAATTGGCCATATTTCGGATGCCATGTTGCCAACGGTCACCGACCGCCGCTACAAGACAAAATTCGTTAGTGAAAAACAAAAGCAATACAAACTCAACATCGAAATCGCGGACAAATCCATTGTGCAATTTGACCTCGCGCAAGTCGCCGAAGCGACTCGTTTGCATGTGCAAAACACTATGGAAGCGAAGCGTGGCGACGGGTTGATTTTCGTCAACTGCATGGAAAAACTCACCATGAATTTGCCACGCGAAACTTTGCGCGTGCGCCTCAATGGCGCGTTAGATGCAGGTATCGACGGCATTACCTTAAGTGCGGGCTTACACCTCGGTTCGTTTGAGCTGATGAAAGACAACGCACGCTTTCGCGATGCCAAATTAGGCATCATCGTCTCGTCGCTGCGAGCCTTGATTTTGTTCATGCGCAAGACTGCGCGCCTTGACCGCTTACCTGATTACATCGTGGTTGAAGGGCCTTTGGCTGGCGGGCATTTAGGCTTCGGCATGGACTGGGCGCAATACGATTTGCACACCATCATTGCTGAAATCGTGGCGCATCTCAAAGCCGAAAAAATTGATATTCCCGTGATTGCTGCTGGCGGTATTTTTACGGGTAGCGATGCGGTCAGTTTTCTAGAAGCGGGCTGCGCAGGTGTACAAGTTGCAACGCGCTTCACCGTTGCCAAAGAGTGCGGCATTCCAGCCAAAATTCAGCAAGAGTATTTCCGCGCCACCGAAGACATGATGGAAGTGAATACCACTTCGCCAACGGGTTATCCAATGCGCATGATTAGCACCAGCCCATCTATTGGCGCGGGCATCCGCCCGAATTGCGAGGCATACGGTTATTTGCTGGATGCGAGTGGCAGTTGCGACTACATCAAGGCTTACAACGAACAAGTTACGTTGCATCCTGATGCGAAAAAAGTTTCGGTGATGGAAAAAACCTGCTTGTGCACACATATGCGCAATTACGATTGCTGGACGTGCGGTCACTACACTTATCGTCTCAAAGACACCACGCATCGCAATGCTGATGGCACTTATCAAAGCCTATCAGCGGAGCATATTTTCAAAGACTATCAATTCAGCACCGACAATAAAATCGCACTACCTGAATTACCTTAAGCCTCGCAACTAAGTAAGAGGCTCTTATACGACACACTGTATAAGAGCCTCTTTGCTATGGGAAATACACAGCATTGGGAAAAAACCGCTCACGCGGGTATAATGCCGCGCTTTCCGCGTCCGCACGCACCACAGGAATCAATCATGGCCACTCCCAAAGACAAGAAAAAAATCGTTAAAAAGCCCTTAGCTGAACAGCCTGTTGTTGATCCACAACAAGACCTAGAGGCTAGACGCACCCGCCTCAAAGCCTTGATTGTGCTGGGTAAGGAGCGCGGCTACTTAACTTACGCAGAAATCAACGATCACTTGCCCGACATGCTCGAAGCCGAGCAAATCGAAGGTGTGGCTAGCATGATTAACGACATGGGCATCAAAGTATTTGATGTTGCGCCCGATGCCGAAGCCATGATCATGACCGATGCTGCGCCTGCGGTCGCAGACGAAGATGCCGCAGCCGAAGCAGAGGCCGCGCTCACTACCGTTGACTCCGAATTTGGTCGCACCACCGATCCTGTGCGTATGTATATGCGCGAAATGGGCACAGTTGATTTGCTCACGCGCGAAAAAGAAATCGAAATCGCTAAACGTATCGAAGATGGCTTGAAACATATGATTCAAGCGATTTCGGCGTGTCCTGCCACCATCGCCGAGATTTTAGCGTTGGCGGGGAAAATTGAGCGCAACGAACTTAAAGCGGATGACTTAATTGATGGCTTTGTTGACCGTGAAGCGGAAGCGGCCGAGGCCCTAGCGGCGGCCAATGCAGAAGCCGCCGCGCAAGCAGCCGCTCACGAAAATGATGAGGAAGAACTCTCCGAAGAGGAAGAAGAAGTCGATGAGGCGGCAAATGCCGCTGCTGCTGCCGCCAACCTCGCGCAACTGCGCGCTGATGCTTTAGAACGCTTTGCCGAAATCGCGACGCAATTTAGCAAAATGGGCAAAGCCTATGAGAAATACGGCTATCGCAGCAAGCAATATGATAAATGCCAGTTAGAAATTTCTGATTCTTTGATGAACTTCCGCTTCGCCGCCAAGCAAGTGGATGCCTTGTGCGACACGATGCGAGGTTTAGTCGAAGAAGTACGCCGTTCAGAACGTGCGATTCAAGAATTGTGCGTAATCAAAGCCAAGATGCCGCGCCCGCACTTCATCAAAGTATTTCCTGGTAACGAAATTAACTTGCTGTGGGTAAAAGAAGAACTTAAAGCCAGCAAACCATGCAGCGAGACGTTGGCACATTTTGAATACGCCATTGTTGAACAACAACAACACTTACTGCGTTTGCAAGAGCGCGTGGGCATCCCCATTAAAGATCTGAAAGACATCAATAAGCAGATGACCAATGGCGAAGCGCGGGCGCGGCGTGCTAAGCGTGACATGATTGAAGCTAACTTGCGCCTAGTCATTTCGATTGCCAAAAAATATACCAATCGTGGTTTGCAATTCTTAGATTTAATTCAAGAAGGCAACATCGGTTTGATGAAAGCAGTGGATAAATTTGAATACCGTCGCGGCTATAAATTCTCGACTTATGCGACCTGGTGGATACGTCAAGCCATTACCCGTTCGATTGCCGATCAAGCACGCACCATCCGCATTCCTGTGCACATGATAGAAACTATCAACAAAATGAATCGCATCTCGCGCCAAATTTTGCAAGAAACAGGTCTAGAACCCGATGTCGCAGTATTGGCAGAAAAGATGGAAATGTCAGAAGACAAAATCCACAAAATTTTGAAGATCGCCAAAGAGCCGATTTCGATGGAAACCCCAGTCGGCGACGATGCAGACTCCAGCTTGGGCGACTTTATTGAGGATGCGAATACAACTGTGCCAGTCGATGCAGCGGTATATGGCAGCTTACGCGGTGCGACCTCAGATATTTTGGATAGCCTCACCCCGCGCGAAGCTAAAGTTTTGCGTATGCGTTTTGGTATCGAAATGAACACCGATCACACCTTAGAAGAAGTCGGCAAACAATTCGATGTTACGCGTGAGCGCATCCGCCAAATCGAAGCAAAAGCCTTGCGTAAATTGCGTCACCCCTCGCGCTCCGAAAAACTCAAAAGTTTTTTGGATAGCGAAAAATAATCAGTATTACAGTTTCGGGTCTGTAGCTCAGTTGGTTAGAGCAGAGGACTCATAATCCTTTGGTCCTCGGTTCAAGTCCGAGCAGACCCACCATATAAAATAAGCCTTGCAGCGATGTGAGGCTTTTTTATTTATTAGGGTATTTTAAATAT
>JAVHQO010000061.1:0-3730 GCA_036171175.1 Gallionella sp.
CAATGATTTGGGTGCCCACATCAGCCGTGATTTTTTGGTGCCGGTGCCGGTTTGATTCAGCTTTGATTCAGCCCCAGCCAGGCCAGTCAGCCCACAGATGAAATTTGCTGACCACTTTGTCAAATGGTTGGGGCGTTTGAGTGTGAGCCGCAAGCTCACCTTGATTTACTTGTTGGACCTGACCACGGTCATTTTCATTTCTGGCATTCTGATCCACGAAAAATATTTGGCCATTGACTTCACCCGCAAGGAAATTGTTGGCACAGCCTACAGCGACAGCGTGCGAAATGTGCTCTTGCCAAAGCTCATCAACCGGCAACACCCAGACGAGGAAATACGGCTGGCGTTAGAAAACTTTGACACTCAGCGGCGAGCACATGATGCCGCTTTGAAGACGACGGCAGAGTCTGCCATGTTGCTGAAATCGTGGCAGAGCTTTACCGATGTCAATGCCGCTGCACGGGTCAGTAGCCAACAGCTTATTGGTGATGCCCGAAGCTTGTTGACCACGGTGGCCAATCAGTCCAACCTGATTCTCGACCCCGACCTAGACAGCTATTACTGCATGTCTTTGGTGGCACTGCGGTTTCCTGAGTTGCTTGCGGTGTTGGATGAAACGGCTGCTGCGATGCACCCATCTGACGGCAGCGCATCAAGCCAGGCGCTGCATGCCACCCAATTGCTGATTCTGGCCGGCCGTTTGGATGCCATTGTTCAGGGTATTCGGTCTGATTACCTGCAGGCCTACACCGCCAGTACCCCGGCGCTGAGGGCCAGCCTGGCTTCACACGAGACCACGCTGACCCAGCATTTAGACAACATGCTGCGGCTGGTGCGCGAAGCTGCGCAGCCGTCAGTTGGTGCGCAACCCACGGGTGCGTTTGACACGTTGCATCGCCAAAGTCTGAAGGCTTTGGCCAGTGCCTGGCAGCAGACTTCACAAGCGCTTGACACCCTGTTGAAGGTACGCGTAGACGGCTTGTTTGCCCGCATGTGGCTGCATTTGGGTACAGCGCTGATGTTGCTGATGGGCATTTTGGGCTTGGTTTACGTGGTGGCGCGGCAGATTTCCAGCCCACTCAAACAGCTCGCTGGTGTGGCTGAGTTGGTGCGCCAAGGCAGCAACTATGCCCTGCGTGCGCGCTGGAACAGTCAAGATGAAATTGGCCACCTGGTTCAGGCTTTCAACGGTATGTTGGGACAGCTTGACCATGACCGCGTGGTTCAACAAGAGTTGGCTGCCAGCGCCCGCGCAGCCCAAGCGCAGACCGAACTGGTCGAAGCCATCCCGATTGCCATGGTGGTGACATCTATTCCTGAACATGTTGTATTGCACGCCAATGAACCGGCCAAGTCCTGGATGAGCAGCGGCACGGTAGACCCCTGGCGCAGCGGGTTTGAACCCGGCGTGCGGGCGCGTTTTTTTCAGCGGCTGGCAGACCATGACCGGGTTGATGAGTTTGAGGTGCGTTGGTTGGGGGGTGTTGAGCCGTCCTGGGCCATGCTTTCTGCGCGGCGAATACGGTTTCAGGGGGTTGACGCGGTTTTGACCAGTTTCACCCCCATCAATACCCTCAAGCTCATGGAACAGCGTCTGCAACTGTGGGCCAAGGTGTTTGAAGCCTCCAGCGAAGGCATTGTCATCATGGACGCAGCGCAAAAAATTCTCAGCGTCAACCAGGCATTTTGCAAGTCTACCCATTACGACTTTTACGAGCTTTTAGGTAAGCCGCTGACCAGTCTGCTGGCTGGTTCGCCAGAGGACAGCGCTGACGCCATTCAGCAAGAAATTGCCACACATCTACAGCGTCGCAACGAATGGCAGGGTGAGGTGCGGCTAATTACCCGCACTGGTCAGAACTACCCAGCCTTGCTGATGATTTCTGCGGTGCTTGATGCCACAAAAGAAGAAGCTGTATCGCACTTCATCTGCATTTGCATTGACATCACTGACCGAAAAAAAGCCGAGGATCGGGTTCAGTTTCTGGCCCATCATGATGTCTTGACCGAGTTGCCCAACCGTTCCTTATGCATTGAAACCCTGGATGCTGCCCTGGCGCAGGCTCGCCGCAGTGGGGAATGTATTGCGGTGCTGTTCATCGACCTGGACCGCTTCAAAATCATCAATGACACACTGGGGCATCACATTGGTGACGGGTTGTTGCGTTCGGTGGCCACACGTTTGCAGCAGTCTGTGCGCGGTGGCGACTTTGTCAGCCGCTTGGGGGGCGATGAATTTGTGGTGATTTTGCGTGGTCTAAAAGATGCTTCGCATGCCCATGAGCATGCCCAGCAGCGCATCATTCCGCTGGTTCGCCAAGCCCACCACGTGCAGAACCATGAACTCAGTGTGTCGTGCAGCGTGGGGGTAGCTACCTACCCACAAGACGGTTTTGACCGTGATGAATTGATGCGCCGTGCTGACTCTGCCATGTACGCGGCCAAAGCCTCCGGTCGTGATGCAGCTTGCCTGTTTGACTTGTCCATTGACCAAGCGTTGCTACGCCGCCAGACGCTGACGCAGCATCTCAAGCAGGCATTGGCGCACCAAGAGTTCACCCTTCATTACCAGCCTAAGATCAATGCCGTAACCCGTGCGATGGTGGGTGTAGAGGCCTTGCTGCGCTGGCACAACCCCGAGCTGGGGCAGGTTTCACCAGCGCAATTCATTCCAGTGGCAGAAGAAGCAGGCTTGATTCTGCCGATTGGCAACTGGGTGCTGCAGCAGGCTTGCGCGCAGTGGGCCGCTTGGCGAGACGCGGGGTACGGTCACTGGTCTATGGCTGTCAATCTGTCCGCTTTGCAACTGGCTGACCCCAGCTTGCTCGATTTGATGCGCTCCTGCATTGAGCAACACCGCTGCGACCCGACGCAACTGGAGTTTGAAATCACCGAATCGCAACTGATGCGAAACCCAAGCGCAGCAGCGTCCACGCTGGCTGCGATCAAAGCGCTTGGCGTGAAGTTGTCCATTGATGACTTTGGCACTGGTCACTCCAGCTTGGCTTACTTGAAGCGCTTTCCTATCGATAAGCTCAAAATCGACCAGTCGTTTGTGCGTGAAATGCAAAGTGCTCCGGCTGATTTGGCTATTGTTCGCGCCACCATTGCACTGTCGCATGAGCTGGGGCTGCAATTGGTGGCCGAGGGGGTTGAAACCCTGGCTCAAGCTGAACAATTGACCGCGTTGGGTTGCGAAGAGCTGCAAGGTTACTTTTTTGCCCGCCCCCTTGACCCTGTCAAACTGATGGCATGGGCAGACTCACACCACCTGCCAACGCAGTCTTGATATGCACCCACACATCATGCTTTGCGTGGCTTGAGCGGTAGCGCTGCAGACGTTGCTATTTAGGGCGCTTGGGTGTGATGGACTTGGCGTCAGATGGCCAGCGATTTGTCATCTTTTGGACTTAAAGTCAACAAACTCGAACTGATAATAGGGCGCAGGAGACCCATTCATGAAAGCCCTTGAAATCAACCGCGAATTGGACCAAGCCCGTGATGCTGGCCCAGTCAAGGACATCGTCATTCCCCCCTGCCCACAGTTGCTGGTGCAGTTGCAAACCGAATTGAATCAGGCTGATCCCGATCCCCAAGTGGTCTCAGACATTGCCAGCAGCGATGTGGCCATGACGGCCGCGCTCATTCGCTTGGCCAACAGCCCGCTGTATGCCCGGCGTGAGGCCACCACCTCAGTGGCGCAAGCCGTGTCTATGCTGGGTCTCAGGCC
>JAVHQO010000062.1:0-16785 GCA_036171175.1 Gallionella sp.
CTCGCCTGCCATAAACGCAAGCCGCCTGCGGGGGTGTCCCTCAACTTTAATCGTTGGGCGTAAGGCGCGATGAACATTAATGAGCTATTGCCTAGTCTTCTCCAGAGGGCTTCAGGCCAACGGAATGAAGCTATTCTGTTTCACTTCAGCTTTAAAACTCTTGAAGTTAAAGGTGTGTTTTTCGCACGATCAAAAACCTTGACCATTGGCATCAAGGGGGGAAATGCCGGATGGCAAATTGATGTATCAAATGGAGCACTTTCTAATTTCATCCCAAATGAGGCTTATACTCAAATATCCGCTGCTTTAAAAAATGAAGATGGGGAATACAAAAATCTCTCTTTCTTTTTAAAATTGAAATCCACCCTCGCTGAAATCGCCGTATCACCCCAGCAGCTCGCACCAACAAATGAAGAAATCATAGAGCTTATTCGCTCATGTAAAACCAAAGATAAGAAATATGACTCGGAGGGTGAAAAACCATTTTTTGACCATTGGCGCAGAGTGCCCCCGAGCGACGAGAGTAAGAGAAAAATTCAACGCTATTTTGGTGCTGAGGTAAAAGAGGCTTGCTATAAAAACAAAACTACAGCCGTTTGGTCTGCCGAGCCAAAAGATAGCAGCCTGCTGTTTTTAGTCCCACAAAATGCTATACGGGAAATTGAAAATGCCCAACCCGGCAGTCAAGCGGGACTGCGCGAATAAACCCTCGCGCAGTCCCTTACTTTTACGTTATGTCGCAAAGCACGCAGCGGACTAGGAACTCGACACAACATGAAAAATCAATCTGTTCAGGCTCTGCTTGAAGACATCCGTCTTGTGAGCAAACAAAACTATGAGATCGTCGAGGCCGTTAGAGCCTTGGTACAGAAGACTTTTGAAACAACTTCGGAAGAGGTTAAGTACGGCGGCATCCTGTTTCGGTCGGGAGTTCAATTTGGTGGTGTCTTCGCCTACAAAACGCACGTAACCGTCGAATTCGGGAACGGCGCAAAGATCACTGACACTTTCGGGTTTCTTGAAGGGTCGGGAAAGGGGCGTCGGCACGTCAAGTTGATGTCTGTCGCTCAGATCAAGGACAAAAAGTTGGCTCAATACTTATCGCTTGCTTTGCAGGCCTCCAAAGAGGACGACTCATGAAACTAGGCTACACAATAATCTACGTTCCCAACGTCGCTGAATCGTTGTCGTTCTTTGAAAGTGCATTCGGCTTATCACGCCGTTTTTTGCATGAGTCGGGCGACTATGGCGAACTTGAAACGGGAGAAACAACGCTCGCCTTTGCATCGCACGAGCTTGGGAATGCGAACTTTCCAACGGGTTTTGTCGCTGCAAGTGAATCCAGCAAGCCTCTTGGCATCGAAATAGCGTTGGTTACGCCGTTTGTTGTCGAGGCGCACGCTAAAGCCCTAGCAGCTGGAGCCACCGAGTTGAAAGAACCTGAGACCAAGCCATGGGGGCAAGTTGTCTCCTACGTCCGATGTCCAGACGGAACTTTGATCGAAGTATGCTCGCCGGTTGGTGGCTAAATTGCGGCATAACAAGTCATTCCAGCCGACCGTCAAAAAGCTGCGCTTTTTGCCGTCGGCTGAATTCGAACGTTAAGCAACAATAGGCACGCGCCAAGTGCGGCAGCAGTAACGTAACAAGTCGCGATATATATTATCGCTACGAGCGCAACGAGAAATTTATTGAAGAAATGACGGACAGCAAGCGTAGGGTGGGCAAGCCTCATCTGCCCACGCGAATAATGCAATAACGGTGGGTAATTTGCCCCTTACATCGTTACTCCACAGACCGCCTGCTTAAATTTTCCACACCTTCGCATACGCTTGCAGCAGTTTTTGATGCATCTGGCTGCCTTGCATATTTTCACCCAACATCCCTAAACCAAAAAAGCGTTGTTCTCTCGCAACTAAGCTCTGCGCTTGCGCGAGTGTTTCAGCACCGTAGAGCAGCTTCAAGCAGGCGACGTAGTCCGCAACCTTACCCAGCTCGATTAAATCGGCTACGCAGCGATATACGCGGGCGCGTTCTGCGTTGAGCTGTCCAAATTGCGCAATCCATACGCAGCCTTCCAAGATGGTTTGGTCGTCTTGTACCGCCAGCCCTAACAAAGTTTTAAGTTCGCCCACGCGTAATGCGACCCACGGCGTACCCGCATCCGCCGCTAAACCGATTAAGGTGGTAATTTGTAACTCGTCGGGTAAGTCGAGTTCGATAATCAATTCCAATAAGTCAGCGCATTCGTCCTCGGACAATTCAGGCAGACGCAGCAGGGCAGGGCGGACTTGGTTGCCGACGCTGTTGTTTTCCCATTGCAGCTCTTCTATCGGATAAATTTCCGACATGCCTGGCACAAAAATTCGGCAGGCATACACGCCTAAATGGGTGAAGTCGGCGACGTATATGTCGTGTCCACTGGCGTGAATTGCATCGCAACACCATTGGTAATCGGCGGCGGTGGTGGCAGCAAAATTCCAATCCACAAACTCATAATCGGGCGTGTTACGCAAAAAATCCCAACTAATCACACCACTCGAATCGACAAAGTGCATGACTAAATTTTGCGCGTCGGCAATTTCTTCTTTGTCAAAACCAGGGGCAGAAAAGCCTGTCAAATCACCCATTGCGCGGCCTTGCAATAGCTCAGTGAGCGCACGCTCCAGCGCGACTTCAAAGCGCGGATGCGCACCAAAGCTGGCAAAACAACCTTGATCTTCGGGATGCAGCAGGGTGACGTTCATCACTGGATATTTGCCGCCTAGCGATGCGTCTTTGACCAAAATACCAAAGCCTGCATCGCGCAAACCTTGGATGCCTGCCGCAATTTTTGGATAACGCGCGATAACTGCTTCAGGCACATCAGGCAAACAAATGCCGTCGCGAATTATGCGGAACTTGATGTCGCGCTCAAAAATTTCAGCCAAGGCTTGAGTGCGCGCCTCCATCAAAGTATTGCCAGCCGACATGCCGTTGCTGACATACAAATTGCCGATGACATTGACAGGAAACAACACGGTTTTAGCGTCGCGCAAGCGTTGATAAGGAATCGCGCAAATGCCGCGTGCGGCGTTGCCTGAGTTCAAATCAACTAGCTGATTGGCTAAAACAGCCTCATCAGGGTTGTAAAATTTTTGCAGCTTTGGCGTAAGCAATTCTTTAGGCCACGCGTCGCCTGTAACAGGAAACCATTTTTCATTGGAGTAATGCACAAACTTAGCTTGGGCGTGTTGCTCGCCTAAATAAAAATGCGTCCAAAAATAATTGGTACTAAGCCGTTCAAAAAACTCACCCAAGGCACTGGCACGCGCGGCTTTTTCGGATGCGCCTTTGCCATTGCTAAATAAGCGCGGACAGTCGCGATCGCTGATATGCACCGACCAGATACCTTCGATTTCATTGAGCCAAGAACGTTCTTCAATATGAAAATCTAATGCCAGCAGCTTTGCTTGGAGGGTGGCGATAGACGATTCAAGTGAAGCATCTTTGCTGGGGATAAAAGTTTCGCTCATAGGATTTGCTTATATTGTCTGTTTAGAAATAACAAAGGCCACGAAAAATCGCGGCCTTTGCTGTGGCTTTCTTGCTTATTTATACGTCTAAGTTTTTTACGCCTAGTGCATTTTTCTCGATAAAGGCACGACGCGGTTCAACCACATCGCCCATCAGCGTAGTGAAAATTTCATCTGCCGAAATTGCATCTTCAATGCGCACTCTGAGCAACACACGATTCGTTACGTCCATCGTGGTCTCCCAAAGTTGTTCCGGATTCATCTCACCCAAGCCTTTGTAACGCTGCACACTCACGCCGCGTTTAGCTTCGTCGAGCAACCATTCTATAGCTTGCTTAAAACTGTTTACCGCACGTTTTTGTTCGCCACGGGCAATGTAAGCCCCCGATTTTATCAAGTCATTCAGAATGTCGGCGGCCTGACGGATTTGCACATAATCACTACCTTTAAGGAAGGCTTTATCCATGTAACTAATTGAATAATTACCATGATAAAGCTTTTCCAAGCGCATTTTATGCTCACCCGCTTCATCCGTTTCAATCACCACTTTAATGTTGCCACCACAAGCGCGCTCTAATTGAGCGGCACTTTGTTGCGCTTGCACTAAATCATCCAAAGACAGGCGCGGCAAAATCAACAAAGCATGACTTGCTTCAGGTGCTGTGTAGCGCGATAAACGATCAATCACAGCTTCGGCCAAAAAGTATTGTTTAGCAATTTCTTCCAGCGCACTAGCTTGAATCGGCTGCGAATCAGCGGCAGGGTAGAGCGAGGCATTGTTCAATGCTAATTTCAGCATATAAATTTTCATCTCTTGATCATCTTTGAGATAACGCTCATCTTTGCCTTGTTTAATTTTGTACAGCGGGGGTTGCGCAATGTAAATGTGACCACGTTCTAGCAGTTCTGGCATTTGTCGATAGAAGAATGTCAGTAATAAAGTACGGATATGTGCGCCATCCACATCGGCATCAGTCATGATAATAATGCGGTGATAACGTAGTTTGTCAGCGTTATATTCTTCCTGACCAATCCCAGTTCCCAACACGGTAATTAAAGTTGCCACTTCTTGCGAAGCAATCAATTTTTCAAAACGCGCTTTTTCCACGTTCAAAATTTTACCTTTGAGCGGCAAAATCGCTTGAAATTTACGGTCGCGACCTTGTTTCGCCGAGCCGCCCGCCGAGTCTCCTTCGACCAGATAAAGTTCAGAAAGGGCAGGATCTTTTTCTTGGCAATCCGCCAACTTACCTGGCAAACCCATCCCATCTAAAATACCTTTGCGACGGGTTAAATCGCGCGCCTTACGGGCTGCTTCACGCGCACGCGCCGCTTCAATAATTTTTCCAACAATGATTTTTGCGTCATTGGGTTTTTCCAGCAAGAACGCGCCCATATGTTCCGCAATCAACTCAGCAATGACAGGACCGACTTCCGAGGAAACTAATTTATCTTTAGTTTGAGATGAAAATTTAGGGTCGGGTAATTTGACCGATAACACCGCCGTTAAACCTTCACGCATATCATCACCGGTAGTTTCAACTTTAGCTTTTTTAGCAAATTGCTCTGCTTCGATATAACTATTCAAGGTGCGTGTCATCGCGTTGCGTAACGCAGTTAAATGCGTACCCCCATCACGTTGCGGAATGTTATTGGTAAAACACTGCACTGTTTCTTGATAAGAATCATTCCACTGCATGGCAATTTCAGCTGTAATTCCATCTTTTTCGCCAATCGCATAAAACACGGTTGGATGCAAAGGGGATTTATTGCGGTTCATGTATTCCACAAAACCTTTAATACCACCGCTAAAAGCGAAGTTTTCTTCTTTGCCGTTACGCTGATCTATCAGTGAAATTTTTACGCCGTTATTCAAAAAGGATAATTCGCGCAAGCGTTTTGCCAAAATATCGAAATGGAATTCAATTAAACCAAAGGTTTCTTTAGCCGCCAAAAAGTGCACTAAAGTGCCTTTTTTAGTAGATGGGCCAATTACACGCAAAGGCGCAACAGGGTCCCCATGATTAAATTCCATAAAGTGTTCTTGCCCATCACGGTAAATAGTTAACTTCAACCATTCCGACAAAGCATTTACCACCGACACACCTACGCCGTGCAACCCACCTGAAACCTTATAGGAATTACTATCAAATTTACCCCCTGCATGAAGGATAGTCATAATCACTTCAGCAGCCGAACGATTTTCTTCTTTATGAATATCAGTAGGAATACCACGACCATTATCGGAAACACTAATGGAATTATCAGCATAAATAATTACGTTAATTTCATTACAGTGTCCTGCCAAAGCCTCGTCCACAGCATTATCAACTGCTTCAAAAACCATATGATGCAAGCCAGTTCCGTCGTTAGTATCACCAATATACATACCAGGACGCTTACGCACTGCCTCAAGACCGCGTAAAACTTTAATACTGTTTGAATCGTAATCACTCATTTTTATTTCCTTGTTTGTTTCACGTGGAACATTGCGACAATTAAACTGTTTTTATTAAATGCGCATTGGCATGACGACATAGCGATATTCAGGTGCTTTCGCACTAGTAATTAAAATTGAGCTATTAGGGTCACCAAAAGAAAAAGTTGCTGTTTCAGAGCTGATATTACTCAAACCATCCATCAAATAATTGACATTAAAACCAATATCAATTGCCTCACCGTGGTAATCCGTTTCAATCTCTTCTTGAGCTTCTTCTTGTTCACTATTACTACTGATGATAGTGAGCTTTTGTTCGGTTAAAACAAAACGCACGCCACGGAATTTTTCATTGGACAAAATAGCAGCGCGTTGTAAGGCTTGCTGCATTGGTAGACGACTTAGAATCAAGTGATTGGAATATTTAGGAATAACGCGCTCGTAATCAGGGAATTTGCCTTCAATTACCTTTGAAATTAGCGTGATACCAGAAAATTCTGCTTTGATTTGTTGGCTAGAAAATTCAATTTCAACAGTGTTATCAGAATCTTCAAGTAATTTACATAATTCAGAAATCGCTTTGCGCGGCAAAATGATGTCTTGCTTTTCATAGTTACCGTTTATGTCACTTTCGTTAAACGCTAAACGATGTCCGTCAGTTGCAACCGCTTTAATTTTATTGCCTTCGATGATGAGTAAAACACCATTTAAGTAATACCTCACATCTTGCATGGCCATCGCGTATTGGACGGAATGTAGTAATGCTTTTAGCTGCTTTTGCGGCATGCTAATTTTATTAGCCCCGTTAAGCTGATTATTTAACTTTGGAAAATCTTGAGCTGGCAAAGTCTGCAAACTAAAACGGCTCTTATTACTTTTAATTTGAGCTTTACTTTCTTTTAGCTCTATCGAAATCTCGTTTTGATCGGGCAAAATTCTTAAAATTTCCTGTAATTTTTTACCCGCAACAGTAATAGCTTCGGTTACATCATTACTGGTTTCAAGTGCAATCGTAGTGGTAATTTGAATTTCAAGGTCGGTCGCAGTGAATCGAATTTGATTCATTTCCTTCTCAATCAATACATTTGAAAGAATAGGTAAAGTTTGTTTTTTCTCAACAATACCAATAATGATTTGTAGCGGTTTCAGTATGGTTTGTTTGCTTGTGTTTTTAATAAACATAATATAAATACCTAATAAGACTAATAATGTTTCAGTTTATTGTGGACAACCTAAAAAAATTCAAATTTTTCAAATTGATAGCTAATTTTTTTTACGTTTAATTAAATAAATTTGAGTTGTGAGTAATTGTGAATATTTTTTGCACAGTTGGTAAAACTATTACTTATTCACAATTAAAGCACAGGCTATCAACGCTGTAATGTTTGTAAAATAGTTTGAAAATCTGAATGTAATACAGAGTCAGCACTTTTTAATTTATCTATTGTTTTGCAAGCATGTATAACAGTTGAGTGATCACGTCCCCCAAATGACAAACCAATTTCAGGCAAACTTAAAGATGTTAATTGGCGCGTTAAAGACATGGCTATTTGCCTTGGTCTGGCAATGTTACGTGTTCGTTTCTTTGAAAGTAAATCATTGACTTTAATGTGAAAATATTCAGCTACGGTTTTTTGGATATTTTCAATCGAAATCTGCCTATTTTGCGCGACAATTATATCTTTCAATGCCTCTTTAGCTGTTTCAATACTAATCTCTTGCTTATGGAATTTAGCATAAGCCTCAACGCGTTTAAGTGCACCTTCAAGTTCCCGTACGTTGGAATTAATATGTTTTGCGATGAAAAATGCCACGCTAGATTCTAAAGCGTAGCCATTTAACCCCGCTTTCTTCAACAAAATTGCAACACGCATTTCCAGTTCTGGCGGCTCAATTGCTACCGTTAACCCCCAACCCAGACGAGAAATTAAGCGGGTATCTAAACCCGTTATTTCTTTAGGGAAAGTGTCGCTGGTTAAAATGACTTGCTTATGACTGTCAATTAAGGTGTTGAAGGCATAAAAAAATTCTTCTTGGGTTTTGTTTTTACCCGCAAAAAATTGTATGTCGTCGATTAACAAAACATCTAGAGAATGGTAATACTGCTTAAACTCTTCAAATTTATTGCTTTGATAGGCTTTTACAACATCGCTTACATAACGTTCAGCGTGCATATAGCAAATTTTTGCGTCAGGCTTATTTATCTTAATTTGATTAGCAATTGCTTGCGCCAAATGTGTTTTACCCAAGCCGACCCCACCATAAATAAACATAGGGTTGTACGATGTGCCAGGTGTTTGGGCAACTTGCTCAGCAGCGGCAAAAGCCAGTTGATTAGCTTTACCAATAACGAAATTCTCAAAATTTAACTGACTGTTTATTTTGCTATAACTTCGGTAAGTGGACTCAGGTTTCGTTTTAACGACCGCAACTGGCGTGGTAGAAGGCGTATTAGGGCGAGTTTTCTCTACCTCGACTTCGCTAACCCTAAATTCGATAGCAGGCACTGGATCGTATAACTCTTTAGCAAGTTTATTTATCTCACCCAAAAAACGCGCTTGCACTTGTTTTATAATGAAAGAGTTTGGTGCCGATAGGATTAGATTGTTGTGTTCTTTTGACAAGCGCAGCGGTTTAATCCAAGTATTGAATTGTTGTTGTGATAGCTGATTTTCAAAACAAGCTAAGCAAGCCCGCCATAATGTTTGTTCTTGCATAGTTTTAAAAAAATCCGCGCCGCTTGAATGAGTTAACCTGCGCATTGTACAACGAGAAATTAAACTTATCCACAAGCAAAAATGTAAATTTAACTTGACTTAAATAGCCTTAAGCATTGTAATTAGCGGTTTTATCACTTTAACAAGGATTTTTAACATGAAACGTACCTACCAACCCTCAGTTACTAAGCGTAAACGTACTCACGGCTTTTTAGTTCGCATGAAAACACGTGGTGGTCGTGCTGTTATTGCAGCGCGTCGCGCTAAAGGTCGCGCAAGATTGGCTGTTTAGCGTTATTAGTAATTCTCTAAGCCCAGCACAACGTATATCGCAGCAGCTAGGTTATGCAAGTTGCCTAAAAGCTGCCCCTCTTAGCAACCCCTGTTATAAATTATTTTATTTAAGTAATTCATTGGGTTACGCTAGGATTGGGATTGTTGTTAGCAAAAAACAATTTAAGCTGGCAGTATTGCGTAATGTTAATAAACGCTTAGTTCGCGAAGCTTTTCGTCAACATGCGCTGCGCAATTGCGCCTTTGATGTCGTTGTGATGGCCAGAGGTGGAAAAACACTGTCGCTCGCACAAAAAAAATTGCAATTAGTAAATTTATTCAATCAATTGGAAACTCAATGCAGACTTTGCTGATTAAGCTGATTCATGGTTATCAGTATTTTATTAGTCCATTGAGTGCACCTAGTTGCCGTTTTATACCTTCCTGTTCTAGCTATGCTTGTGATGCCTTAGAAAAACATGGTTTTTTCAAAGGTGTGTATTTAGCCGTCAAGCGCATCTCACGCTGTCATCCGTGGGGTGCAAGTGGTTACGATCCTGTTCCTTAAATCATTTCAAACCGCTCATGGATACCCAAAGATTATTTTTATTTCTGATTTTTTCCTTTTCCTTGATTATGGTTTGGGATGGTTGGCAGCGTTTTCAGCATCCACAAGCCGCTATTGTTGAAACAGAAGCTAACGTAAGCCCTGTTATGGCAAGCCCAGCTAATGTTGCGGCTACGATTACTGCTCAAGCACCCGCTGCAACCGGCAAGATAGTGACGGTAAAAACGGACACTTTAGAAGTGGCAATTAACACGGTGGGTGGCGATATTGAACGCTTGGCTTTTGTAAAACATCCTGATGCAAGCGATAAAACGCTTCCTTTTGTGTTGTTTGCAAAAGGACAAGGAACGCATAATTATTTAGCGCAAACGGGTTTATTGGGTGGCGATTTACCTACGCATAACTCGGTATTTACAGCCGATAAAGACGCTTACACATTGCAAGATCAGGCCGAAAGTGTAGTGGTAGAGCTAACCGCCGCCACGCCTAGTGGCACGTTAGTGCATAAAACACTGACTTTTCACAAAGGTAGTTATTTGATTGATATTGCATACAAGGTCGATAACCAATCAGCGATACCACTAACAACATCTGCATATTTTCAGTTAGTTAGAGATGGTGAAGAGCCTGCTGGCGGCAGTAAGTTTGTGCCAACTTACACTGGTTCAGCCGTTTATACGGACAAAGAAAAGTTAGTTAAAGCTGATTTTTCTTCTATAGAAAAAGGCAAAACAGATTTCGTTAAAGAGGCGAATAACGGCTGGATAGGTGTGTTGCAGCACTACTTTGTAGCCGCTTGGTTGCCTAAAGATCAAGTGAGCCGTGAATACTTCACGCGTAAACTTGATAATGGTCTTTATGCAACAGGAACTGTTGTGGCGATGCCGACGATAGCCCCAAACACTTCTGGAAATCTAAGTCTTGCATTATATGTAGGGCCTGCGCAGTCTAGTTTGGACACGATTGCGCCAGGCTTGGGCTTGAGTGTTGATTATGGATGGCTAACGATTGTGGCGAAGCCAATGTTCTGGATGATGACCTGGCTAAATGGCTTGGTGCACAACTGGGGCGTGGCGATAATTTTACTGACGGTGTTGATTAAATTATTGTTTTTCCCTTTGTCTGCCGCGAGTTATCGTTCTATGGCAAAGATGCGAGTGGTGGCACCTAAGCTGGAAAAAATTAAGCTGCAATATAGTGATGACCGCGAAAAACTCAATCGCGCCATGATGGATTTGTACAAGACTGAAAAAATTAACCCTTTAGGCGGATGTTTGCCAGTGTTAATTCAAATCCCTGTATTTATTGCGCTGTACTGGTCTATTTTGGAAAGTGTAGAAATGCGTTACGCGCCTTTCTTTGGCTGGATTACCGATTTGTCGGTTGCTGACCCTTACTATATTTTGCCGATTATTATGGGTGCGAGCATGATTTTGCAAAGCAAGCTCAACCCTGTTCCGCCTGATCCGATGCAAGCGAAACTGATGCAAATCATGCCGATTATTTTTAGCGTGGTATTTTTCTTCTTCCCCGCAGGTTTGGTGTTGTATTCGGTGGTCAACAACGTGCTGTCGATTGGGCAACAATGGTATATCACCAAAAATCTAGAAAATGACAGCGGTGCAGTCAAAGTTTGACACCATAGCGGCGATTGCCACTGCCGCAGGGCAGGGCGGTGTTGGCGTAATTCGTGTTTCTGGACGAGGCGCAAGCGCATTAGCTATCGCATTGTTGGGCGAACTACCGCCGATCCGTCACGTGCGTTACTGCGAATTTCCTGATGGGCAAGGTGAGATTATTGATCAAGGCTTAGCCATTTTCTTTAAGGCCCCTCATTCTTATACAGGCGAAGATGTCCTTGAATTACAAGGACATGGCGGCACGGCGGTGCTGCAATTATTATTGCAACGCTGTTTATCGTTAGGCGCACGTTTAGCGGAGGCGGGGGAGTTCACCCGTCGCGCTTTTCTCAATAATAAAATTGACCTAGCCCAAGCAGAAGGCGTAGCGGACTTAATCGAGGCGACCACGGCTCAAGCGGCACGCAGCGCGATACGCTCGCTGCAAGGCGAATTTTCCCGCACGGTACAAAACTTAGTCGCAGAATTAATTAATTTGCGCATGTTGGTCGAGGCGATGTTGGATTTTCCAGAGGAAGATTTAGAGCAAATCGACACTTCGCGTCGCGACTCGCAACTTGTTCTTATCAAGCAGCAACTTAACCTCACGCTTGCCTCCGCACAGCAAGGTAGCTTATTGCGTGAAGGCGCGCGGATTGCTTTGGTCGGACAGCCTAATGTTGGTAAATCTAGTCTGCTGAACTGCTTGGCGGGTGAAGATGTTGCTTTGGTTAGCGACGTTCCTGGTACAACGCGCGATGTGGTGCGCCAGGAAATTCAAATCAATGGCGTGCCACTGCATATTATGGACACGGCGGGTCTGCGCGACTCGCAAGATGCGGTCGAGAATATGGGTATAGCGCGCACCCATCAAATCATGCAAAAAGCTGATTTGATTTTGCTGCTATGTGATGCGGCGCAGCCTAACAATGCTGCGGATGGCGAAATCATCGCCTTATTACCGAAAAACCTACCTATGTTGCGTGTTTATAACAAGCTCGATACTTGCCCGAATATCGTCGTTAACGATATTGCGGGTGTAATTGCGGTGTCTGCTAAAACGGGCGAAAATATTGCCGCATTACGCTTAAAAATCTTAAGTTTAGTTGGTTGGCGAGACATGGCTAGCGGTGCTTTTATGGCGCGCGAACGCCATCTAAATGCTTTGCAGCAAGCGCAATCTCATTTGTGCGCCGCTGAAAGTGCGCGTGTTTTGCCTGAACTGTTTGCAGAAGAGTTGCGCTTAGCGCAAGCGCAGTTGAGCGGTATTACTGGCGAGTTTTCGCCGGATGATTTACTGGGTGAAATTTTTAGCCGATTCTGCATCGGCAAATAATCACTCGCTCTCGTTGCCTAATAACTCTTTCATTTTTAACGGCTCTATTTGTTTCACGTGAAACAATGAGTCCGATATTTGCCGTGCATGTTGTATCATGCGCGCCCTACGCAGGAGTGCTTTATGGATTTCCCTAAAATTTTCGATGTAATTGTGGTCGGTGGTGGTCATGCAGGTGCAGAAGCTGCCCTTGCGAGTGCTCGTGCGGGCAGTTTGACCTTGTTGCTAACGCATAACATCGAAACTTTAGGGCAAATGTCATGCAATCCGTCAATTGGCGGCATCGGTAAAGGGCATTTGGTTAAAGAAATCGACGCGCTAGGTGGTGCGATGGCGGCGGCGACCGATGAAGGCGGGATTCAGTTCCGTATATTAAACGCGAGCAAAGGACATGCAGTGCGCGCTACGCGTGCGCAAGCTGATCGTATTCTATACAAACAGGCTATCCGCAGTCGCTTGGAAAACCAAGAAAACTTGTGGCTTTTTCAACAAGCTGTTGATGATTTAATGGTTGAGAATGATCAGGTGACGGGGGTCGTCACGCAACTTGGTTTGCGTTTTCGAGCGAAAACCGTGGTGCTTACAGCGGGAACATTCTTGTCGGGCTTGATTCATGTCGGGCAGTCAAACTACCCAGCCGGGCGCGCGGGCGATCCGCCTGCGGTGAGTTTGGCGCATCGTTTGAGGGAGTTAAATTTACCCGTTGGTCGTCTAAAAACAGGCACGCCACCGCGTATAGATGGGCGCAGCATCAATTTTTCGATATTGCAAGAGCAGCATGGCGACACGCCTGAGCCAGTATTTTCTTTTATGGGCAAGGCTTCCCAGCATCCGCGCCAAATGCCGTGCTGGATTACTGAAACCAATCTTAAAACTCACGATATTATTCGCGGTGGATTAGATCGTTCTCCCCTGTTTACGGGGGTAATCGAAGGGGTGGGACCGCGTTACTGTCCGTCTATTGAAGACAAAATTACGCGCTTTGCCGATAAAGACTCGCATCAAATTTACCTAGAGCCAGAAGGTTTAACCACACACGAATTTTATCCCAATGGGATTTCAACCAGTTTGCCTTTTGATGTGCAGCTCGCTTTGGTGTGCTCGATGCGCGGCATGGAAAATGCACATATTTTACGTCCTGGTTATGCGATTGAATATGACTACTTTAATCCGATTGGGCTTAAAAACTCTTTAGAAAGCAAGCACATCAACGGCTTGTTTTTTGCGGGACAAATAAATGGCACGACTGGTTATGAAGAAGCTGCTGCGCAAGGTTTATTGGCGGGTTTGAACGCGCATTTGCAAGCGCAAGGGCAGGAATCATGGTGTCCGCGCCGTGACGAGGCGTACTTGGGTGTGATGGTGGATGACTTAATCACCAGCGGCGTGACCGAGCCGTATCGTATGTTTACCAGTCGAGCTGAGTATCGTTTGCAGTTGCGCGAAGATAATGCGGATTTACGTTTGACCGAAATTGGGCGTAAATTTGGCTTGGTGGATGACGTGCGTTGGCAGGCGTTCGAGGTAAAACGTGAGGCGATTGCGTTAGAAGAGCAGCGTTTGCGCAAAACGTGGGTAAATCCTCGGTTGTTGCCTGAGGCAGATGCTGTGCGGGTGCTGGGTAAGCAAATTGAACACGAGTATGCGTTATATGAGCTATTACGCCGTCCCGCGCTGGATTACGCAAGTTTGATGACATTGCCTGGCGCAGGTGAGCCTGTGGTTGATGCAAAAGTCGCTGAACAAGTCGAAATCCAAGCGAAATATCAGGGTTACATAGATAGGCAGCGCGACGAAATTGAGCGTGCGTTGCAATACGACGAGATGGCATTGCCGCGTGATTTGAATTATCGCGAGGTGCGTGGCTTGTCCATTGAAGTGCAACAAAAATTGAATCAATTTATGCCCGAAACGGTCGGGCAAGCGGCGCGCATTTCGGGCATTACCCCTGCCGCCATTTCTTTGTTGTTGGTGCATTTGAAGCGTGGTTTTGGTGCGGCACGAACTGGGCAGCAGGCAGCATGAGTCAAGATGAATTAACGCTCGGCGCGCAGCAGTTAGCTATCGAGCTTACTCCTGCGCAACATCAGGCATTGAGTAATTATGTGGCGCTGCTGCATAAGTGGAACAACGTTTACAACCTCACCGCGATTCGCGATCCGCAGCAAATGATTGCGCATCATCTGCTTGATAGTTTGGCAGTACTGCCACATTTATGGGCAGGACGTTGGTTGGATGTGGGGTGCGGCGCGGGCTTGCCTGGCATGGTGTTGGCGATTATGCGTCCCGATTGGTCGTTTACGCTGCTGGATAGCAACAGTAAAAAAACGGGTTTTGTCCAGCAAGCCGTGATTGAGCTGGGGTTAAAAAATGTCACCGTGCGGTGCGCGCGCGTAGAAGATTTACAAGATGAGCTGTTTGATGGAATTATCTCGCGGGCATTTACAGAATTAGGCAATTTTTTGCAAATTTCACAACATTTGTTAGCAAATAACGGACGTTGGGCGGCGATGAAGGGTTTGGCAGAAAAAGAGTTACATGCGGTCTCGGATGCTTGTTGTGTTGAAACAGTACATGTTTTACAAGTACCTGGCTTGCTCGCCGCGCGGAGTTTGGTGGTGGTATCAAAACGAGAGGGTGCTGCGATATGAGTAAAATTTTGGCGATAACCAATCAAAAAGGCGGGGTGGGTAAAACCACTACCACAGTCAACCTCGCCGCAAGTTTAGCCGCAGCCAAGCAACGTGTATTGCTTATCGACCTCGACCCACAAGGCAACGCCACTATGGGCAGTGGCATTGAAAAACGGGACTTAAAAGCCTCTGTGTACGATGTGTTGATTGAGCGAAAAACGATTGCACAAGCCCGCCAATCAGCAGGAGCGGGCGGCTATGACGTGTTGCCAGCTAATCGTGAGTTAGCTGGGGCAGAAATTGAATTGGTGGATGTCATCAACCGCGAAATGCGTTTGCGCGATGCTTTACAGGCTGTCATTAGCGAATATGACTATGTGTTGATAGATTGCCCCCCTGCGCTTAACCTTTTGACATTAAACGGATTATGTGCAGCTAAAACCGTAATGATTCCGATGCAATGTGAGTATTACGCGCTGGAAGGCTTAAGTGATTTGGTCAACACCATACGCAAAGTCAGGGTAAATCTAAACCCACTGTTAGAAATAGAGGGTTTGCTGCGCACCATGTTTGATCCGCGCAACGCTTTAGCGCAGCAAGTTTCGGCACAACTTGAAGAGCATTTTGGCAACAAAGTTTACAAAACAGTTATTCCGCGCAACATTCGTTTGGCTGAGGCTCCGAGTTATGGTGTGCCCGCGCTCATGCACGATAAATCCTCTAAAGGTACGACCGCTTATCTCGCCCTTGCGGCAGAAATGTTGCAATTCCATACACAAATAACCGCAGCAACTTAAGGGAAAATCATGGCAAAACCGAACAAAGGTCTAGGGCGAGGCTTAGATGCGTTGTTGTCTGGCAGTAAGAGCGAAAAAGACGACGTGTTACGCGAACTTAATGTCACTTTGCTGCAAGCGGGTAAATATCAGCCCCGCTCCTACATGGATGCCGAATCACTGAATGAGTTGGCGAGCTCGATTAAGTCGCAAGGCGTGATGCAGCCGATTTTAGTGCGCCAAATCAACGATGAGCAATATGAAATTATCGCAGGCGAGCGGCGTTGGCGCGCCGCGCAATTAGCAGGATTAACGCATGTGCCTGTGTTGGTGCGCAGCGTTAAAGACAATGTCGCACTGGCAATGGCGTTGATAGAAAATATCCAACGTGAAAATCTTAATCCTTTAGAAGAAGCGGTTGGTATTCAACGTTTGATAAGTGAGTTTGAAATGACTCATCAGCAAGCGGCCGATGCGGTAGGGCGTTCGCGCAGTGCAGCGAGTAACTTATTGAGGCTATTAAATTTATCGCCAGTAGTACAAGAGTTGCTGATGCGCGGCAAGCTGGATATGGGACACGCACGAGCCCTGTTGGGGTTGGAAGGCGCGGAGCAAATCGGTGCGGCGAATCAAATCGTCTTAGAGGCCCTGTCGGTGCGTCAAGCCGAGGGCTTGGTGCAAGGCTGGGCGAAGCAACATGCAACAACTGCCGCGAAAACTTCACAAAAATCAGCGATTAGTCGCGATGTCGCTCGTTTAGAAGAGCAGCTCGCTGAACGTATTGGCGCGTCAGTCGCTATCAAAACAGGTGCAAAAGGTACAGGGAAGTTGGTCATTAGCTATACCAGCAATGATCATTTAGAAGCTTTGTTAGCGCGGATTCAATAGCACTTCGTAGTGGATTTTGTTTG
>JAVHQO010000063.1:0-3654 GCA_036171175.1 Gallionella sp.
GTCGTGCTCTGCTTTCACCTTGTCATGTTCAGCCTTTTTCTTCTCGTGCTCATCATCCTCTGTTTTGTGTTTTTTGGCATCTTCCTTGTCGCGCAAATCTTTTACGCAAGACAAGCGGTCACCCTTGTCATGCTCGCCATGTTCTTTGCAATCCTTGTCGAGTTTTGCCTCTTCTTTCAAAGTAATTAAAAGGTCGTTATAAGTCACTTTGGCCACTTTGCAGTCTTCCTTGGTGGCTACAGTGATCACAGATTTATCTGTAACGGTGTATTTCGTTTCCTTTTCATGGTCCGATTCGTGGGGTTTTTCGCCGTCCTCTTTTTCAGAGTGCCAGCAACGGCCTTTGGATTCCAGGTAAGGGCGCACGGTGGTGCAACCGTGGCCTTCAGCTGTTTTGCCGGCATAGACCCCCGGCGCAGCGTACAGCAGCGCAATGGCCAATAAAACAGGTTTCAAGAGTGGTGCATGCATGATGTCTCCTTTGCAGTAAAAAAACGAACGTGATTCAGGCTAATCGATAAAAGATTGCAACCATACTTCGGTACCATCAGGTTGCCCAGTCCCATTGGCTACCTCAGGGCCAAAGCCGCGTGCGGTGACGACGTATGACACATCTTCCACGGGTGTGCCACCCGTACCGTCCTGAGTGGCCTTGACTTGGGACTCGACCATGCACTCGGGCCTGCGCTTGAAGGTCACGCGCAGACCACTTTGTTGCATGTCGGTGGCTGGGGGCATGTTGACGTACTTGCGGTCGCTGTCCCAATACGTCAGAACGCCCTTGCTGGTCTTCTGACTCCAAAAAGGTCCGCCGCTGTCGGTGACGACAAAATCGGCGGCATTCGTCTCGCAGTAACGTAGGGCGATTTCTGCAGCGCGGGTGGCCAGTTCGGTGGTGCGGACGTTATTGGCAAGATTTTCGGTCAACCCGGCGTTGCGCAAGCTGGTGGCCGCCATCAGCGACAAGAGGCCCAGCATGATCAGCGAAATGATCAACACCACGCCTTGCTGGGCATGCACTGGCCGACCGGCCAATGCATGCGTCGATGGAGGTTGATGGTATTGTTTCATGATGTCTCAGTGAAAAATTTCGTTGGGTAGCGCCACGGTGCTGAAGTAAGCGCGGCGCAGGCGCTGGTCGGGGGCATCGACCAGCGTACCGGTACAGTCGCGGTACTTGGCCGACGCCGCACTGGGTGCCACCGGGTCTTCGCTGCGCACAACGATGCACACCCGCACGGCCACCACGTTCATCCAGCGCTCTGCATCTGTGTTGAGCGCGGCCAGCAGGGTCTGGTTGACCACTTGCGTGGCAGTAAGGTAACCGGCAATGACCTGCGCGCCTGCGCCTGGTTTTAGTGTGCCGTAGGTCAGTTGCAAGTCCTCGATGTTTTGTACCAGGGGCTGTGTACTGCTGTTTTTGCCCTTGCAATACAGGCTGGGTGGAAGGTTTGCGGTTGAACCGATGTAATAACGGTTGTCAGCCACGTAGTAGGTGGCTGTCACGTTTTTCGGTGAGGTGGGGTTGGCGGCGTCGTACTCTTGCACTGTTGCGGTCTGCGCTGTCAAGCCCGATCCGACACAATCAGTGGGTTTGCCACCGCTGGTGGGTATGGTGTTGTATTCGTCGGCCTCGTAAGTGACTGCGATAGCGTCGGAGCCGGTCTGCGTGGTGTTGCATGTCAGGGCATCAATGCTTGCAGCCGCAGGGTCTTGGAAACCACCATCGCAACCGCGTATGGCCAGGCCACGCAGCTCGGTCCATGCCAAATCAAACCCTGAATAAGTGAACGTGTTGGTGTCGTCCGCCGGGAACGGGGTAGGCCAATACACAGGGTTGCGCAAACTGCTCATATCTGGCTGGGTATTGTCCAGGCGATTGGCTTGCTTGGGATTGTTGCCTGCCATGCGCAGCTCCCGGCTGAGGATGGTCAAAGCAGCCTGCGCGTCTTCGTTCATGCGCACCTGCGCGTCGGACAACTTGGTGCTGCTGGATGCGCCCATGTAAGCAGAGAGAACAGCGACCGTGATCACCAGCCCGATAGCCAGGGAAACCATCAGCTCGACCAGCGACACACCTCGCCTGTGCTTCAGGCCGATATGCTGTCCGTACAGTTTAGCGCTCATAGTTTGAACCTCACGTACAGGCATCTTGGCGCAGGGTTAGTGAAGTTGTCCGTCACTTCTGATGGGCAGGCATCCGACCCTGCTGCACTCAGTTTTGCAGCTGATTCGGCCTCTTGCCAAATGACCCAAAGGTTGGCGTTGTCAAGCTCATTGCAGTCTGATTCGCATTTCATCAACACCCCGCCAGCGGGTAATTCCTGACGGGCCGCGCGTTGAATGACGGCAATGTCCATTTGCGCCAGGGTGGTGGCGGTGCAATCCGGGTAGGTGCAGTTGTTCAGAGCGATGGCTTGGGTTTCGCCCGTGTAGCTGGAGTTGACTTGGTAATTTTTGTTTTTGAATCCTGCTGGGTTGGCGCGGATGCGGTCGATGTAGTCGCTTGCGATGTTGGCCGCAATGGCACGGTTGACGGCCAACTTGGGGGCTTGTACCGAATAGCCCAGCATGGCACCCAGTGACAACAAGCCAAAGGACAAAATCAACACCGACACGAGCACTTCGATCAGCGAAGCGCCGCGTTGACGCCATAGGAAAGCAGTGATTGGAATTGTTGCCATGGCGTTCAATCGCAAGAACTGTAGCCATTGCCAGCTACACGAGCCCGGCCGGCAATGTCCACACAGACCACCCGTTGGTTTTCGTTGCTGATGGGGCTGCTGCCAAACGTCAGGGTGGTTGCTCCGCCGCTCAAACTGGAAAGGCGACCTGTGGCGACAAAATTAAAATAATTCATGGTTCCGCTGGCCACCATGATGGAGCCCAATGAAGCAATCGGGGCTTGCACCCGCAGCAGTGGGTCTGAGCTGTCGTGCTTGTGGTCTCCGTCAAGGTCGTGAAAGACGATCCAGCCGCTTTCCCAACCGCTGGACGATGTAGCGCAACTTGGTGAACTGGCCTCGGGATCGGTGCTGCGGCAAAGTACCACGCGGCCGCCGCGCCGGATGGCTTCACTGCGGGCAAAACGCATATCAGCCAAAAAGGTGTTGACAGTGGATGTCACTGTATTGGATTGAATCATGGACGTGAACGACGGTGCGGCCAGCCCGAGCAGGATGACGCTGATGGCCAAGGTGACCATTAATTCGATGAGGGTAAAGCCGCGTTGCATAAACATGAGACGAGTATCCACAGAATTGAGTGCGGCCGAAACAGCAGCCGACAGACGGCACTTTGGCACCGCTGAATGGTTAATCTTGATCGCCTGCTAGCTCTCGACGTATCGGCGTGTTGTCATTTGCCCGCATGCAACCGACTGTTTGTTGTTCTATGCACCATGCAAACCGTATTCACCCTCCGACGCCTTCGTCGCACCCTGCTACCACGCCTGACAGGGGTTTCCCCTGATTGAGCTGATAGTCTCATTGACCATTGGTTGCGTGGTGGTGATTGCGGCGCGCTCTGCCTACATGGGCGCAGCATCAGCGTCCAAAATGATCAATGCGCAAAGTGTCATAAATGAAAATGGTCAAAGAGCCCGCCAGGACGCGGCCCAACGCGCAGCGCTCACCCACCCAGCGCCCGCTCATC
>JAVHQO010000064.1:0-3644 GCA_036171175.1 Gallionella sp.
CTTGGCGATTGATGTTGAACGTGAACGCATTTCATTGGGCATCAAGCAAATGGAATCGGATCCATTCGGTGGTTTTGCAACCAGCAATGAAAAAGGCGCAGTGGTCACAGGTACGGTTAAATCATTAGATGCTAAGGGTGCTGTGATTGCCTTGGCGGGCGATGTTGAAGCGTACTTGAAGGCTTCTGAAGTGTCAGTTGATCGCGTTGAAGATATTCGCACTCACTTGAAAGAAGGCGACAGCGTAACTGCCGTCATCATCAACGTGGATCGCAAAAATCGCGGTATCAACTTGTCTATCAAAGCACTGAACAAAGCTGAAGAAGCTGCTGCAATGCAAAAGTTCTCGGCTGAAAATTCAGCTAATGCTGGCACGACCAATTTGGGCGCATTGCTCAAAGCGAAAATGTCTGGCAGCAAAACTGAAGCGTAATTTGAGGTTAGCATGACGCGTTCAGATTTAATCGTAAAACTTGCCGAACGGTATCCGCAGTTGTTAGCTAAGGATGCTGAAATGGCTGTCAAAGTCATTCTAGATAGTTTGACCAACACGCTTGCGCGCGGCGGTCGAATTGAGATTCGTGGCTTTGGTAGCTTCGCTCTAAATTACCGCCCACCTAGACAGGGACGCAATCCCAAAACAGGTGACGCGGTGAAAGTGCCAGCGAAATATGTGCCGCACTTTAAGGCGGGTAAAGAGTTGCGTGAACGGGTTAGCGAAGCGCAAGCTGAGTAACTAAAAAACGTCGCATAAGAAGCGGTATATCGAGAGATATACCGCTTTTTTTATGCTATCGTGCGCGGTCTTTTTTGCCGAGATTGCATGATGCGTTATCTAATCTGGTTGCTCCGTTTCGCATTGTTTATTTTGTTATTAGGCTTAGCAATTAAAAACAATCAGCCAGTGACTTTGCACTATTTTTTACATCTGCAATGGAGCACTTCATTAGCCATGTTGTTGTTGCTATTTTTTATGCTGGGCGTGCTGGTTACCGCCTTTGCATTGTTCTTCAATGTGCTGCAACAACGCCGCGAAATCGCACGTTTACACGCCGCCTTGCAAGCGCAAATCAAACTCACTGCTGTGCCCGAATCAGGGCAAATGTCATTCACTTCTATCGTCTAAAAATATGGAATTTCAACTTTGGATGTTGCTTATTTTGCCGCTGTTTTTTGCCATGGGTTGGCTGGCGGCAAGCATTGACCTGAAAGATAATTTGACGGATGGCGGCGCGCTGCCGGCTTCCTACTTTCAAGGCCTGAATTTTTTGCTTAACGAGCAGCAAGATAAAGCCATCGAGGCTTTTATCGAGGTGGTAAAAGTTGATCCACAAACGATAGAGTTGCACTTTGCCTTGGGCAGTTTATTTCGTCGCCGTGGCGAGGTGGATCGCGCTTTGCGTATGCACCACAACTTAGTTGATCGTGCCGATTTGGATGACGATAAGCGTCAGCAAGCAGTGTTTGAATTGGCGCAGGATTATTTGAAAGCGGGCATTTTAGATCGCGCTGAAAGTTTGTTTCGTGAGCTGGGTAAATCCGCCTATGCGCAGCAGGCCTTTGAGTTTTTGTTAGAGCTATTTCAAAAAGAACACGATTGGCAAAAAGCTATTCAACTCACGCTGCGCCGCAGTGCGCAAACTAAAGTCTCTTATCACATCCAGATTGCTTTTTTTCAGTGCGAATTAGCCGCTGAAAAAATGACAGCGGGCGACGATGTCGCGGCGCACGAGCATTTGCGGCAAGCATTGTTGAGCAATCCAAAATCGGTGCGCGCCAGTTTAATGTTAGGTGATTTATGGCTGAGCGAAGGAAAAGTTATTGAGGCAATCGACGTTTGGCAAAGCATCGAGCAGCAAGATCCGCAGTATTTACCCTTAGTTGCAGAACGCTTATTAGCGGCCTATTGCAGCCTAGGTAAAGAAGCTGACGGCGTGGCTTTACTGCGTGATTATTTGAGTAAATATCACGCGCACGATTTGCTTAATGTGGTGTTTGTCGGTGTGCAAAAAAATGAGGGTAGCGCGGCAGCGTATCAATTAGTCCGTGATGAATTGGCGCGCAATCCTAGCTTGTTGGGCTTGGATAAATTGCTCGAAGCACGCTTGTTGGACGTGCCTTTGGATAAACGTGCTGACTTGGAATTAGTTAAAAATCTAGTGCATCAACGCACGCGCAATCTCGCCTTGTATCATTGCAAATCATGTGGTTTCAAAGCGCAAAAATTTTACTGGCATTGTCCCGCTTGCCAAGCGTGGGATAGCTATTCACCGCGTCGTACCGAAGAAATGGGCAGCACTTTATGAGCACCTTAAAAATGAACGACCCTAAAATTATTATCGCGCTAGATTACGCTAGCGCAGCTCCCGCTTTAGCTCTTGCTGAACGTCTTGACCCAGCTCTCTGTCGCCTCAAAGTGGGCAAAGAATTATTCACCGCAGCAGGCCCGCAAGTTATCGAACAACTGATGCAACGCGGCTTTGAAATTTTCCTTGATTTGAAATTTCACGACATCCCCAACACCACTGCGCACGCTTGCAAAGCCGCTGCCGAGTTGGGCGTGTGGATGGTCAATGTGCACGCATTAGGCGGACGCAAAATGTTGACCGCTGCCGCCGATGCGATTGCGCATTGCAGTCGTCCACCTAAGCTCATCGCCGTGACTCTGTTGACCAGCATGGCGGCAGAAGATTTAGCTGATATTGGCATTGTCGAATCACCCGCGCACATGGTGTTGCGTTTGGCGACGTTGACGCGTGATTGCGGCTTGGACGGCGTGGTCTGTTCAGCCCAAGAAGCACGCTTGTTGCGCGAACAATTAGGCAAGAATTTTGCCTTGGTTACGCCAGGCATTCGCCCCGCTACGGCGAGCTTGGACGACCAATCGCGGGTGATGACGCCTAGTGCGGCATTGGCGGCGGGTGCGAGTTATTTGGTGATAGGCCGACCGATTACGCAAGCGGCCGATCCGCTCGCGGCATTGCTGGCAATCAATTTAGAAATAGGAGTAGGTGTATGACGATGTTGCCAAAATTTAGTGACGCACGCGTGTTGGTAGTCGGCGATGTGATGTTGGATCGCTATTGGTTTGGCGACGTCCATCGCATCTCGCCCGAAGCACCTGTGCCCGTGCTCAAAGTTGACCGCGTCGATGAGCGTCCCGGCGGTGCGGCCAACGTGGCGCGCAACATTGCTTCGTTGGGCGCGCACGCGACCTTGCTGTCGGTGGTGGGCAATGACGAGGCTGGCTCGTGTTTAGAAAAATTATTGGCGCAACACAGCAATCTCAATGCGATTTTGCATCGTGATGCGAGTGTCTCCACCATCATCAAATTACGCGCCATTGCACGCCAGCAACAACTGTTGCGCATCGACTTTGAAACGCCACCTTCGCATGAAGTGTTGAATGCTGCGCTAGAAGATTTTCGTGCGCAGATGCAGCACGCCGATGTGGTGATTTTGTCGGATTATGGTAAAGGTGGCTTGGCGCATATCGCGCAGATGATTGCGTGGGCAAGGGCGGCGGGCAAGCCTGTGTTGGTTGATCCAAAAGGCGCGGATTACGAACGCTATCGCGGTGCGACTTTACTCACCCCGAATCGTAGCGAGTTCCGCGATGTAGCAGGCAGTTGGGCGAACGATGC
>JAVHQO010000065.1:0-2121 GCA_036171175.1 Gallionella sp.
TGGATATTGCGGCGGGTGATGACGATCTGCAAAAGCTGGCGGGTGAGTGTGCGGCGGATTGCGCGGCGTGGCGGGCTGATTCCGTGTCTGTCGGTCTGCTGAGCGGACGGTTTCGGGGGAACGTGTTCGCTCGGCCTGCGCGGGTGTGCCTGTCTCTGGCTGTTCGTTTTCCGGCTGAATATGACGATGATGGAAAATGGGCGCGGCTCGTGTGTCCGGTCTGGTGGCTGCGTAACCTGCGCAAGTCTCACGCGCAGGCAAGGGAGGACGCGGCGATTAAGGCGGGTCTGGTGCATCGTAAAGCTGCGGTGTATTGCTCGGACGATACTGTACAAAGGCGCGGCGAACAGGTGCGGCGCAATAAGGCTCTGATGGATTCGATAGAGATGGTGAGCGAATCCGGCGAGATAGCGACACTGTCGGAGCTTGCGGCGGCTGGCATGGCGAACGCAAAAAACAGACGGGCGGAGTTAATGACGCGGGTCGCCGGATTCGAGGCGGCGGCGGTGTCTGCGCATCGTGTCGCGGACTTTTCAACGCTAACCTGTCCGTCAAGGATGCACTCGCATCTTTCCAGCGGTGCGCGCAATCCGAAATATGACAACACTACACCAGCTCAAGCTCAACGGCACTTGTCAGACTGCTGGGCGCGGGTTCGGGCAAAACTTGCCCGCGATGGTGTGCGGGTGTTCGGTCTGCGCGTGGCTGAGCCGCATCATGACGGATGTCCTCATTGGCACGTCATCTTATTCGTCAATCCTGCCCAACTTACTCACCTCCGGTCTGTTGTGCGCAAATACTTTTTAGCGGCGGACGGTGACGAAGCGGGGGCGCAAAAAAACCGTTGCAAGTTTGTACGCATTGATCCACGCAGGGGGTCGGCGGCGGGCTATGTGGCGAAGTATGTCGCAAAAAATATCGGCGGCATTGAAGGCGATCTGTGCGACGAAGGCGGCGGGGCGAGTGTCGAGGTCTGGCAACGTGTCGAGGCGTGGGCTTCAACGTGGGCGATCAGACAATTCCAGCAAATAGGCGGACATTTGGTGGGTGTTTGGCGTGAGTTGCGGCGTGTTCCTGAAAGTGCGGCAACGGCGGCGGGTGGCGTGGTGTTGAGGGTGTGGCAAACAGCACAACGCAAGGGCGAGACGCGGGCAAGCTGGGCGGATTATCTGGAAGCCATGGGGGGCATAGACTGTCCGCCTTTGTCGGGGTCGGTGGCGCTTGCGGTTGATTATGAGGATGTGTGGGGGGCTTACGGTCGAACGATTGCGCGGCGGGTGTTGGGCGTGTGTGTGCGTGATTCGGCGGCGTTTATCGGTAATGACCGCGAACGCTGGCAAGTGCTGCGGACTTCGGCGGCTTCGCCCCTTGGACATGTGTAAATAACTGTACGCGGGGCGGTGGCGCGGGGGGTGTGGATAATTCTTTTCAGGCGGGGATGCCTATAACTTTTTAACTTTTGAGGGGGATTTATCATGTATTCATTGCTTGGAACACGTCAGGCTCAACGGACGGTGCTGGCTGCTGGCTTGCCATTCTCGGGAACTATCTCTATTGCTGCGAAAGTGGTGGATGTCAAAAAGCTGACGTTTATCGCGGATGTAACGTACTCAACGGGCGATGTCATCACGCCAAACGTAACCATCACGCCAGCGGATGAAACTGGAAAGGTCAAGGTATTCCAAAACGCGGATGACCTGTTGAAGTGGATTGATGGCGGCTTCGTCGGCGTTACAAGCGTGTCGCTTGTGGTTGAAGATTACAATCTCGTGGCAAGGCCGGTCGTTGTTCCGACCGATCCGGTTGCGGCGGCTGCTAAACAGAAAGCGCGAGTGCTCAAGTACAAAACCTTCAGTATGGCGCGCCTTGTTGATGCTCAAGCTAAGACCGGCGCGGCTGCATTGCTCGGTTGGAATCTCCCGACTGCACACCCGGCATTACAGGCGAATTATGCGGATTTGCTGCTGAATGAGGCGACAGTGCAGGCGTATGTTGACTTCTACACGGCAGAAATTGCTCGTCTGACTGTCATCGCAGGCTGATAAGAAACAGGGAAAACGGGAGGGGATGCCCGTTTTTCAGGTTTCGTTCATACACAAGGCGGGCGGGCTTGCCTTGTGT
>JAVHQO010000065.1:2221-3563 GCA_036171175.1 Gallionella sp.
CACGCTCGGCGGCTGCGAATCGTACGCGGGGCGGTGATGGTGGCGGCGGGTGTCGGTGTGTACTTTGACGCGCAATACACGCGTGATCTGTTCGCTGTAGTGGTCGGCGCGGCTGGGGTTTTGGATATTATCAAAAAGGATTTGAAATAATGAAAACTTGCCCATTGCAAACTTTACGCCTGCATTCGTCGGGCGATAAGTACCAGATCGTCAAGAATACCCCAGAAGCGGGCGGCGGCTATAGGCTGCAAAATTCGGCGGGTGCGATCTTGTGCGGCTACCGTGGCGGAGTTTATCGTTTCGCTTCGCCGGAAAATGCGCGGGAGTGGTTGACTGGCAATCTGGCTAAAGTGTCAAAAGGTATTCCCACGGGGCAAGCGCATATAGAGCGCCTTGTCGGGATACAGTTGTCTATTCGTGCCGACTTCCTGCAAGCTGAATTGCAGGCCATAGCAGATAGAAATGCCGGACTATGGCAGGCGATACCGGATGTTGCTGTGAATGGGGTGGAAAATGTTGACGGGGGGGCGGCAAGCTCAAATTTTATTTTTTCGGACGGGGTGAATTATGGCGATGCAAATACAACTACGGCGTGATACTGGTGCGGCTTGGGCTTTGGCTAATCCGGTTCTTGCGGACGGCGAAATCGGCTTTTGCCGTGATCTGGACTATCTGAAAATCGGCGATGGGGTGCGCGCATGGGCTGACTTGCCGATACATGCGCCGGACGTTTCCGGCGCGATTACGGCGGCGGCGGAGGCTCTGGCGGCGGCTCAGGCGGCGGAGCTTTCGGCGGCGGCGGTGGCGAATGCACTGGTGGCTTTGCCTGCTGGCGGTGGTGGTGTTGTTTCTGGCTTGCCGTTGGTGGTTGACCCATACATGGAGGATTATGTCTGGAGGTCGGGCGCGCATGGTTTGGGCGTTGTCCCTGATGGTGTAAAAGCTCGCATGGTTTGCAAGGTCGCGGATATTGGTTATGCGGCGGGGGATGAACTGGATTTACCTGTCGGGGCGGGTACGGCGGGGCTTGCGGTGGTGGTTAATTCCGTAAGTGTTGAGGTTCGTCTGGCAAACATTACAGGAGGTATCCCCGACAGGGGTGGTGCTGGTTCTGGGGGGTATATCTCGTCGAAGTGGAAGATTGTTGTTACCCCTTTCAAATTTTCTTAATGGGGGTTAATTGGCCAATTCGTCGTGATGTGTCTTTATCGTGACGTGTCACGTTTAATCTTTTTTTGCCGTTAGGGGGTGTCGTGGGGGCGGTGATAGAGTTGTTGGCTGGGCTTGGGCTGGCGCGTTGGGTCGGCTGGGCTGCAATGCGGGCGATATTGTCGCGGATGGC
>JAVHQO010000066.1:0-3515 GCA_036171175.1 Gallionella sp.
GCGGCGGTCGCGTTTGGTGGGGCGACCTTTGAATAAAAAGCGCGCGGGTTCGGCTTTTAGGCGGGCGGTATGTTCGGCGCGCAAGGTGCGACTCTCATCCGTTTCTAAATACAGTTTTTGCGCATCAGGCGCGCCGCCACGTTTGTTGCTCAACGCGACCACGTCCACCACATAGCGCACTTCGCCGTGGCGTATGTCTAGACGGTCGGGCGGTGCTACGGTCTTGGCGGGCTTAACACGCACGCCATTGAGCAGTACTTTGCCTTGCTCTACCGCCACCACCGCAAGGGCGCGCGTCTTAAAAAACCTTGCCGCCCACAGCCATTTGTCGATGCGGCATTTTTCGTTTTCGTCGGTCATTTTCCCAGTCATTTTTTCGCTCCAAATAATTGCGCTTTAGGCGACGTTTCAACGCACAATTGCGCCCTTAAATTTTAGCCACTCGCACCGATTTATTATGCAAAAGATTATCCTCATCTGCGCCCTGCTCACCCCTATTGCACACGCTGATACTTTCGAGTTTATTGAACCTCAAGCGCGCAGCGAACTGTGGCTGAATGCGGGATTTTTCTCGCATCATTTTCAGCAAACAGCGGGCTTCAATAATCGCAATTTAGGCATCGGCGGCGAATATCGTTATTCGACGGTGAGCTCAATTACCGTTGGTGAGTTTTACAACAGCGACCGCCACACCTCGCATTATTTGGGTTGGTATTGGCAACCCGTGCAAATCGGCGCAGTGCGCGCGGGGCTGGTTGCAGGGGGCTTTGATGGCTATCCGATGATGCAAAACGGCGGCTGGTTTGTCGCCGCGATTCCGATGTTAAGCATCGAATATCAACGCGTCGGTGCGAACTTAGCCATCGTACCCAGTTATCAAAATCGCCTGCACGGCGCGCTGTCGCTACAGCTTAAAGTGAAACTTTTTTAAGCTGCGCGCGGCTCACCTTTAATTTATACAACAGCAACAAAACGCCCAATGCCGCCGCTGCCGATGAGCAGCTAAACAGCGCGCTCGCACCGTAGTGCTGCCAAATTGGCCCGCTGGCAAAGCCGCCAATAATGCCGCCCGCGCCGTAAGTCAAACTGCCAAATAATGCCTGCCCTTTGGACTGGTGGCGACCTTGAAAATACTGGTGCACTAAGCCCACCGCCGCCGCGTGGGTTGCGCCAAAACTGGCGGCATGTAGCATTTGCGCGAGCAACAATAACGGCACGCTATCCACACCCCAAGCGATAAGCAAAAACCGAAGTGACGCAAGGGCGAAACTGGTCAGCAAAATATGCGTGTAGCTAAATTTTTTGTGCAACAACGGCATCACAAAAAACACTGCAATTTCGCAAATTACGCCAAGTGCCCAGAGCGCGCCGACCGCTGTTTTGCTGTAGTCGTGTTCGACTAAATAGAGTGAATAAAAGGTGTAGTAAGGGCCGTGAGCCACGGACATTAAGGCACACGCGCCAAACAGGGCGAGCACGCGCGGCTGCATCACAATGGCTTTGATCGGCTGGCTGTCTGTGTGATGCGCGACCATTTCGGTGTGCGGCATTTGCCGCGCAAAAATCAAAATTCCGATTTCGCACACCAGCCCCGCCCACAGCAAATAGGCGATGGCGATGTAGTCAAATGCCCAACCTAAGCCCATCACCGCAACGATAAAACCAATCGACCCCCACGAGCGGATGCGCCCGTAATGCGCGGTGTTTTTGCCTAAATAACTAAGCGTAGTTGCCTCGACCAAGGGCATCGACGCGCTCCAAAAAAACGCCATCAGCGACAGCACGATGAACATGCCCCAAAAACTGCTGGTGGTGAATACGCCCAAATAAGACAAGGCAGAGAAGCTCGCAGCGAGTTGTACAACCAAGCCTCGCTTGCCCGTATGGTCAGCCAACCAACCCCATAAATTCGGCGCGATTAAACGCATCACGGGCTGCAACGACATCAAGATGCCAATTTCAATTGGGTTGAAGTGGATGGAAGACAGATACAAGCTCCAGTACGGCGCAAACATGCCGACGAAAGCGTAGTAAAAAAAATAAAAGCCGGCGATGCGCCAGTGGTAGTTTTTTGGGGAAGTCACTGCGAATGAAGGGAGACAAAAAAGCGGCGCGCATTATGGCACTCAAAAATAATTTTACGATAACTCTTGAAAGTGAAAAATCCACCCCCATTAAACATCGGTCAAAAACAGGAGAGCTAAATGAAACAGCAAGAAAACGTAACCCCCGCAGCAGAAGCGGCTATCTCTGAAGCTAGCGACAGCCAAATTGAAGCCCTGCCTAGCATGGAAGAGCAATTAAAAGCCGCCGAATTGAAGGGTCAAGAACATTACGATGCGTGGATGTACGCCAAAGCCGAAGGTGAAAACATCCGCCGCCGTGCTGCCGAAGACATTAGCAAAGCGCAAAAATTCGCGGTCGAGAAATTTTCTAACGAGATGCTGGCGGTAATGGATAGTTTGCAAGCAGCACTAGCCGTGGAAAACACCACCGTGGAAAGTTTCAAGAGCGGTATGGAGCTCACGCAAAAGCAACTCTCCAGCGTGTTTGAAAAATTCCACATCACCGAAATTAACCCTGTCGGCGAAAAGCTCGACCCGCACAAACATCAAGCCATTAGCATGATGGAGAGCGATCAACCCGCTAACACCGTGGTCAGCGTGATGCAAAAAGGCTACGCGCTGAACGAACGTGTACTGCGTCCAGCGTTGGTGCTGGTGAGTAAAGGAAAATAACGGGAAGGGATAAGGGGGAAGAGAGAAGGGTGACAGCGGCGCGGAGGGCTTCCCCTTCCCCCTTAAGCACCAAAGGTGCGAACCCTTCTCCCTTCCCTCAAATTAACGCTCTTGAAATTTGTAACACGCATCCCCAATTTACGCAGCATCGAACTCAACAAACTTTTTGAAAGGAAACATCATGGGAAAAATTATCGGTATCGACTTAGGCACAACTAACTCTTGCGTCGCGGTTATGGAAAATGGCAAAACTAAGGTGATTGACAATGCGGAAGGTACGCGCACGACACCTTCGATTATTGCTTATATGGAAGACGGCGAAGTGTTGGTCGGCGCGCCAGCTAAACGTCAAGCAGTGACCAATCCAACCAATACTTTGTACGGCGTTAAGCGTTTGATTGGTCGTGCTTTCGACGAAAAGATGGTGCAAAAAGACATCGCAATGGTGCCGTTCAAAATCGTGAAAGCAAAAAACGGCGACGCATGGATTAAAGTGCGCGACAAAGAATTTTCTGCACCTGAAATCTCGGCACAAGTGCTGATGAAAATGAAGAAAACTGCCGAAGATTATTTAGGCGAACCCGTCACCGAAGCGGTCATTACCGTGCCTGCTTATTTCAACGACGCACAACGTCAAGCCACTAAAGACGCGGGGCGTATCGCCGGTCTGGATGTAAAACGTATCATCAACGAACCGACTGCGGCTGCGTTGGCGTTTGGTATGGACAAACAAGAAGGCGATCGCAAAATTGCGGTGTATGACTTGGGCGGCGGCAC
>JAVHQO010000067.1:0-3503 GCA_036171175.1 Gallionella sp.
TAAACATTTAACCCAATAAAAATCCATTGCAACTCCATTTTTTTTTATTAAACCTACATTCCTTACTGCGCTAATTTTTTACTCATCACACCAGAAAATTCAACAACTGATTATAAGGGCATTCGCACGCGGTCTCTTAACCGTTTAAGGCTAGAAAACAACCGTTTATCCGCTGGCAGGCAAGCGGGCTTAAAACAAAGTTGGTTGCGTGGGCGAGTCAGTCTCAGTGTCAGTCGAAATATGCGCCGAGGTCTTTTCTAAAAACGTCAATAACTGGGCTTCATCCAACACCGCGATACCAAGTTCCTGCGCCTTGTCCAGCTTGCTGCCCGCTTCACTGCCTGCCACCACATAGTCGGTTTTTTTCGACACGCTGCCAGTAACTTTTGCGCCCAAGGCTTCGAGTTTTTCTTTGACCGCTTCACGGCTTAAAGTCGGCAGCGTGCCAGTGATGACAAATGTCTTGCCGGTCAATGGCAGCAGCGTCGCGGCTTGCATCTCAACCTCCGTCCAACCCACCCCACAGCAACGCAATTGCGCAATGACTTCGAGGTTATGCGGCTCATGTAAAAACGCTAACAAACTTTGCGCCACGATGGGGCCGACATCACGCACGGCTAACAAACTCGCTTCATCGGCTGCTAACAGGTGATCCAAATTACCATAGTGTTTGGCCAAGTCTTTAGCGGTGGTTTCGCCCACGTTGCGTATGCCTAAAGCGTAGATAAAACGTGCCAGCGTGGTGTGTTTGCTATGCTCGATTCCCGCTAATAAATTCAGCGCGGATTTTTCACCCATGCGTTCTAGATTCACCAATGCGAGCAAACCCAAACGATACAAATCGGCGGGCGTGCGCACGATGTTGGCATCCACCAATTGCTCGACCAATTTATCGCCCAGACCGTCGATATTCATGGCGCGCCGACTGGCAAAATGCAGCAAGGCTTGCTTCTTTTGCGCGGGACAAAATAAACCGCCTGTGCAGCGCGATACCGCTTCATCGACAGCTTTTGCGACCTGCGAGCCACACACTGGACACAGCTTGGGCATCAAAAATTCTGACGCATTGTCACGGCGATTTTCGAGCCTGACGCGCGCCACTTCGGGGATAACATCGCCCGCGCGCCGCACCACTACGGTGTCACCGATGCGCACATCTTTGCGGCGTATTTCATCTTCGTTATGCAGCGTGGCATTGGTCACCGTCACGCCGCCGACAAACACGGGAGCTAAGCGCGCTACAGGGGTTAGCGCGCCAGTACGCCCAACCTGAATTTCAATATCGAGCAGCGTGGTCATCGCTTCTTCGGCGGGGAATTTATGTGCGATGGCAAAGCGCGGCGCACGCGACACAAAACCTAGTTGTTGTTGCAACACCGTGTCGTTGACTTTATAGACCACGCCGTCGATGGCGAACGGCAAATCGGCGCGTAACTTACCGATGTCCTGATAAAAGTCCAACAGCCCTGCCACGCCTTGCACGACACGGCGTTGCAGGGCTACCGACACGCCTAATTTTTGCAGCATCGCCATTTGTTGATGATGCTCATGCGGCAAGGGCACGCCCTCGCAAAGCCCCACGCCGTAAGCAAAAAAGCTCAGCTTACGTTTGGCGGTAATACGCGAATCGAGCTGGCGCAACGCCCCCGCCGCCGCGTTGCGTGGGTTAACAAATTCCTTCTCGCCGTTGCCGCGCTGCATGGCATTGAGCGCGGCAAAATCGTCGTTGAACATCAGCACTTCGCCACGCACTTCCAAATAAGCAATGCTGGATTCCGTTCGTGCTGAGCCTGTCGAAGCAAGCCACCCTTCGACAAGCTCAGGGCGAACGGCTTGAGTATTGAGACGCAGCGGAATATCACGCACGGTACGCAAATTTTCCGTGACATCCTCGCCCACATTGCCGTCGCCGCGCGTCGCACCCTGCACAAAAACGCCGTCGCGATACGTCAAGGTAATCGCCAGCCCGTCGAACTTTGGCTCAACCGCATATTCGATTTCATCCAACCCCAAAGTCTCGCGGATGCGTGCATCAAAGGCGCGCACTTCGGCTTCAGAAAAAGCGTTATTGAGCGACAACATCGGGGTGCGATGTGCAACTTCTTGGAAAATTTTGAGCGGTGTGCCGCCAACCCGCAGCGTGGGGGAATCGACGGTTTGCAGTTCGGGATATTGCGTTTCTAAGGCTTGCAGTTCACGAAATAATTGGTCATATTCCGCATCCGAAACCGTTGGATTATCGAGCGTGTAATAGGCGTGATTGTGTTGTTCGATGTGACTGCGCAAAGCAGCAATTTGTGCGGCGGGATTCATCACAGCATCCCAGCTTAAGAGAACAAGCGGCGGGCTTGCGCGCTGCCAGGTGCAATGTCATACGCCAACATTTTGGCTTCGACGGCAGCGATTTGTGCACGGATGCGTTCTAAGCCGCTGGCACTCAACACCACGCGCTGATCATCGACTAAATTAAGTTGCAAATCGTGCGCTAAATTTTTAGCCACCTCGCACATCGCGGCAAATTGTTGCACGGGGTTTGCCACGCGCGGCACATCTAGCAACAAGGTTAAGCCTGTACTGCTCGCCTGTGCCAGCGTGTGATGTTGGAACGGCGCATTATCTTGATTGATAAGGTGAAACAAGCTCTGTCCAGCGGCATTAAAGGCGTGCAAAGCACCATCAGATTCTAGCGTCATGCCTTGCAAACTGGCGGCCTCATTGATGGTGCTGGCGCGCAAACTGCGCCCAGTTGCGGCGACTAAATTGATGCCTACCATCTGATCAACGGCGGCGCACCAAGCATCTAACTCAATGGCGCGTTGATAAGCATCCTCTACATTCGGCACGCTAATTTCAGCCTTAATATCATGCGCGATGCCTAACACTAAATCGCGAAAATCTGCCAACTTGCTGAGGTTGACTAAGCCGCTGCGATCAACCAGTTGCAAGGCTAAACGCAATTTCACATACAAAGTTGGACTATCCGTAATCACGCGCTCCCAAACTTGGGTATGCAAATTGAGTCCACAGACTTGCATCGGTTTAGTAAAGTCAAAACGATGCGGCCAAAACGCATGGAGTACCACAGCTGCGGCGGGTTCGAACAACGTTAATTCGATTATAAAATCGCTGCGATTAGTGAGCAGCCCGCACGACTCATCCAATGCGCTGGGGAGGCTAAAAGTTTCTGTGACCGCAGTATCTAACGCCAGCACATGTTCAACGGGCGAGAGCGTCGCGTCATATAAAGCATCGCCCGCTGTTACTTTGAACGCTTCGCCAAACTTGCGATGATATTGGCGTTGCTGCCACCAGCCCGCGCCATACACAATCACGATGACACCCAGTCCAATGGCTAATAACGCCGCTTGTAAATCACTCATACGGTTTTCCTAAATTCGGGGCGAAAAAAATTAAGCGCGAATTATCGCAAGAAGCCAAGCCTTTGGGGAATCTAATCGCGCAGCAACGTCATCACAGGGAGTTGCAAACTGCGGCGCGCAATA
>JAVHQO010000068.1:0-3442 GCA_036171175.1 Gallionella sp.
CCCGCATCGCCTTTTTGCTAAGATGCGCGCCCGTTTGAAATACTGACTGCTTATGAATGCTGCTAAATATATTTTGCTGTTGTCGCTGACTGCTTGCGCGCACGCGCCCCAGACGGTGGCGGTTGACGCGCCTGTGTTGCCGGTCACGGCTGAAAAAGAGGAGGCCGCGACGGTTGAAACCGCGCCTGCCAATTTGCCTAAGCAAGCGTTGACGGGGGAGTTGTTGTACGAATATCTGGTCTCAGAAATTGGCAATCAGCGCGGCTACAAAATGCTGGCGGTGAATGGCAGCAGTGATTTGGCGCGCAAGACGCGCGATCCGCGTGTGGCGAAACGCGCGGCGCAGTTGGCGTTTGAATCTGGCGATATGGATAAGTCGATTAGTAGCTTGCGCTTGTGGCAAGAGTTAGAGCCTGACGCGCCGCTGACCCAGCGTTTACTGGCGAGCATTTTGTTGCGTGGCGGCAAGCTGGAGGAGGCGCAAGCCGAGTTCGCTAAAGTGTTGCAAAGCGATCCCGCGCACGCGAGTGATAATTTTTTGCAAATCGCGCAAGCCTTGGCGGCGTATCCCGATAAAGCGGCGGCACTCAAAATGATGAGCGCGTTGGCGCAACCTTACCCAAAAGTGGCGCAAGCGCATTGGGCAACAGCAGAATTGGCGCGACTGGCAAACGAAAAAACGCAGGCGTTGAACGCAGTAAAGCAAGCGCGCAGTTTGCGTCCTGAGTGGGATATGGCGGCGAGCTTGGAAGCTGAGTTGTGGCAAAAATCTGAGCCGTTGCAAGGCTTGGCGGTGTTGCATGATTATTTGGCGAAGTATCCGAATGCCTATGAAATTCGTTCGCAATATGCGCGCGCGTTGTTGGAGCAAAAGCAATATGCCGCGTCGCGTGACGAATTTAATTTGCTGGCTGAACATAGCCCCGACAATCCTGATTTGGCATTTGCCATTGCCTTAATTTCTTTGCAGATGAATGATTTTGTGGGGGCAGAAACACAGCTCAAAGCCTCGCTGGATAAGGGCAAAAAAGATCAGGACACGGTGCAGTATTACTTGGGGCAATTGAGCGAAGCGAAGAAAAATCCGACTGAAGCGATTGCCTATTACCAAGCGGTGAAAGGCGGCGAGCAGTTTTTTGTGGCGCAGTTACGCATCGCAGCATTGCTCGCGGAACAAGGTAAATTGAGTGAAGCGCGGCAAGTGTTGCAGCAACAAAAAGCAGTAAACAATCAGCAGCGCGCGCAGTTAGCTTTAGTTGAAGCGCAGTTGTTGCGCGAGGTAAAAGATTATCCGGCCGCGTTGCAAGTGTTAGAGCAGGGATTGGAAAAACTGCCTAACCATAATGTGCTGTTGTATGAAGCTGCGATGATGGCGGACAAGGTCGGCAAGTTCGATTTGGCGGAGCAACAGTTACGCAAATTGATGTTGCTCAATCCGCAAGATGCCAATGCCTATAACGCCTTGGGCTATAGTTTTTTAGAGCGCAACGTGCGTGTCGATGAGGGCGTAGCCTTGGTGGAAAAAGCCTTGCAGCTTGCGCCCGATGATGTATCGATTATGGATAGCGTGGGCTTTGGCTATTACCGTAGCGGTAAGTGGGATGACAGCGTTGCCTTGTTGCGCCGCGCCTATGCGGGTAATCCCGACCCTGAAATCGCCACGCATTTAGTGCAAGCCTTGTGGGCGCGTGGCGATAAAAAAGAAGCCGAGCAGTTACTGCAAGACAGCCTAAAAGCCCATCCTGATAACCAACAGTTACTATCTGTGCAGCGCACCCTCACTCAATAAATGCGCAGAATTATTTGCCTTGCAGTGTTGCTGCTCAGTGCCTGTGCGCATTCACCCGTCCCATTGCAAGCCTTGCCGAATCAGGCGCGCGAGGCTGCCCCGTTTAATTTGAATGGACGTATCGCGGTCAAGCATCAGGCTGCGCGACATAGCGGCGGGGTGCGTTGGCAGCATCAGATTTCGCGCGATGAAGTGTTGCTGCAAGGGCCGTTAGGCATCACCGGCGCACGCATTGTCAGTGAGGCGCAAGCGGCGAGTTTGGAGCAGGGCGGCAAAATTTATCAGGCGACAGATGTCGAGACTTTGATGCAAAACATATTGGGCTGGAGCTTGCCGCTGCCCGTGTTGCAACATTGGCTGTTCGGCGTGGTAGATGCCGCAACGCCCGCCGAGATTGAACGCGATGCGTTGGGTCGCATCACGTTGCTGCAACAAGCGGGTTGGCAAGTGCGCTATTTGCGTTATGTGGATGACACTCAAGGCAGTTTGCCCTCGCGCCTCACGCTCACGCATGACGATTTACAAGTGCAATTATTTATCGACGAATGGGAATTTAATCCGCAATGAAGCTCACCCATTTAAGTTGCCCCGCCCCCGCCAAGCTCAATCTTTTTTTGCATGTCACTGGTCGTCGTACGGACGGTTATCACTTGCTGCAAACGCTGTTTCGTTTCATTGATTTGCATGACACGCTGCATTTTGAATTGCGCCACGATGGCGTGGTGCAACGCAGTAATGCGGTGGCGGGCGTGAGTGAGGACGATGACTTGTGTGTGCGTGCGGCGCGCTTGTTGCAGCACGAAACAGGCTGTCAGTTGGGCGTGAACATCAGCTTAGAAAAACGCATCCCAATGGGCGGCGGTTTGGGCGGCGGCAGCTCGGATGCAGCGACCACTTTGTTGGCGTTAAATCGTTTATGGAACTTAAAGTTATCGCGTGAAAAGCTCATGGCATTCGGTTTGAGCTTGGGTGCGGACGTACCTGTGTTTGTGTTTGGCGAGAGCGCGTTTGCCGAAGGCGTGGGCGAAAAATTACAAGCATTTCCCTTGCCTGCGACTTGGTATGTGGTGCTATTTCCAGACGTGCATGTGCCCACTGCAAAAATTTTTACGCATTTAGAATTGACACGCGATTCTGTTTCTATCACAATGCGCGCCCTCTCGAACTGGGACTGCGCGAAACACGCTGCAAACCCCAATTCGACAGGCTTGCAACTGCGTAATGATTTACAGGCTGTGGTGTGCAAACTCTACCCAGAAGTGCAGCGTTATTTAGATTTGCTAGGTGGCTATGCAGTGCCGCTGATGACAGGTTCTGGAGCATGTGTATTTGCTGAATTCGCGAATCGCACTGCCGCACAGCAAGCGTTGAGTGAGTTGCAAGAAAAGTATCAAATGCGGGGCTTGGTCACGCAAGGTTTAGTTAAGCATCCGTTGCAACATTGGGTGTGAAGTAAAAATTGCTTGCAACTGTAGCGAGCGATTTGAGAACAAGGCGCACCGCGCGCAGTGACCGAAAACTATCAAATTGATAGGCGAGGAAACGAGCAGCGCGCAATGCAGCTATCGAATCGCGCAGTAGGTTGTAAGTGATTTTTTAAGTTTTTGGGGAGTCGCCAAGTGGTAAGGCAACGGGTTTTGATCCCGTCATTCG
>JAVHQO010000069.1:0-3420 GCA_036171175.1 Gallionella sp.
TGCGTCGTCGTAATTTTTTGTTCCCGCCTAGCCTCGCTTCGATATTTGAGTTTTTCGAGACACCCTAAATGAACGAACAAAGCCCACATAATTTTTGTAGAAAGAAAATAAATGAGTCATACCGTTAAAAAAACCGATGCCGAATGGCGCGCGCAACTGAGTGATGAGCAATATCACGTTGCGCGGCAATGCGGCACTGAGCCGCCCTTCACAGGCATTTATTGGGACGAACACGCGGTGGGAATCTATCGTTGCGTGTGTTGCGACAGCCCGCTGTTTAACTCACAAACCAAGTTCGATTCGGGTTCGGGTTGGCCGAGTTTTTACCAAGCTGAAACCGCTGAAAACGTATTGATTAAACGCGATGTGTCGCACGGTATGGTGCGTGACGAAGTGTGTTGCCAAAACTGCGGCGCGCATCTTGGTCACGTTTTTCCTGATGGCCCACAGCCTACTGGGCTGCGCTTTTGCATTAACTCCGCTGCACTTAACCTAGAAAAATTATGAAACTCCTATTCGATTTATTCCCTATTCTGCTATTTTTCATCGCCTTCAAAACTGCGGGTATTTATGTCGCAACCGCCGTCGCTATTGCCGCCACTGTCGGGCAAATTATCTGGAGCAAACTACGCCACGGCAAGGTAGAGATGATGATGTGGATTAGCTTTGCCATCATTACCGTGTTCGGCGGCGCAACACTAATTTTGCATGATGAGAGCTTTATCAAGTTCAAGCCTAGCGTGTTGTATTGGCTATTTGCACTGATTTTGTTGGTGTCAAATTACGGCTTTCACAAAAACCTAATGCGCAGTTTGCTACACGAAAAAATCGCCCTGCCCGTCATAGTTTGGAATCGCGTCAACTTAGTCTGGAGTATTTTTTTCGCGGTGCTCGGTTTCCTCAATTTATACATCGCGTTTAATTATTCGACCGATACCTGGGTCAGCTTCAAGTTGTTTGGCTTCACCGCCTTAATGCTGGTATTTATCTTGGGACAAGGAGTGTGGTTAAGTAAATATATCGACGAAGCAAAAGAAAAGAATTAACGCCGCGCTATGCTTTACGCAATAAAAAACCGCTCAAATGAGAGCGGTTTTTTATTGCGTAAATGCTCTTTAACAGAGCATCACGCTACTATTTCTCGCCACGCAAGGTGATTTCTACACGACGATTCGGTTGTAAACAGACGATTTGCTTGGCTTTACTTTCCTTGTTGGAACACAACACAGTAGGTCGACTAGAACCACCGCCTTGCGCGCTGATTTTCGCGGCAGGAACGCCTTGCTCAACCAAGTATTTTTTTACACGTTCAGCTCGATCATCGGACAGCTTACGGTTCTTTGCTTCGTTACCATCGGTACGCAAGCGGTCGGTGTAACCGACTAACAAAATAGATTGAATAGACACCCAGCTCTTAATCTCAGTAGCGAGTTTATTCAAACTCTCATCCGCGCCATCCATCAATTTATCCGTGCCAAAAATAAACAAGGCATCACCCGACAAAGACAGTTTTTGCACATCTTTCGGCGCGTTGGCTTTACCTGCGTTTTTGTCGGCAAGTTGCTGTGCAAGGTTGCAGTTTTCACCATTCGTTTTGGCTTCATAGAGTAAGTTTTCTACCCCACGCGCATACGACTCAGCATGACTCCAGCCTGATTCTTTTTTCTCATGTCCTGCCCAAACCAACTGCACTTCCGCTTCGGCAATTTGGCGTTGTCCGCATTTGAAAAACATGCCTTTTTTCTGCTCGGCAATTTGCGCCCACAAGTCTTCTCGTACCGTCTCGGTGCCTTGTAAATCTTGCGGCGTATCCATGCTGATATTCGACTGGCGAGCTTCAATCGCATCCAGCAACACTTGTGCTTGCGCGATGGCGGCAAACATCGTGCCGCTGCTGTCAGTTTGGTGATATTCGCTTAACGCCATATCTAACCAAGCACGCGCTTTAGCTAAGTGATAATTGTCCGAGCCAATATCGCCAAATGCCAATTTATCGGCACGCCGTTGCAAATCTTCAATCTGTTGCAAATTGGCAGGCGCGGGCTCTGGTGCGGCTATCGCAATACAAGAAATCGACAACAATAAAGACAGTAATAATTTACTCATGGTAGGCACTCGCTTTTATTTAACGCAAACGCGGAATTGCAAGATGAAGCTAGGGCTAGGTGCGGTCGGACTCCCTGAGAACACACCTTTAGGATTGATACGCACTTGACTGACTAATGGATCGCAACCATCCACCGCGCTAGGCACGGGCACATAACCCCACGCAGGGGTGGGTGCGCCACCGAAGAACTGTAAATCAGGAAACGGTGCACTGGTAGTGGGATTAGTCAGTGCTGCGGCGTTATAGGTGTAAGTCAAGCCACTCGCGGTTGCCCCATTACTAAAGGCAAACGGACCTGAACCTGCCGCGCCCAAATCTTTCGCATAGAGCGATGTATTGGCGGGCAAGGGGTCGGTAATCACTAAGCTGTTGTTATCCACCACGCCTGTACCCGAATTGGTCACCGTCAAGGCATATACCGCCACCGCGCCTGGAATAAATTTAGGGTTAGTCGCACCATTTACTGGATCAGAAAATACATTGACTGTTTTCAAAAAAGTCAGCGAAGGGGTGGGATTGCTGACGTTTACCATCGCCGCATTATCTAAATTACCGTTATAACCCACGCCGCCCGTGGTGTACTCGTAACGCGCGCTATTCAAATAACTCACCATGCCCAAGTTAGCCCCAACACTGGCTTTGAAGGTAATGGTGACACTAGCATTGACTGCCAAAGCAAAGCCAGGGAAATCCCACATCACTTGCTGTTGATTCAAGTGGCTCGCGTAAGGAGGAATGGTCGGTGCAACAACGGTGCTCGGCGTTACCACAGGCAAACCACCCGTAAACAGAGATGAACCTGTTACAAAATTAAAACGACGCGTCGCGTCAACGGTTGTGCCGCTATACGGTAAGAAGTCATACACACGCAAAGCGGTGGTCGGTGCTGTACCGCTATTGGTAATGGTAATGGTGTAAGTCGCTTGTCCATTCACTGCCACATTCGGCGTGCTGGTGGTTTTGCTGATTTTCAATACCGCCGCGTTTGCCACGTTGGCACTGGCGGTGCTGCTCACCATCGACAGCGAAGCCAAGGTAGCGCAGGTGTCCGCAGCTACAGTACTCACCGAGCCGCAGTTAAGCACTGAGGTGCCTGCCAGCGCGCTGGTTTGTACGTCAATAAACAGCGTGCCTGAACTATTCAACAAACCATTGCCCGCCAACGAAACCGCCGTCATCGCCACTGGGGTGGCAGGCGTAATCGGGCTGGTCAGCAACACATCAGGGCCGCGCGGCGCGCCTGCCAGCGCAGGATTTTGCGACAGCGCAGGCACGCTAGGGCGCACCTCTAAACCACTGCCCACATACAAATT
>JAVHQO010000070.1:0-3409 GCA_036171175.1 Gallionella sp.
TAGGCATTATTATCAATAAGGATAACAAAATGGAAATCGCAACAACTGAAGTAACGCAAGATCAAAAAAATATGGGGCTGTTATTGTGGATTTTGACGCTGTTTTTTAGCTTCATTCCTGGCTTAATTTTTTTCCTGACCAAGAAAGATGACGCTTACGTTTATGACCAAGCCAAAGAAGCTTTGAACTGGTCGATTACTTTAATCCTCGGCTATGTTGCAGGCATGATTCTGATGTTGGTCTTGATAGGTTTCTTGGTCATCATGGCCGTAGGTATTGCACATTTGGTGTTTTGTATCATGGGGGCTATTGCTGCCTCTAGCGGCAAACCATTCCGCGTACCGTTTGCGTTACGTTTGATTAAATAAATCGTAGCCGTAACGAGAAAAACACCCCAGCAGTTTTGGGGTGTTTTTTATTGGTGAGTGAGTTTTATTGAGCTGGTGTGGCGGCTTCGGCGGTGGCTTCGAGAAATCCGCCAGCGCGGAACGTCAGCACCAAAGTATCGCGATGTCCATCGTTGGCTAATGGCTGTATCGGGGTAGATTCGTGGATGACTTTTTGGTCGTCTAACAGCACTAATGTCCACGGCTCGGTGAGGGTGAAGCGTTGACCGTTATGTCCTTCAGCTTCAAACACACGGCTTTCGCCGCCGCTGACATTCACTCTATCAATCAACACAATCGCCACAAAATCTACGCCGTCGCGATGCGCGCCTTCGGGCGTGGGGCGACCGATGCCGTGGCGTGTGTCGATGCGAAATTGATGTGCTTCGACGTACCAAGGCTGCGCGCCTTTGAGTGTGCTGCACACACTCGCCAGCGCGAGTAGCAGCTTGTCCCATGCCGTTTGTGTCAAGGTCTGCGCTTCGATTGAATCGAACATCCGGTGCATCCCGCCGTGTAAAGCGTTGTAAGCCAAGGGCTGGTAATGGGCACGATGTGAGACGAGTTCGATGTGCGCTTCGCGAATAATGAATGAGGCGTGGCGGCGACTGCGATAGCGTCCGCCATCTTTAAGGAAAGCATCGGGCGGCAGATCATTCCAGCTGTCTTTTAGCGCGTCAAATTCGGCTAACGATGCGCCACTCAGGGCGGCTAAGTCAGCGTTACGCAGCACCGCGTAGCCTTGATTGCTCAAGGCGGGGACGAGCTGTGCGAGTGAGGTGAAATGAGGGGCGAGAATCGGAATCGACATAGCGGCAGTAACAGCTTATCGCTGTAGCAAAATTTCCAGTACGAACTTGCTGCCCAAATAGGCAACCAGCAAAAAGGCGAAGCCGCTGACCGTCCAACGCACCGCGACGCGGCCGCGCCAGCCGTGGCGCACATGTCCCCACAGCAAGGTGGCGAACACCAGCCAAGAAATGATGCCGAACAATACTTTGTGATTGAACTGCGCAGCTTTGCCAAAAATCTCCTCACTGAAAAACACGCCTGATGCCAACGTCAAGGTGAGCAACACAAAGCCAATCGCGATGATTTGAAACAGTAAGCGTTCCATGGTGAGCAACGGCGGCAGGTTGCGCAATACGCGCGGTAGGGTGTGTTGATGCAGGCGTTTTTCCACTTGAGAAATCAATACCGCATGGAACACCGCGATGGTGAATAAGCTGTATGCCAACATCGCCGCGCTGATATGTGCGGTGAACGCCAAGGTGTGCGTATGCGTGAGCAAATGCTCGCTAGGGAAGAGGCTAGGCAATACCGCAGCGAGGGCGGCAACAGGCAACACCAGAGTGAGCAATTCGCCGATGGGATAGAAGAAGCGTGCCACCCAATAAACACACAAAGTCAGCCAAATAATCAGCGACAGTGCGTTGAGCAAAGCAAAATCAAATCCGCCATTGGCGAACATGTCGCTGCTCAATAAATAACCATGCAGGATAAGCGGTAGGAGTACCGCGTGACCGATGCGTCCACGACTGGCGTGGTCGGTTTTGCCGCTGTGTTGGGCGCGCCAAAAATACACGGACAGCCCCGCATAGCTTAGAAAAATAACGATAGCAATAAGAAGGTTGGGCATTTTTTTTCAGGATGTTTTAGACTTCGTGGATTCTACCTCATCAAACCTACATTGCTATGTTAGACAATCTTACCCAACGCCTTTCTGGTGTGATTAAAAACCTGCGCGGACAAGCGCGGCTGACTGAAAGCAACATTCAAGATGCGTTGCGCGAAGTGCGTATGGCATTGCTCGAAGCCGATGTGGCCTTGCCTGTGGTCAAGGATTTTATCGCGCAAGTTAAAGTTGCTGCACTCGGACAGGAAGTGGTCGGTAATCTTAATCCAGGGCAGGCTTTAATCGGCGTGGTGCATCGCGAGCTGACCAAGTTGATGGGCGAACACAATGACGCGCTGAATCTTGCTGCCGTGCCGCCCGCTGTGATTCTGATGGCAGGCTTGCAAGGTGCGGGTAAAACCACCACCAGCGGCAAGCTGGCAAAACTATTGCGCGACCAAAACAAGAAAAAAGTATTGCTGGTGAGTTGCGATATTTATCGTCCCGCCGCGATTGAGCAATTGCGCACCTTGGCGAAGCAGCTCGACATAGATTTTTTCAGCTCCGACATTACGCAAAAGCCGCAAGACATCGCCTTCGCTGCGTTGGATTTTGCGCGTAAACATCACCATGACGTGCTGATTGTTGATACCGCTGGTCGCTTAGCGATTGATAACGCGATGATGGGGGAGATTAAAGCATTGCACGCGTTGCTCAAGCCGATTGAGACTTTGTTTGTGGTCGATGCGATGACTGGACAAGACGCGGTGAACACTGCCAAAGCATTCGGTGAGGCTTTGCCGCTGACAGGTATCGTGCTGACCAAATTAGACGGCGATGCGCGCGGTGGTGCGGCATTGTCGGTGCGCCATGTTACGGGTAAGCCAATTAAATTTATCGGCGTAAGTGAGAAGACCAGCGGACTCGAAGCCTTCCATCCTGAACGCATGGCATCGCGCGTGTTGGGCATGGGGGATGTGTTGTCGCTGATTGAAGAAGCGCATCGCGAAGTTGATCACGTCGAAGCAGAAAAACTCGCCAAAAAAATGCAGACGGGCAAAGGCTTCGATCTCAACGATTTCAAAATGCAGATGGTGCAAATGCGCAAAATGGGCGGGATGTCGGCGATGATGGACAAGCTGCCCGCGCAAATGAGTCAAGCTGCGGCGGGCGCGAAAGTCGATGACAAAGCGGTGAATCGTTTAGAAGGCATTATCAATTCGATGACCATGGCGGAGCGCAGCAAACCAGAACTTATCAAAGCCTCGCGCAAACGCCGCATCGCGATGGGCGCGGGCGTGCAGGTGATGCACGTCAACCAGTTGCTGAATCAGTTTGAGCAGACACAAAAGATGATGAAGCTGTTCAGCAAAGGCGGCGGCATGGCAAAAATGATGCGCAGCATGGC
>JAVHQO010000071.1:0-3404 GCA_036171175.1 Gallionella sp.
GGGGACGCGTGTCTGCGCAGATCGTTTACTACTTCAAAGGCTATTTTGCTGCGACGAAATCTAACGATGAACAAGTCGCATTCTCTGTGCCGTCCGGTAACTTCGGCAACATCTGCGCGGGTCATATCGCCCGCATGATGGGCTTGCCTATTGGGCAGTTAATTTTGGCGACGAATGAGAACGATGTGCTGGATGAATTTTTCAGCACGGGCTTATATAAACCGCGCGCCACTGACCACACTTATCAAACCAGCAGTCCGTCTATGGATATTTCCAAGGCGAGTAATTTCGAGCGTTTCGTGTTTGATTTGGTCGGACGCGACGGTGCGAAAGTGCGCGAGTTTTGGAGCCGGGTGGATGCGGGTGGTTCGTTCGATATTAGGCACACGTCGTATTGGGATGAGTTGCAGAAATATCATTTCGCATCGGGTAAAAGTTCGCATTTTGACCGTCTAAAAACCATACGCGGTGTGTATGAAGAATACGGCGTGATGGTCGATCCGCACACCGCCGACGGCATCAAAGTCGGCATGGAACAACGCCGTCCCAACTTACCGCTGATCTGTTTGGAAACCGCGCTGCCTGCGAAATTTGAAGAGACGATTATCGAAGCGTTGGGGCGCAAACCCGAACGCCCTGCCGCGTTGGAAGGCATCGAAGCTCTACCGCAAAAATGTGTGGTGATGGATTGCGATGTGGTGAAATTGAAAGCGTTCGTCAGTGCGGCAATTGGCTAGTGTTCGCGGCGACCTTCGAGGCCTGACGCGATGAATAACCTGCTGCTACTTATTCTTTGCTTCATCGTCGGCATGGTGTTGCAGCGTTTTAAGCGTATGCCAGACAACGCGCCGGCGACCTTGAACAGTTTCATCATTCACGTCTCTTTGCCCGCGCTGACCTTGCTGTATATCCACGGCGTGCAATTTTCTAGCACGGTGTTTTTGACGGCGTTGATGGCCTGGTTGGTGTTTGGTTTTTCAGTATTATTTTTTTACTATGTGGGACGTTTTTTAGCCTTGCCACGCGCCACGGTCTGCACGCTGATGTTGCTGGGCGGCTTAGGCAACACTTCATTTTTTGGCTTGCCTATGGTCGAAGCGTTTTACGGGTCAGCGGGGATTACTACTGCCATCGTCGCCGACTTGCTCGGCTCATTTTTTGTCTTGTCGATTTTGGGCATTAGCGTCGCGGGCTGGTATTCGCATACGCCGCCAACCGTCTTGCAACTGCTCAAACGCATTGCAATTTTCCCGCCATTTTTAGCCTTGTTAGTCGCGCTGATTTTGTTGCCTGTGGGCTACGCTGATTGGTTCAGCCAATTGCTCAAACGCTTAGGCGACACGCTCGCGCCGTTGGCGTTGTTGTCAGTCGGATTGCAGTTACGACTGGGCGATTTTGCCAGCGTTAGACGCAATGTTTTATTAGGCTTGAGTTTCAAATTATTACTCGCGCCTTTAGCGATTTATTTGCTGTATGTGCAACTGTTGGGCGCGCGTGGCGAGGCGATGCAAGTGACGATTTTTGAAGCTGCGATGCCGCCCATGATTACGGCTGCAATCATTGCGTCTGAGCATCATCTCGATGCCAAGCTAGCAAATTTAATGGTGGCAATTGGGCTGTTAATTTCATTTATCTCGCTGAGTGTTTGGTACTGGCTGTTGCACTTGGTTTAAGGACTTTGCTATCAATGGAAATTTTGTCTGGCTTAGATATTTCGATTGATAGCGACACTCTTAAAGTGAACAAAATTTCTCGTGGAAAAATTTTTAATAAAGGATTTTGCAATGCGTAATAGAAACTTCTCGTTGTTGATATTGGCACTTTGCTCATTCACTGCTGCGCCCGTCGCGCGCGCAGCGGACGCTACAACAGGCGCGGTGTCGCGTCCTGCTTTGACGGTGCGCACCACCACCTTGCGCGAGGAAAAATGGGCGCGCCAGCTCACCGCGAATGGCAGCATTACGCCTTGGCAAGAAGCGATTATTAGCGCGCAGCTAGTGGGTTTGCGCATTGCAGAAGTCAAAGTCAGCGTGGGTGATTTTGTGCAAGCGGGGCAGGTGTTGGTGACGCTGGATAATTTTGTACCCGGCTCGAATGAGGCGGTGCAAGCGCGCGTGATTGCGCCTGATTCTGGCGTGATTTCATCGGCGACTGCTAACGTCGGTTCGCTCTCGCAGCCAGGTGCGGAGCTGTTTCGTTTAATCCGTAAAGCGCGGCTGGAATGGCGCGCCGATTTAACCGCTGAAGAATTGATGCTCCTGAAAAAAGGCATGACCGCGCAAATTAGCATCGGTGAAGGACGCGTAATTCGCGGCACGGTGCGCGCGATTTCGCCTTCGGTGAATGCGCAAACGCGTTATGGCTATGCGCTGGTGTCGTTGCCCAATAGTGCGGGCATCGTCGCGGGGGCGTATGCGCGCGGCACATTTGATGTGAGTGGCGGGACAAAAAAATTACAGTCGTTGCCGCAATCGGCGGTGCTGCAACGCGGCACCAAAAACTATGTGCTGACCCTCGCGGCGAACAATCGAGTGCATGAACAGGCGGTGCAAATCGGCCAGCGCGTTGGCGATCGCATCGAGATTAAACAAGGCTTAAACGCCAATGAAGCGGTGATAGAAAGCGGCGGGGCGTTCCTCACCGAAGGTGATGTGGTGCTGGTGGTGAAAGGTTAAACATGAATGTTTCCGCTTGGTCGATCCGTAATCCCATCCCCGCGATTTTAGGGTTTGCACTGCTGACCTTTGTCGGCTTGATGGCGTTCAAAGCCATGAAGGTGCAGCTTTTCCCCGACATTGATTTACCGATGGTAACCATTGCGGCGAGCATTCCGGGTGCATCGCCTGACCAAATGGAAACCGAAGTCGCGCGCAAAATCGAAAATTCTTTAGCGAGTTTGCAAGGCTTAAAACACATTTATACGCAGGTCAAAGATGGCTCGGCGATTATCTCGGCGGAGTTTCGTTTGGAGCGCGATTCACGCGCGGCGTTAGAAGATGTGCGCGGTGCGGTGTCGCGCATACGCGGTGAATTGCCGCGCGAAATGCTCGATCCTGTAGTGAATAAAGTTGAGCTGAGCGGCAAGCCGATTTTGACTTATACGGTCGCCTCAAGCGCGATGTCGGAAGAAGAGTTGTCTTGGTTTGTTGATAACAATATCGCGAAATTATTGTTGGGCGTAAAAGGCGTGGGCGCGGTCAGTCGCGTCGGCGGCGTAACGCGGCAAGTGCGCGTTGAACTCGATCCGATTAAGTTGCTGGCACTAAATTTAAGTGCCGCAGAAATCTCCACACAACTGCGTCAAATTCAACAAGAAGCACCGGGCGGACGTACCGATTTAGGCGGCGCAGAACAAAGCGTGCGCACCATCGCGACAGTGAAATCGGCAGACGAGCTAGCCATGC
>JAVHQO010000072.1:0-3397 GCA_036171175.1 Gallionella sp.
AGCAAGTCCGACAGCGTCTCCGCCATCATGCTCAAGGTCATTTTGGCGTTGCTTCCGGGCATCGCAATTTATGTGTGGTATTTCGGACCAGCAATTTTGGTGTCGATTACGCTGGCGAGTATCACTGCGCTAGCGGTGGAAGCGGCGATGTTGAAATTGCGCAATCGCCCCGTCATGCCGTTCTTAAAAGACAACAGCGCGCTGCTCACAGCATGGCTCATCGCCTTGTCAATCCCGCCACTCGCACCTTGGTGGTTAGTAGTAGTCGGCACGGCGTTCGCGATTGCGATTGCCAAACATCTTTACGGCGGCTTGGGCAACAACCCGTTTAATCCCGCCATGGTTGCTTACGCGGTGCTGATTGTGTCGTTCCCCGTGCAGATGACGCATTGGATTGCGCCGCTCAATATGGGCAGCGCGGAACTGAGTTTTATGCAGCAATTGCACTACCTGTTTACGGGCGCACTTCCAGACGGCATCAAGCTGGACGCGGTGACGATGGCAACGCCACTTGACACGCTCAAGACGCAATTACATCTTGCGCATCCGGTCAGCGAGATTCTCACTCAGCCGATTTTTGGCAGCTTGGCAGGACATGGCAGCGAGATGGTAGCGATTGGTTTTCTCATCGGCGGTCTATATTTATTGGCGACGCGAATTATTTCTTGGCACTTGCCTGTCGCCTATTTGGGCACGCTGTTTTTAATCGCAGGCGCGTTTCATCTAGCTGACCCGACCCACTATGTACAGCCTGTGTTCCATTGGTTTTCTGGGGCAGCGATGCTGGGCGCATTCTTTATTTTGACCGACCCGATTTCTAGTCCGACCACACACAAAGGCAAGCTCATTTTTGCCGCAGGCGCGGCGTTGCTGACCTATTTAATTCGGGTATTCGGCGCATTCCCTGACGGCATGGCGTTCGCGGTGCTGCTGATGAACATTTGCGTGCCGCTGATTGATGCTTATACGCAGCCCAAAGTGTTTGGTAAAAAGGAGCAAAAATCGTGAGGCGCACGCTCGCCAAAGCGGCATTTTTAACCGCCAGCAACGTGCTGTTTTTTACCGTCATCGGCACCTCGATTTTGGCGATGACCTATTTGCAAACCAAAGAGCGCATCGAGAAAAGTGAGCAACAAGAAAAGCTCAAGCTCATCCAACAACTCATCCCCGCCGCCAGCTTTGATAACGACATTGTGGCGGACAGGCAAAGCCTCGCCGCTGATGCGTTGTTAGGCACGAAAGCTGTCAGCACCGCCTACCGCGCGCGCCTGCAAAACCAGCCCGCCGCTGTGGTGTTAGAAGCCATTGCGCCCGATGGTTATAGCGGTCGCATCAGCCTCATCATCGCGATTCAAGCCGACGGCACATTAGGCGGCGTGCGCGTGGTGGAACACAAAGAAACGCCCGGCTTAGGCGACTACATCGAGCTAGCTAAGAGCGCGTGGATACACGGCTTCGATGGCAAAACTCTGTTGCCACAACACGATGCCGATTGGCAGGTTAAAAAAGATGGCGGGCAATTTGACTACATGGCGGGTGCGACCATCACGCCGCGCGCGGTGGTGAAGGCCACGCATCACGCCTTACAGTATTTCGCGCTGCATCGCGATGAATTATTTGCCACCGCCAACAGTGCGCAATTAGGAGATAAAAAATGAGCTACCAAGACCTAAAAGATATTTTTTATAACGGCTTGTGGAAGCAAAACACTGGCGTGGTGCAACTGCTCGGCATGTGTCCAATTTTGGCAGTGAGTAGCTCGGTGGTAAACGGCGTGAGCTTAGGCGTTGCCACCGCGCTGGTGATGGCACTGTCGGGCGCGGCGATTTCGCCGATACGCGCTGCCGTGCCGAATGAAGCGCGCATCCCCGTCTTTATTCTCATCATCGCGGTGTTGGTCACAGCGATTCAATTCGCCATGAATGCATTTATGCATCCGCTGTATTTGGTGCTGGGGATTTTCATTCCACTGATTACCACCAACTGCATTGTGCTGGCACGCATCGAAGCCTTCGCCTCGAAACAGCCGCCATTCCAGTCCGCCATAGATGGCTTAGCGATGGGCTTAGGGCTCACCGCCGTGTTGGCAGTGCTGGGTGGCATCCGCGAAATTTTTGGGCACGGTACGCTGCTGGCGGGGCTAGACATGGTGTTCGGTGCGAACGCCAAAGCGATGGCAGTGACGGTAGTGTCGGACTATCACGGCTTCCTGTTAGCCATCCTGCCGCCTGGTGCTTTTATCGTATTGGGGCTGCTAATTGCAGGTAAAAACTACATGACTCTGCGCGCAGCAGAAAATGACAAACAGCGCGTCACTGCGATTACGACCACGGCTTAAACGTGAATAAGGCGATACGCATTGAGATTTTCTCGCGCTTGCGCGCACACAATCCGCATCCGCAAACCGAGCTGGAATACAGCTCACCTTTTGAGCTTTTAATTGCCGTAATGCTGTCCGCGCAAGCCACCGACATCAGCGTGAATCTTGCCACGCGGCAACTTTTTCCCGTTGCGAATACGCCGCAAACGCTGCTGGATTTAGGCGAAGAAAAACTGCGTGAATTTATACAACGTATCGGCTTGTATAAAACCAAAGCTAAACATGTGATGCAAACCTGCGCGCTGCTATTGCAACATCATCAAGGCATCGTGCCGCAGACGCGCGAGGCTTTGGAAGCCTTGCCCGGCGTGGGTCGCAAGACCGCTAATGTCATTTTGAATACCGCGTTTGGCCAGCCCACTATGGCGGTCGATACACATATTTTTCGCCTCGCTAATCGCATCAATTTAGCCCCTGGCAAAGACGTGTTGGCGGTGGAATTAAAATTATTAAAAGTCATTCCGAAAGAATTTTTACTCGATGCGCATCACTGGCTGATTTTGCACGGTCGCTATATTTGCCAAGCACGCAAACCAAAATGCGGCGAATGCATCATTGCGGATTTGTGCGAATCTAAGCGTAAGGAGCTTTAATGTTGTTCAACCCCTCTCGCGACGAAGCGCGCAATTTTTTATTTGAAACTTGGCGCAAGCGCGTGGCGGGAGAACTGCTCATGCCCTTGGAAGATTTAACCGCGCAGCTCATCGAGAAGCATCCTGAATATCACGCCTTGCTCTCTCAACCTGAAGCGCATCTAGACAAGGATTACACACCCGAATCAGGCGCAACCAATCCGTTTCTACACTTGATGATGCACCTCACTATCGAAGAGCAAATCTCTATCAATCAGCCACTTGGCATACGCGCGCACTTCGTGCGCCTGACGCACCAGCTGGAGTCAGAACACAATGCACAACATCAAATGATGGAATGTTTAAGCGAAATGATTTGGCAAGCACAACGCCATGGCACGCAGCCTGATGCAACCGTTTATCTGGATTGCTTAACGGCACACTA
>JAVHQO010000073.1:0-3341 GCA_036171175.1 Gallionella sp.
GGGATGCCGTTACCGTTTGCATCCGTGCTGAACAGCGGGTTGTCAGGCCAAAGATCAAGACTGTCCCTTACACCATCGCCGTCTCGGTCCGGGAGCAGCACGGCGTAATCCTTGCGCACGACTGCGCGCACACCTGAATCGACATCTTCAAGCAGCACCAGCAGGTTGCGGATTTCAGAAACATTTACCAACGGCGTGGCGGTATCCACTGTCACGGGAGCAGCCGTAAGGGCTTGCACCAGTATATTCGCGCCGTTGACAACCACGCCCTGGCCAACCTTGATGACACTGGCTTTGACATGGCTGGCTGGCGTGGAAATCCAGTCTTCCTTGACGATGCCTGCCACGCTCAGAATGCGGTCTGAAACCAGATTGACCATACCCGAGACCTGAAAATTAGCCCCCTGCATGACCGACGGGAAACTGCGTCCGGCAACTGAAGCTGGCGTTGTGCCGACCAGCACGACATCATCAGCACGCGGTGCGCGCAGCATACGCGAGGCAACACGCGCCACATCGGCGCGGGTCATCGCATTGGCCGGATTAAAGGCACTGGCAAGCGTACCCATGTAGCCAAAGAAGGCCGTTGCCAGCGCATCGTTGTAGTCCTGCGCGTTGGCGAAGCTGGCCTGATCGGGGAACTGATAAGTCGTTGCAGCACCTGCAAAGGCATCAATCGGAACGATCAAGGATTGCAGCCTTGTCACGGCCCTTGCCAGCCAGGCGCGGGTAGCGCGTGCTTCAGGAGCGAAGGTGTCCGCCGCCGGGATGATGCCCAGCGTTTCAGCCTTGAGCACATAGGGAACAGCCCATGAGTCATTGACAAAAATACCGGCTGCAGGGTCTTCGACTACCAGGTTATTCAGCGGACGCAACGGTTCGTCGAACACCAAGCCAGTCGCGTTACGGGCAGCTTCCATTAGCATTTTGAGCGCCTCGGCCTGGGTCGCATAGCGGCAAGGCTCGAACTTGCGTCCCGCACCGTTAGTCACGCCCATCACCACGCCGCGCAAATAGAGATATTCGATATCAGCATAGTCGCTGGCCAACCCCAGCCCACCCGGGTTACCGACCGGATCGCAGGCCGTTGCCAGGCTATCCGGCGCAACATCGGTAAAGCTGCGTGCGGTGCCCACAGCATCGCGCACCACCACGTAAATAATCTTACTCGTGGTTTCGATACCGTCAGAAACCGTGATCGTAACCGGCTGCACACCGGGCGTGGCGAAGCTGCCCGACCACAGGCCATTGAGCACGCTCCCAGCACTGGCAGTGACGGTAAGCGCATCGCCGTCGCCATCACGGGTGAGTATGGGCAAAGATACTGCCTGCCCTGCCTTGGCGCCCACGCTGTCGAGTTGCAGAGCAGAAAAAACCGGGGCCGTGTTGGTACGCAGTTTGAGCCAGAATTGCCCGGTACTAGAGTTGCTGATTTTCACATCCGCGCCAGTTCCATCCACCAGCTTCCAGTAGCTAGCCTTGAGCGCAGCCCCGGCGTGGGTGGGTACGATGGGCAGCGACACCGTAAAGCTCGCGTTCGCCGCAACATTGCCGACTAAAATTTCGGCAGCGATGATGCCGAGGCCCGCATCGGTCTTGCCGATGACTGGAACAGCCTTTAGGCCGGTGAGTGCGGTTGCACCATTGGCGAAGGTCCATGCCTTAGTGGCCGCACCAACCTGATACGTGCCGTCAGCGAGTGATTCCGAGGTGAACTTGACTGATGCGGGCGTGCCCGATATCCCCAAATTATCAAACGACTGACCGCCACGCACAAGACGTACGTAAGTGATATTTACGCTGCCCCTAGGGCTGGAAACATCGTTGCCACCGTAGAAATCGACACCCCATACGGCGTTTACTCTAAGGATAGGTGAAGCTGACAAATAATATGAAGACGGTGTAAAAGGGAAAACTGAAGAGTTAATTGTCCCAGGGGCATTACATTCTTCAACCAAGCTATGGAGTTCCTTGATGTTCGGTAGGCGCCAGTCAGATTGCCCGGCAAAACTGCTTGCTCCTGCAAGAGTTAGTGCCTGCGCCCAAGTATACGTGCTGGCAGTGCCGGTACAAGTGCTGCCATTCCAGCTTTGACCTTCGCTGCAGCGCTTCCACATCAATCCGGTCGGTACGTGAGTCACCGTACCATCGCCATGGTCGGTGTAGTCGACATTGGGGTTGGTGCAGGTGACGGCGTGCACCGAGTAAGAAGCAAGGCTGAGGCAAACAGCCAGAGCGAACAGAAGATTACGAAGATTCATGGGAAATTCCCTTTGATGAGCGGGCACGTTTGTACGTATTAATAACCCTGCTGTATCACATACCAGCCAAGATAAAATCGACCCGAGCTTTGCGCGAATCGGCAAAAAAACAAGAACTCGAATTTCAAAAACCAAGACGCTAGCGGACACACGTCACATTAGTGGGGCCCGTGTCGGTGTACTGCCTCACCCCGCCGCTCAATAGGCCGACGACGAAATGATTACCAGAGTTTCCGGGCGTCGACGACCAAGTGTCGTCAACCGTGAGAGCCATGTTCGACCAGAACGACCAACCCAGGCCGTTCGTTGCACCGGAACTGTACAGACTCAACAGTTCTGTTCCCGTTGGCAAACGCCAACCTGTCTGACCATTAATTGTAGTGGTACTGCAATAAGCATCAGCCGCTGGCCAACTAAGCTGCAGTGTGGAAATCACCGGCATCCAGGTCAGTCCGCCCTGAACCACATATCCGGCTGGCAGCGGCGGCATAACGCACTGCCCATTCTGCCACTGTTGTTGTCCTGTGCAAACGCTGCGCACAAGACGAACACTTTGACCTAAAGACCAGTAGTTTCGATTCGCACCGCCTTCGTAAAAATCAACTTCCTGTACCAAGATTGGAGTGGCCGCATAAGCTGTACCCGACCAAAAACTTGAACTCGGCGTATTGGGAAAATAGGTAGGATCAATTGCTGGAAAGCTACGACCAAAATCAACAATACCTTCGAGTTCCTTAACTGTTGGCATACGCCAGTCGCTGGCACCACATAGCCCGGACGCATTTACATCAACAACGAATTTAGAGGTATCACATCTGCCAGCCGCAAAGCAAGTACCACTTCCAAATACAGCGTAGTTATGGCTCTGGCTACGCAGGCCAGAGGTGGTCTTCACTTCCCAGATCAGCCCGGTGACATTATCGCGTGTGCAGGCCCAGTCAGTGGGAGCAGTACCCAACACAGCTGTTTCGGGCAGTACGCTGCCGTCGTTGGCGATCTTGGTGTAATCAAACCCTGCACTACCGCCGCCGATCTTGACGAGTTTGCCCGCACCGGCCTGCGCATCGCGCCCGTAGCGGG
>JAVHQO010000074.1:0-15442 GCA_036171175.1 Gallionella sp.
GCAATTCCGTTGCGGTGCCGATGATGCAAGCCACCGCACAAAAAATTATTGAGAAATTATTGGAGAGCCAAAATGCTCAAGGGAAATAAAGGCGAGTGGAGCGAAATTTATACGCTGCTCAAAATCATTGCTGACGGCAAGCTGTATGGCGGCGACGAAAATCTTCAGCGCATAGATGCTTTGATTTCACCCATCCTCAAAGTCATCCGCACCGAAATCGACGGCACGTTTGAATATGTAACCCAGCAAGATTTGGTGATTGTGTCGGGCAATGGCGAGCAAGTGCGCATTCCACTCAGCGAGTTTCAACACAACGCCGCGTTGCTGTTACAACACATTAAAGCGGCTAAAGAAGCCAGCTTTGAACTGCCCGACATAGCCGCATTTGCGCGCTCATTTAACTGCACGTCACTCAAAGCAAAATCGACCAGCAAGAGCGATATTCGCATCATCATTCACGATGAACTCACCTGCATGTCGCCTGAGCTGGGCTTTAGCATTAAGTCACAACTAGGCAGCGCATCCACCTTACTCAACGCGGGCAAAACCACTAATTTTATTTTTAAGATTACAGGTAAAAAACTGAGCGATGAACAAGTCGCTGCGATTAACGCCATTGATACGCGCAGCAAAATCAAAGACCGTTTGGCGCAGATTCAAGCGCACGATGCTCAACTGCAATTTTACAAAACCGAGAACGCAACCTTTGCCAATAATTTAACGCTGATAGATAGCCGCTTGCCTGCGCTACTCGCGGACATTTTGCAGGTGTTTTATAGCTCGTCGCATTCAAATTTGATTGACTTACTGGATGATATTACCCAGCGTAATCCGCTCAATTTTGACCAGTCTGCGCAGCATCCTTTTTACAGTTACAAAATCAAACGCTTCTTAACCGACATCGCGCTAGGCATGATGCCTGCGACGATGTGGACGGGCGAGCTGGAAGCAACAGGTGGTTATTTAGTGGTGAAAGAAGACGGCGATATTTTGGCGTATCACATTTACAACCGTAATTTTTTCGAGAACTATTTGCTCAATAACACCAAGCTCGATACCGCGAGTAGTACTAAACATGGCTTCGGCAAAATCTACAGCGAAGCGGGCGAGCAATTTTTCAAACTCAATTTGCAGATTCGCTTTAAGCACTAAATCGACAATGGAAAATGTCATGCCTAAGCTCTACGAGTATTTTGGTTTGATTGTGATGTTCTATGCCAATGAGCATGAGTCCGTGCATGTTCACGGCAAATATCAGGGGCGTGAGTTGCGTGCTGAAATCATTGTGATGAATGGCGCGATAACTGAAATTCGTTATTCAACCGTTGCTGGACGTGCGCCGCTCGAACACACCGAACGCAGAAATTTTGAAGAGTTAGTGGTGGCTAGAGCAGCTGACATCATTGCAAAATGGATAGATTTTTTCGTCCTACATAAACCTGTAAAATCCGAACTCATCACGAGGAAACTGAAATGAACCCCATCAATATCACCCGCGCGGAGCAACTTAGCGATTACGCACTGCGCCTGTCGTTTGACGATGGTGTAGTGCAAACGGTGGACTTCAAACCCTTTTTATCGCTGTCGCGTCATCCCGATATTCGCGCTTTTCTCGAACCCGCACGCTTCGCTGCCTACCACATCGAATATGGTGAGTTGGTATGGGGAGATTATGATTTATGTTTCCCAATTGCCGATTTGTATCACAACCATTTATTGCAAGCTAACGCGCTAGAGCAAGCCGCCTAAACGCAATTCTCATCACACCGTTGCACGATTGAAAGTCTGAATGAACACTCCTGAAAAACAAACTGGCGCGGCTAAAACAGCGCGCAATCCCATCAAAATTATTCCCTTGCAAGAACGCTTGCGTAAGCCTGAATGGATACGGGTGAAAGCCGCCAGCGGCGCGGGATATGAGAACGTTAAATCGCTGTTGCGCGAACATAAGCTCCATACCGTGTGCGAAGAAGCGTCGTGCCCGAACATCGGCGAATGTTTTAGCAAAGGCACGGCGACTTTTATGATTTTGGGCGATGTGTGTACGCGCCGTTGTCCGTTTTGCGATGTGGCGCACGGCAAACCGCTGCCACCCGATGTGGATGAACCCGCTAATTTGGCGCGCTCTATTGGTTTGCTGAATCTCAAATATGTGGTCATCACCAGCGTCGATCGCGACGATTTACGTGATGGCGGTGCGCAGCATTTCAGCGACTGTTTAAGCGCGATACGCGTCAGCTCGCCTGCCACGCGCTTAGAAGTGTTAGTCCCCGATTTTCGCGGTCGTCTCGATGAGGCGTTGGATGCGATGGCGACGAGTTTGCCCGACGTGCTCAATCACAATCTCGAAACTGTGCCGCGCTTATATAAGATGGCGCGCCCTGGGGCGGACTATGCGCATTCGCTAAAACTGCTCAAGGATTTCAAAGCGCGCTTTCCTAACATTCCGACTAAATCGGGCGTGATGTTGGGCTTAGGCGAAACCGACGAAGAAGTGTTGCAAGTGATGCGTGACCTGCGCGCGCACGATGTGAATATGCTCACCATCGGTCAATATTTACAACCGTCCGATGGACATTTGCCCGTGCTGCGTTATGTGCCGCTGGAAACTTTTTTAATGTTTGAACAGGAGGCAAAAGCCATGGGCTTTGATCACGCCGCGTGTGGACCGATGGTGCGTTCCAGTTATTTTGCCGATGAACAAGCGCATTTGGCGGGCGTGAAAATGTAACTGGAGTCGCACTGCGTGCCTGAGTGCGAAGTCAAAGTGCGACGGAGTTGCCACTCACCGCTTAGGCACATTAGTGCGACGCCATTCCCGACTTGTCAGTGTTTTTCCAAATAAATGCAAAATGCTTTTGACGCACTGAATAATTTATGTATAATCCGCGCCTTCGCAAAAACCGCACTCAGAGGTTGTTAATATGTACGCAGTCATTAAAACTGGTGGTAAGCAATATCGCGTTATCACTGGTGAAACACTTAAAGTAGAAATTCTCGCTGGCGACGTTGGCTCGGCTATCGTTCTGGACAAAGTCCTGATGGTATCTAACGGCGACAAGCTGTCTGTAGGCAAGCCTTTGTTGGTTGGCGCAACGGTTAAAGCAACAATTGTTTCGCACGGTCGTGCTGACAAAGTGACCATTTTCAAAATGCGTCGTCGTAAGCATTACCAAAAAAATCAAGGTCATCGTCAAAACTATACTGAAATCCGTATTGACGGCATTTCTGCTTAATTAGCTAAGGAGCAAAAAAATGGCATCAAAAAAAGGCGGCGGTAGTACCAGTAACGGTCGTGACTCGCACTCGAAACGATTGGGTGTTAAGCGTTACGGCGGCGAATTGATTAGCGCAGGTAGCATCATTATTCGCCAACGTGGCACGGAATTTCATCGTGGCGAAAACGTTGGTATGGGTAAAGATCACACGCTGTTTGCCAAAATTACGGGCAAAGTTGTGTTCGCTATCAAAGGCGCGCAAAAGCGTAGAACAGTTTCCATCGTCGCTGCGTAAGCTGCTTCTTTCGGAACAAAACAGCTCTATCTAAGCGATAGAGCTGTTTTTATTTGTGGGTATCTCTCAAAATCCAAATTTCGTCACAATACGGCGTTACTCACAAAAATGGCTCCTTACATATTTTGTATATGCCGCGTCGCAATTTTTCCTCGCGCCTTGTCTTGTTTAGGACTTTGAGTTTTTAGAGACACCCACTGGTACACAAAAAATGAAGTTTATTGACGAATCAAAAATCGAAGTCTTCGCAGGCAAAGGCGGTAATGGCATCGCCAGTTTTCGTCGTGAAAAATATATCGACAAGGGCGGACCTGATGGCGGCGATGGCGGTCGCGGTGGCAGCGTGTGGGCGATGGCGGACAGCAATATCAATACGCTAGTGGATTATCGTTTTCAAAAAACGCATCGAGCCAAAAATGGCGAATCAGGTCGCGGCTCGGATTGCTACGGCAAGGGCGCAGACGATGTGGTGTTGCATATGCCAGTCGGCACGGTTATCACCGATTTGAATAGCGGCGAAGTGGTAGCAGATTTGCTACACGAAGGCGATAAGACTTTGCTCGCGCAAGGCGGCATTGGCGGCTTGGGCAACATTCATTTTAAATCCAGCACCAATCGCGCACCGCGTCAATGCACCGCTGGCACAGAAGGTGAAACGCGCGAGCTGCAATTGGAACTTAAAGTGCTGGCCGACGTGGGGCTGTTGGGCATGCCTAATGCGGGCAAATCGACCTTTATCCGCTCGGTTTCAGCGGCCAAACCTAAAGTCGCTGATTATCCCTTCACCACCCTGCATCCCAATCTAGGCGTGGTGCGCGTGTCGCATGAGAAAAGTTTTGTCATCGCTGATATTCCAGGCTTGATTGAAGGTGCAGCGGAAGGCGCGGGCTTAGGTCATCAATTTTTACGCCACTTAGCACGCACGCGTGTGTTGCTGCATTTGGTCGATTTGGCTCCTCTGTATGAAGGCACTGATCCTGTTAAAGAAGCGCGTGCGATTTTGAACGAGCTGAAAAAATATGACGAAAGCCTCTACCACAAGCCGCGTTGGTTGCTGCTGAACAAGTTGGACTTACTGGAAAATCCTGACGAAAAAGTTGCCGCCTTCCTCAAGGAATTCGACGACTACGATCGCTACTTCACCATCTCCGCGATTAACGGCGACGGCTGTAAAGAACTGACTTACGCCATCATGGAACACCTGCTGGTGATGCGTGAACAAGAAGCTGAAGCCGCCGCTGTTGCCGCTCAACAGGACGATGTGAGTACGTTGTAAAAATCCACGAGGATAAGAATATGCAAACGGCTCTTACTTCTTGCAAACGCATCGTCGTTAAAGTCGGCAGCAGTTTAGTTACCAACCAAGGCGCAGGGCTAGATTTGCACGCGCTGAGTAACTGGGCGCGACAGATTGCCAGTTTGAGTGCGAGCGGACACGAAGTCGTTTTAGTCTCGTCAGGCGCGATAGCGGAAGGGATGCAACGCTTAGGCTGGACGACGCGTCCCACGCTGATACATGAGCTGCAAGCTGCTGCGGCAGTGGGACAAATGGGCTTGGTGCAAGCCTATGAAAGCTGCTTCCGTCAGCATCAACTTCATGCCGCGCAAGTGCTGCTCACCCATGCGGATTTGGTTGATCGCGAGCGTTACCTGAACGCCCGCGCCACGCTGACCACGCTGTTGGGCTTAGGCGTAATTCCCATCATCAACGAAAACGACACCGTAGTGACCGACGAAATTAAATTCGGTGACAATGACACTTTGGGCGCGCTGGTGACCAACTTAATTGATGCTGACGCATTGATTATTTTGACCGACCAAGCGGGGCTTTACACCGCCGATCCACGCAAAGACGCAAGTGCTACTTTAGTGTCACAAGCGCAAGCGGGCGACACCAAACTAGAAGCCATGGCAGGCGGTGCAGGCAGTGCCATTGGACGCGGCGGGATGCTGACCAAAATCCTCGCAGCAAAACGTGCCGCGCGCAGCGGCGCACATACCGTGATTGCCTCAGGTCACGAGCGCGATGTGCTGCTGCGTTTATTGCAAGGTGAAGCTATCGGCACGTTGTTAGCTGCCCCTGCGCTCACCTTAGCGGCGCGCAAACAATGGCTGGCAGATCACTTACAAGTCAAAGGCAGCGTGGTGTTAGATACGGGCGCGCTGGCCGCATTACGCGCAGGGAAAAGTTTATTGCCTATTGGCATCAGCAGCGTGAGCGGCGAATTTCAACGCGGTGCAGTGATTGCCTGCCTAGATGAACAAGGTCATGACATCGCACGCGGCTTAAGTAATTACAACGACCAAGAAGCTCGCCGCATTGCGCGTCATGCCAGTAGCAACATCAGCAGCCTACTGGGCTACGGCGGCGATGCCGAACTGATCCATCGAGACAACCTCGTACTGTTATGAAATAACAGTACGAGGTTGCGGTGTAGGCTAACTTGTCTAGCAAGTTATGCCGTAGCCACAATTTACTGTTGTTATGAACTAACCGCACGAGGTTGCGGTGCAGCTTTAGTCCCTTCCCCATTGCAGGGGGGAAGGTTGGGATGGGGGTTGATGTTGCAGAGTGCAAAGTTTTCACCCCCCACCCTACCCTCCCCCTTAAAGGGTGAGGGAATCTTAGACGTACCTCCTAAAAAGGAAAAAACATGAAACGTATTGATGATGAATTTGCTTTCCAAGCGCGTGAATTAGACGAACAAATTTCGGGCATCTTGGGCGATCCGCCGAATCGTAAAAATTATCAGGCGATGGTCGCTGCTTTGTTTACCGAATACTCGAAAAAAGTCATCGTCGAAGATGTCAATTTGCTCAGCTTTGCCTTGGTGGATCAGCTCAATTTTCTAAAGCCAGACAAACTGGTCGCGGCCGCCAAAAAGTATGACGCAGCGCATCCTGATACCGTTGCAGCCTTCATCACTTGCACCGATGCGGCGTATCAAACGCTGCTAAATAATTTATTTGCCACGCATCCCGCACTGACGCGCAAAGCCGTGTTGGTCGCGTTCTTGCATAAAAATCAGAATGCTTGGTTGGCGCAAGAACGTGAGCCTGATGCAGAAGAGGCGGATGACGGCGAGGATGACGACGTAGAAGATAGCGATGGTCCATCCGCCGACGTGATTGATATGTTTGACGAGATGCCTGATCCACATGAGCACTAATTTTCCCGCCCTCCGCAAAGCCTTCAGCGAGCTAGTGGTCGCGGGTTCGACCGAGCGCGCTGAAGAGGCGTTTTCGGAGGCTATCGAAATTCATGGCGACCTTGCCATTGTCGAAGTGTTAACCGACTTAGAACCACAAATTACCTCGTTGCATTTAGGTGCATTTGATGGCGGCAAACTGTCACTGGCGACCCTGCTCGTGCCGCCTAAAGCATGGGCCGACAGCTTGGCTTTTTTCGCCGCAAAATGGCGTGAAGATGACATCGACCACGAACCAGAAGTATTGGCGGAAGCCTTATTCGCGCATATCCACGGCGTGATTTTTGCCACCGATGATGTGGCGCGCCGCCGCGCCCTACTCAAAGCCTGTAGCAAAACGGATCACGGCATTGTGGCTTTGATGATTTTATTTTCCATGGCACCGCACGACATTTTAGAAACCGCCGACCACATCGACACCATGCAAAGTTATGTCACCGCAGGCAGCGAAAATGAGCACGATGTCGTGCCACTCGCGATTGAGCTGTACCACGCCACACCAGACGGCTGGGAGCAAGTGTTGTACGGATTGTTTCCCAACTATTTGCACGATCCTGACGGCGTGCGCGAACAAGCGGCGATTGAAGACGAAGACGCGCCTGATGCACATCGCAACACCCAAGAGCTGCTCTATCAGTTACGCAAAATGGTGCCCACTTTCAGCACCACCCAACGCGTCAAAACCAAGAAACATGCCAATCTCGGCGCAGATATTTTTTCTTAAGGGCGATCAATATGACTACCCAACTCGCCAGCCAAACGCAACAACTACCCTACTTAGTGCGCGCTATTCAAGCCATGAGCGCGCAGAAAAATGTCGCGGAAGAAGCCACCGAGCTGGCGTTAGATTTGGCGGTCATTACCGCGCGCGTGGCGGCGAAGTTCACCAACAATCGCACCGCTGAAGGCATCTTGGAAGCAATGCGCTTAACGATGGGCTGCATCTCATTAAGTTTGGCATATGCACATTTGCAAGATGATGATGAGGCTGCCGCACAATTTTTAATCGCACATGGCGCAGAACGGGTGTTTCAGCAAGGCTTTCGCCTAATCAAAGAATTAGCCGAATTACCCGAAGTGGCGATGCTCACCGCCTACGATAAAGATCCGCAAGAACAAGCGCGACAACTGCGCGCCACTTTCTTTAAGTTTTGCGCCAGCGAAGCCAATAGCCATTGGTCTGGCGCGAAACTTTTCCAACGTGAGTTTGAGCAGCGCAGCGACATCGCACGACAACTCAATTGCGCACGATGGCTGCGCAAACAGCATTATTTAGGCGCAGTTAAAAATAGCGATATGGATGCCGACGGCGTAATTGCCATTGCCTTGATTTTTGCCATTGCAGGCAATGGCAAAGTAGTCGCAGAAGCCGGACAACATGACTTAGAAGCACTGCTCGCACGCACGCGCAAACAGCCTTTAGATATTGAACGTGCCTGGCAAGATTTTTTAGCCGCCGCCCCCACCGACTACCAACATCTGCTTTACACCCGCATCACACAACTGCGTGACAGCCACATCATCAAACTTATCAGCGCACTAGCGAGCAAAACAAAAGTCAGCAAAGCTGACATCGCCGAGTTGTTCCAAGAGCTACAGAATCACGGTGGTAATGAAGTGTTGGTGGATTACGACTAGCAGCAGGGAAGTGGGAAGTGGGAAGTGGGAAAACCTATACACCGCTTTTTCCACTTACCCGTTAGGCACGCAGTGCCGCTCCACTCACCACTTTCCCTAAACCTTCACACCATTAAACGCGAATACCGAACGCCATAATTCATAAGCCTCGGCTTCCGCATCCAACACGATGCGGTCGTTAAATTTCTGATCGTAATCCTTACGCAGTTGTGCATCCGACAATACTTCATAGGCTTTTTGTATTGCATTAAAACGCGCTTGCGCACCCTCGTCGCTGTTGCGATCAGGATGAAAACGCATCGCCATGGCGCGATAGCGTTTTTTAATTTCGTCGGGTGTTGCGTTCGGTGCGATACCTAAAATGTTGTATAAATTTTCCATGCTATTTCCTAATTTCCCACTGCATAAAATGGCGCAATAAGACTCAAGGTTTTATCGCCAGTGTGATTTTCACTTTGCTTTAACGCCTTCATTAACTTGCCCATGTTGATGGGCTTGTGTAACACGCACCAAGGCGTTTGGGCGGCAGCCTGAATAAACTCAGCTTTAGTATCGCCGGTCATCATCACGGCACAAATTGGGCTATCAAACTGTGAGCTGAGTTGCTGTAAAAACGCGAGCCCTGTCAATTCGCCAGCCAGCATTTGATCGACGATGTAATACTGTTGTGGTAACAGCTCTGCTAACGCTGCCTCAGCACTGTTAAAACAGCGCACCGAGCCACCCAATCCCTGCAAACACTGCTGTAACGCCTGAGCAATCAAAGCATCATCTTCGACGATGCAAAACTGCTTATCGCGCGCCCACGTTTCATTCGACCAGTTTCCTGCGGGAGAGCTCACCGTATCGCGCACCAAAGCGCGACGCTCTGACACGCTCGCGACGCTAAAACTCAGCACCGTGCCGCGCCCCAGTACCGAGCGCAAGGTGAGATGTGTATCCAATAGTCGTGACGCACGTTTCGCAATCGCCAAGCCCAACCCCAAACCGCTGTTGCGATCTCGATGGGCATTGTCCACCTGATAAAACTCGTCAAATACTTGCCCAACATCGGCATGTGCAATCCCGACCCCGGTATCCCACACCTGAAACAATACTGTATTACCGCGAGCTCTAGCACTCACCAAAATACCGCCGTGTTGAGTAAATTTCAGCGCGTTGCCAACTAAGTTTTGCAGCACTTGTTTGAGCAAATTTAGGTCAGTCTGCAACAATAATTTCTGCCGCAATGGAAAGTACAACTTAAAAGCCAGTTGTTGTTTATTTGCTTGCGCAGCAAAGGTTTGTTCTAGCCACAAAAAAATCTCACTTAAACTCACACAGCCTAACTCTGGATGAATGATGCCCGCCTCCAGTTTTGAGATGTTTAGCAAAGCATCTAGCAGATCGCTAAAATTTGCCATGGCACGATTTAACTGTTTAATAAGCTGGGCTTGCTGTCCATCTAATTGCGTCAATTTAAGTGCGTCAATAAATAAATTAGCAGCGGCTAAGGGTTGACGTAAATCATGCCCAGCAGCAGCCAAAAAACGGGATTTTTCAGCGTTAGTTTGAAGCAACTCTAAGCGCGCGCGATGCAGCTCGGAAATATCGCGCCCAACCCCCAATACCGATAGCACTTCGCCTTGCTCATTGATTTCGGGCGTCAAGCGCATGTGTCCGCAGCAAGGCTGCCCCTGCTCATTATTCCAATGCAGCTCAAAGGTCACTTCTTGTTTAGTCACAAAAATCTGTTTGATTTGCTGCTCATAGCGCAGCGATTGTTCACCACCAGGATATTCGCTGGGACGCGTACCCAGCATTTTGGCAGGGCTGCCATAGGCTAAGTGCTGCGGGGCTGAATTGATATAAACGCGCCTACATTCACTATCGTAACGTGCAATTGCATCAGTCGATTGTTCGACCAACATTAACAATTCTTGCTCGCGCCACGCCCGTAATACCGTAGCAGACTGGTTATCGTTATCCAACATTACCCTCCTCACTAGCGGACTTCGCGCGCTGCGGTATCACCGTCAAATGCGCCTGCTGTGCAGCCGTGTTAAGCCCGCGCTCAATCAAATCAGGTGCTGTTTTTTCAACGTCACCCAGCGGAATATCATGCAACACCGTCGTCGCAAATGCGGACATGGTTTGATAATGGCTGTCACCGTCATGCAATATGGCTTTGGGCATAATCGCCTGAAAGTACGCCACCCCAGCACGCAGAGTCACCGCCAGCAAATACATTTTTTCGCCTGCTGAACAAATTTTTTCGTCGTACACCGCAAAAATTTGTGTATCACTTTCAGATAGTTTGAGTCGTGCTAACTCAACGGCAACTTGCTCAATAAAAGTTTGCGCAAGATTAAGTTGCGGTGCGAGCGTGATGTGATATTTCCCTACCCGATGAATAATAACGGGGGTCTCTAAAATCACTGGGCGACCAGAGCGTATGGTGAGTATCACCAAAGTCACAATCATGCTAATTAAGAATAATTCTGCCATTGCTTTCGCCTTACTAAACCAACATTAAAAAAGGGGCTCGCGCCCCTGTGTTGCAATCGCAATTACGCTTTAATCGCCGCGAGGTTATGCGCTTCCATCCATTTTTTAATCCGATTCGCATCGCCTATGCGGGTGCGTTTTCCCCACGAATTAAGCAGCACAATAATCACGGGACGCTGGTTAATTTTTGCTTGCATCACCAAGCATCGCCCCGCTTCATTGATAAAGCCAGTCTTGCTTAAACCGATATTCCATGAGGCATTTTTCACCAACGGATTGGTGTTGGAAAAGCGCAATTCCCTACCATTCCAACCATCCACCGCAGCTGATGCCGTAGTGGTGTATTGATGAATCAGCGGATAGTGCTGCGCAGCCGCAACCATCTTGGCTAAGTCTTGCGCGGTGGAAACGTTGTCACTATTCAACCCTGTTGGATCAAAAAATTTACTGTTGCTCATGCCGAGCTGACGCGCCTTGGCATTCATCGCCGCCACCGCAGCAACCATGCCGCCTGGGTAAGCGCGTGCCAAGGCAGACGCAGCGCGGTTTTCCGATGCCATCAGAGCCATTTGCAACATTTCGGCACGGGTAAAGGTCATGCCGATACGCAAGCGCGAACGTGTGCCTTTGAGGGTATCTAAATCTTCCATATCGACGCTTAATTCCGCCGTCATATCAGGCTTGGCATCCAACACCACCATGGCGGTCATCAGCTTGGTAATCGAAGCAATCGGGGCTTGCATATCAGCGTGTTTGTTATAAATCACTTGTCCCGTTTGCTGATCCACAATCAATGCGATGTTGGATTGCAAATTCGGTTGAGCGTGATGCGCATCGTTATTACTGAGTGCTTTGTGCGCCTTGTGATGATGGGTCGCGGCGTGTGCCGCATGGTTGGTAACAGCCTGTCCTAACAACACCAAAATCCAGAGTATTTTTTTCATTTTGTTGCTCCTGCGACTTAATGCTGCGCAGCATACCGTAAAGTTAATATAAATCAATCATTAAGCCGATTTTGTTGCGCTTGTTTCTGAAGATTCCAAAGTTGCGCATATGCGCCGTCTTGCACCAACAACTGCTGATGCGTACCGCGTTCAATAATGCGTCCATGGTTCATCACCAAAATTTGATTGGCATCCACAACCGTCGATAAACGATGCGCAATTATTAGTGTGGTGCGGTTTTGCGCGATGCTGGCAAGCTCGGCCTGAATGGCTTTTTCCGAATGCGAATCGAGTGCCGAAGTCGCTTCATCGAAAATTAAAATCGCGGGATTTTTCAAAATGGCGCGTGCGATTGCGACGCGTTGCTTCTCACCACCCGACAATTTCAAGCCACGTTCGCCCACCATAGATTCGTAGCCCTGCGGCAAGGAGGCAACAAAATGATGGAGGTGTGCCGCCTGTGCCGCCGCAAGCACTTCTTCGCGCGTGGCATCGGGTTGGCCGTAAGCAATGTTGTAGTAAATCGTGTCGTTAAATAACACGGTGTCTTGCGGCACGATGCCAACAGCCTTGCGCAGACTTGATTGCGTGACTTCGCGTATATCTTGTCCGTTGATTTTGATGCTGCCAGAGTTGACATCGTAAAAGCGGAACAACAAACGCGACAAGGTTGATTTCCCTGCGCCTGACGCGCCCACCACCGCCACGGTATGACCTTCAGGAATTTCAAAATCCACATCAAATAAAATTTGGCGGTCGTCTTGATAGGCAAAATTCACTTGCTCAAATTTCACGGCGGCACGCCCCACATTGAGCACTTTTGCATCAATGTTGTCGGCGATTTCTTCATGCTCGTCCATTAAGCGAAACATCTTTTCCATGTCGGCAAGTGAGTTGCGGATTTCGCGATACACAAAGCCTAAAAAATGCAGCGGCATATACAGTTGCAACATAAACACGTTCACTAAAACTAAGTCGCCCAAGGTCATTTCCCCTTGTGCCACTTCGTCTGCCGCCAACAACATCAAGGCAGTAATGCCGAGCGCGATGATGACGCTCTGCCCCGCGTTGAGCAGCGACAGCGACTCTTGATTGCGCACCGCCGCGCGCTCCCAATGCTCCATGTTGTGGTCGTAACGATTCGCTTCGTATTGCTCGTTGCCAAAATACTTCACCGTTTCGTAATTAAGCAAACTATCAATCGCGCGCGTATTGGCTTTGGAATCCAAATCGTTCATGGTGCGGCGCACCACCATGCGCCACTCGGTAATAAACAATGTGAAAATAATGTAAATCACCAGCGTAATAAAAGTAATGATGGCAAACCAAGCGTTGTATTTGTGCAGCAAAATTGCCGCGACCAAGCCGATTTCAAACAGCGTAGGCAAAATATTGAACAGCGTGAAATTCAATAAAAATCCAATGCCGCGCGTACCGCGTTCGATGTCGCGCGACACCCCGCCCGTTTGTCGATCCAGATGAAAACGCAAACTTAAATTATGCAAATGTTGAAACACTTGCAGCGCAATACGGCGTATCGCACGCTGCGTCACCTTGGCAAACACCGCATCGCGTAATTCGCCAAACAGCGTGCTGAATAAGCGCAGCAGCCCATAGCTGACAATCAACAGCAACGGCACCGCCAACACCGCGTGCGAGCCGTCCATCGCGTCGATAATTTGCTTTAACACCAGCGGCACGCCGACGTTAGCGAGCTTCGCCGCAATCAACAACAGCATCGCTAACACCACACGCGTTTTGAATTCCAGCAAATAGGGAATCAGCGAACGTAAGGTTTGCATTGCAGAGCGGTTAGGCAGTTGAGTAGGCATAGAGAAAAGTCGTGAGTATTGAGATGTAAGTAATGAGTGACAGCCGATGCGCGATGGGTTAGTTAAGGACTAGCGACTTAGTAATCACTGCCACCGCCGCTACTGCCGCCCGCGAGGTTTTCAAAGCGGGTGTATTCGCCACGGAAGGCGAGTTCGACTTTACCAATCGGGCCGTTACGCTGTTTGCCGATAATAATTTCGGCTTTGCCTTTGTCAGCTGAATCGGAGTTGTAAACCTCATCGCGATAAATAAATAAAATCAAATCGGCATCTTGTTCAATCGCGCCAGATTCACGCAAATCAGACATGACGGGGCGTTTATTGGGGCGTTGCTCCAAGCTACGATTCAACTGCGACAAGGCAATCACCGGTACTTGTAATTCTTTTGCCAAGGCTTTTAAGGAACGTGAAATTTCCGAAATTTCGGTGGCGCGGTTTTCACTTGCCTTACCCGCATTCGAACTCATCAGTTGCAAATAGTCGATAACAATTAAGCCCAAGCCACCATGCGTACGATGTAACCGACGCGCGCGCGCGCGCACCTCTAAGGCAGACAGCGCGGCACTTTCATCAATATGCAGCGGCGCGTCATTGAGCTTGCCCAGCGCGTTGGTCAAACGACCCCAATCGTCATCTTGCAAACGCCCCGTGCGCAAATCGTGCTGATTTAATTTTCCCACCGAACCCAACATACGCATCGCCAACTGCGCGCCACCCATTTCCATACTGAAAATCGCCACCGGTTTACTGCCTGGTTGCAAGGCAATGTTCTCGGCGATATTGATAGAAAACGCGGTCTTACCCATACTCGGCCGCCCTGCCACGATAATTAAATCGCCCGCCTGCAAACCAGAAGTCATGCGATCCAAATCCAAAAATCCCGTCGCAATCCCCGTTACATCGCTGGTGTTCTCGCGCGCGTATAAAGTTTCAATGCGCTCGACCACTTGGGTAAGCAGCGGTGGCATACCGATAAAGCCCTGCTTACCTTTCGAGCCCGCCTCGGCAATCTGAAACACCTTGCCCTCCGCTTCATCCAACAACTGCGCCGCATCGCGCCCTGTGGGGTTATACGCGCTGGCGGTAATCTCTGTCCCCACCGCTACCAACTGCCGCATGATGGAACGCTCGCGCACGATTTCGCCATAACGGCGCACGTTCGCCGCCGACGGCACGTTGTGCGCAAGGCTGCCCAAATACGGCAAGCCACCGACCTTATCCAGCTCGCCCGCATTCTCTAATGCCTCAGCAACAGTAATCACATCGACGGGTTTGGCTTGCTCGCTCAAGCGCACAATCTGCTGAAAAATCAGCCGATGTTCATGCCGATAAAAATCAGCAGCGAACACTAAATCGACAATTTTATCCAGCGCGGAAGCCTCTAATAACAAGCCACCCAGCACAGATTGCTCCGCTTCAACAGAATGCGGCGGTAATTTAATTTGGTCGAGTTGAGAGTCTGAATTGGAGAAACTTTGCATGAGGAGGAATGATGAACGGCAATTTTTGCGGAGCGCATTTTACCTTGTTCACCGAATAAAAAAGACAATAAAAAAAGGACTCTTGCGAGTCCTTTTTTGGCTTACTTAATCAGGTCAACAAACAGCGACTGATTATTTTTCGCCGGTGATGGTAACCGTGATGTCCACGCTCACATCAGTGTGCAAAGCGATGCTCACTGGGTGTTCACCGATTTGCTTGAGGTGACCCGTAGGCATACGCACTTGTGATTTTTCAATTGCGTAACCTTGAGCAACCAACGCAGCAGCCACGTCTGAATTCGTTACCGAACCAAACAATTTGCCATCTACGCCAGCCT
>JAVHQO010000075.1:0-15336 GCA_036171175.1 Gallionella sp.
TCGTGCCTACGTTAACGTGCGGTTTAGTGCGTTCAAATTTACTCTTTGCCATGATAACTATCCTTTAATCTAAATTTAGTTAGTAATTACTTCTTACTCATAATTGCTTCAGCAACGCTCTTAGGCGCGTCTGCGTAATGCTTGAACTCCATGGTGTAAGTCGCACGACCTTGGGTTGCTGAACGCAACGAAGTCGAGTAACCAAACATTTCCGCCAAGGGCACTTCGGCTTTAATAGACTTACCGCCACCCATCATGTCATCCATACCTTGCACCATGCCGCGACGTGAAGACAAATCACCCATCACCGTACCCGCATAGTCTTCTGGTGTTTCAACTTCAACCGACATCATCGGCTCAAGCAAAACAGGACTTGCTTTACGCATACCGTCTTTGAAACCTATCGAAGCCGCCATCTTAAAGGCGTTTTCGTTAGAATCGACTTCATGGTAAGAACCGTCGAACAGAGTAACTTTGACATCAACAACAGGGAAACCCGCCAACACGCCGTTCGGCAATGTTTCACGCAAACCTTTTTCTACCGCCGGGATAAATTCGCGAGGCACAGAGCCGCCCTTAATCGCATCGATAAACTCAAAACCCTTACCCGCTTCGTTAGGCTCCATTTTGAGCATAACGCGACCAAATTGACCTTTACCGCCGGATTGCTTAACGAATTTACCTTCAACTTCGACTGATTTACGAATCGCTTCGCGGTATGCCACTTGAGGCGCGCCTACGTTGGCTTCAACACCAAATTCGCGTTTCATACGATCAACTAGAATTTCCAGATGCAATTCACCCATACCCGACATAATGGTTTGGCCTGACTCTTCATCAGTACGCACACGGAATGAAGGATCTTCAGCAGCCAAACGACCTAACGCCAAGCCCATTTTTTCTTGATCGGCTTTAGTCTTAGGTTCAACCGCAACGTGAATCACAGGCTCAGGGAAAATCATGCGTTCCAGAATAATCGGCTTGTCTAAATCGGCCAAAGAATCACCAGTTGTTACGTCTTTTAGACCGATACAAGCAGCAATATCACCCGCCAAAATTTCATCCACTTCCAGACGTTCGTTAGCGTGCATTTGCACGATACGACCGATACGCTCTTTTTTACCCTTGACCGAGTTGTAAACCGTGTCACCTTTTTTCAGCACACCAGAATACACACGCACGAACGTCAATTGCCCCACAAACGGGTCAGTCATCAACTTAAACGCCAAAGCCGAGAACTTTTCAGAGTCATCCGCCTTGCGACTAGCTGGCTCGCCATTTTCCAATTCTCCTGTTACGTCAGGAATATCGACTGGCGAAGGCAAGTACATAATCACTGCGTCCAACATACGCTGCACACCCTTATTCTTAAAGGCCGTACCGCACAACATAGGTTGAATTTCGCAAGCAATAGTGCGCGTACGAATACCCAACACAATTTGCTCTTCAGTTAAGTCGCCATTTTCTAAATAGCTATTCATCAAGTCTTCTGATGCTTCAGCAGCAGACTCAACCATTTTTTCACGCCATTCCGCAGCCATTTCTTGCAACTCAGCTGGAATATCGCGGTAATCAAATTTCATACCTTGTGACGCTTCGTCCCAGTAGATGGCGCGCATCTTAACCAGATCAACCACACCTTCAAACTTATCTTCCGCACCAATCGGCAAAACCATCGCAACTGGGTTTGCACGCAAACGCGTACGCATCTGCTCGTAAACCTTGAAGAAGTTCGCACCTTGGCGATCCATCTTGTTTACAAACGCCAAACGCGGCACTTTGTACTTGTTAGCCTGACGCCAAACCGTTTCAGACTGAGGCTGAACACCACCCACCGCGCAATACACCATGCACGCACCATCTAATACACGCATAGAACGCTCAACCTCAATCGTAAAGTCAACGTGCCCTGGCGTATCAATGATATTAAAACGATGCTCTTGGAAATTCTTTTCCATACCACTCCAGAAACAGGTGGTCGCAGCAGAAGTAATCGTGATGCCACGCTCCTGCTCTTGCTCCATCCAGTCCATGGTAGCGGCACCGTCATGCACCTCACCGATTTTGTGATTCACGCCCGTATAAAAAAGAATGCGTTCAGTCGTTGTTGTCTTACCAGCGTCAATATGGGCACTAATACCAATATTGCGATAGCGATCAATGGGGGTTTTACGAGCCACGGTATATACCTAACTTAAGTCTTAATTAGAAACGGAAATGCGAGAATGCTTTATTCGCTTCAGCCATACGATGAACTTCTTCACGCTTTTTAACCGCACCGCCGCGACCTTCAGAAGCGTCAATCAATTCACCAGCGAGACGCATACCCATAGATTTTTCACCACGTTTACGCGCAGAGTCTTTCAACCAACGCATCGACAAAGCCATACGACGAGAAGGACGAACTTCAACAGGCACTTGGTAGTTAGCACCCCCTACGCGACGGCTTTTAACCTCAACTTGAGGCTTAGCATTAGTCAACGCAAGGTTAAACACCTCGATTGGATCTTTGCCGCTTTTCTTAGCAACCTGCTCCAAAGCACCATACAAAATACGCTCAGCGACTGATTTTTTACCAGCAGTCATCAACACGTTTACGAACTTGGACAAATCTTGATTGCCGAATTTTGGATCAGGCAACACGTCCCGTTTGGGGACTTCTCTACGTCTTGGCATATCAACCTCGAATAAATTACTTAAAAACTACACGAACAAAATGGCGCGGAAAATTATTTCTTAGCGCGCTTAGTACCGTATTTAGAGCGGCCCTGTTTACGGTCTTTAACACCAGCCGTATCCAAACTACCGCGCACCATGTGATAACGCACACCCGGCAAATCCTTAACACGACCACCGCGCAGCAATACCACGCTATGCTCTTGCAAGTTATGGCCTTCACCACCGATATAACCAATCACTTCAAAACCATTAGTCAAACGCACCTTGGCGACTTTACGCAACGCTGAGTTTGGCTTTTTTGGTGTAGTGGTATAAACACGAGTACAAACACCACGCTTCTGCGGAGAACCTTCCAAAGCAGGAACTTTGCTTTTTTCTACGATTGCAGTACGGGGCTTGCGAATTAACTGGTTAATGGTTGGCATTATCTACACATCCTAAAAAATTCTAAATTACGTTTATAAACAAAGGGCTAAAAAATATCGTCGCGGTGCGATATAACTCTCACACGCTGCGACGAGAAAAAGGGTTGCGAATTCTATTGAGAAACCGCGCCAGTGTCAAGCAACTCGCGAGATTCTCCATTATCAGCTGCGGATAATCCACGTCCATCAGCCGCATCAAGACCTAAACGTTGCTTGCGGCGTGCAGTGTGAAATGCCAAACCTGTACCAGCTGGAATTAAACGACCCACAATCACGTTCTCTTTTAAGCCACGCAAATCGTCTTTTTTGCCCATGATGGCAGCTTCAGTTAAGACACGCGTAGTTTCTTGGAAGGACGCAGCCGAGATGAATGAATCCGTTGATAACGATGCCTTGGTAATACCTAGCAACATGAAATCAAACGTAGCAGGATTTTTACCTGCGGCAATCACACGTTCGTTTTCAATCAATAATGCTGCGCGTTCAACTTGCTCACCCAAGATAAAGTTTGTCTCGCCTGCATCGCTAATTTGCACACGACGTAACATTTGACGAACAATCACTTCAATGTGCTTATCGCTAATTTTCACGCCTTGCAAGCGATACACTTCTTGCACTTCATCGGTAATGTAGCGAGCCAATTGAGCCACGCCCAACAAACGCAAGATGTCATGTGGATCGGCTGGGCCATCAACAATCATTTCGCCTTGGTTGACCACCTGACCATCATGCGCCAGCACATGCTTTTCTTTAGGAATCAAAAATTCGTTCGCGATACCTTCTACGTCGGTAATCACCAAACGCTGCTTACCCTTGGTATCTTTACCGAATGACACCGTTCCAGTGCATTCCGCCAACATACCCGCATCTTTAGGAATACGCGCTTCAAACAACTCAGCCACGCGTGGCAACCCCCCAGTAATATCGCGAGTCTTCGAACTTTCTTGCGGCATACGCGCCAGCACGTCACCCACACCGACCGTCTGACCATCCTCAACGGTAATAATCGCACCTGTTTGGAAAGTCACGCTGACGGCTGTTTCTGTACCGTGCAACTTAACTTCGCGGCCTTGAGCATCTGCCAAGCGCACCATAGGACGTACCACCGTCTTAGACGCGGCACCACCACGTTGCTTAGGATCAATCACCACCAAAGTTGACAAGCCAGTTACTTCATCGACTTGTTTAGCCACGGTGTTACCTTCTTCCACGTTGTGGAAGCTAATCAGTCCTGCGTACTCGGTAATAATTGGGCGAGTATGCGGATCCCATGTCGCCAGTACTGCACCAGCCTTAACTGCGCCACCTAACGCCACTGTCAACATCGCGCCGTAAGGCACTTTATGACGTTCACGTTCACGACCATGGTCATCCGCGATAATCACTTCGGCACTACGCGCCACCACAATCACTTCGCCACGCACCGTGGTGACCACGCGCATATTCGGGCTAAATTGCAACGCACCGTTCGACTTACTTTCGATTTGACTGGCGACGACGTTACGCGATGCCGCACCACCAACGTGGAAGGTACGCATGGTCAACTGAGTCCCTGGTTCACCGATGGACTGTGCAGCAATCACACCAACCGCTTCGCCGACGTTGACCAAGCCACCACGACCTAAATCACGACCGTAACATTTTGCACACAAACCAAAGCGAGTTTCACACGTCAGCGGAGTGCGTACAAATACTTCATCGACACCCAGCTTTTCAATCAGCTCAACCGCCGCTTCATCGAGTAACGTGCCAGCTTCAAACACCGTCACACCATTTTCTGGATTGACAACATCCGCATTGGCAACGCGACCCAAAATACGTTCGCGCAATGCTTCAATGACTTCACCGCCTTCGACAATCGCCTTCAAAGCATTGCCATTTGACGTACCGCAATCATTTTCAATCACCACCAAATCTTGCGTCACATCAACCAAACGACGAGTCAAGTAACCTGAGTTCGCAGTTTTCAGCGCAGTATCTGCCAAGCCTTTACGCGCACCGTGGGTGGAAATAAAGTATTGCAACATGCTCAGACCTTCGCGGAAATTCGCGGTAATCGGCGTTTCAATAATCGAACCATCTGGCTTCGCCATCAAGCCGCGCATCCCTGACAACTGACGAATCTGCGCAGCAGAACCCCGCGCACCCGAATCGGCCATCATATAAATTGAGTTAAACGATTCTTGCGTCATCGCCTTGCCATTTTCCATGCGTGGCTCTTGTGTCAAACGATCCACCACGGCTTCACGGCCAAGGCGTTCCATCATCACTTTCGCCACGTCATCTGCGGTACGACCCCAAATATCCACTACTTTGTTGTAACGCTCGCCGTCGGTGACCAGACCCGATGTGTACTGCGTGTAAATCTCGCGCACTTCTTTTTCAGCCGCATTGATGAGTGACTCTTTTTGCGGCGGCACTAACATGTCATCTAAGGCAATTGAAATCCCTGAACGTGTCGCATATTTGAATCCGGTGTACATCAAATTGTCCGCCATAATGACGGTGTCGCGTAGCCCACATTGACGGAAACTAGCGTTAATCAAACGCGAGATTTCTTTTTTCTTCATTGCCTTATTTATCAGTGCGAATGCCAAGCCATCAGGCAAAACTTCCGATAATAAAGCGCGACCAACGGTGGTTTCGTGACGTGTCAAACGCGTTTGCTTTTGACCTGCGTCATCCACATAAACCTCGTTCAAGCGCACCAAAATTTTAGCTTGCAAATCCACTTCGCGTGTTTCGTAAGCGCGTGATACCTCACCGATATTGGCAAACATTGAGCCTTCGCCCAAGGCCCCAATTTTTTCGCGCGTCATCCAATACAGACCCAACACAATATCTTGTGAAGGAACAATAATTGGCTCGCCGTTAGCAGGTGACAAGACGTTGTTAGAAGCGAGCAATAAAGTGCGACATTCCATTTGCGCTTCCAGCGACAAAGGAACGTGTACCGCCATTTGATCGCCGTCGAAGTCGGCATTGAACGCGGTACAAACCAGCGGATGCAATTGAATTGCCTTGCCTTCAATCAGAATCGGCTCAAACGCTTGAATACCCAAACGATGCAACGTCGGTGCGCGGTTCAGCATCACGGGATGTTCGCGGATGACTTCTTCCAAGATGTCCCAAACGACTGGCTCTTCAGCTTCCACCATGCGTTTCGACGCTTTAATCGTGGTCGCTAAACCCATCGCTTCTAAGCGGCTAAAGATAAATGGCTTGAACAATTCCAGCGCCATTTTTTTCGGCAAACCGCATTGATGCAATTTGAGTTGTGGTCCCACCACAATTACGGAACGACCAGAATAATCGACACGTTTACCCAGCAAGTTTTGACGGAAACGACCGCTCTTACCCTTGATCATGTCGGCCAGCGATTTCAACTGACGCTTGTTCGCGCCCGTCATGGCTTTACCGCGACGACCGTTATCTAACAAGGCATCCACGGCTTCTTGCAACATCCGTTTTTCGTTGCGCTGAATAATGTCTGGTGCTTTCAATTGCAACAAACGCGCTAAACGGTTATTACGATTGATGACGCGACGATACAAATCATTCAAGTCAGAAGTCGCAAAACGGCCACCATCCAACGGTACTAATGGACGCAATTCTGGCGGCAACACGGGCAACACTTCCATCACCATCCATTGCGGCTTAATGCCAGACGACATAAAGGCTTCCAACACTTTCAGGCGTTTGGAATACTTCTTGATTTTGGTTTCCGAACCCGTCGCGGCCAACTCAGCGCGAATGGTTTCGATTTCTTGCGCCACATCCAAATTGCTCAAGAGTGCGCGCACCCCTTCCGCGCCCATCAACGCAGTAAACTCGTCGCCAAACTCTTCGGTTTTAGCCAAATAGTCTTCATCCGACAACAACTGACCACGATTAAGTGGGGTCATACCAGGGTCAGTTACAACAAATGCTTCAAAATACAACACGCGTTCGATGTCGCGCAAAGTCATATCCAACACCATGCCTAAGCGTGATGGCAGTGACTTCAAAAACCAAATGTGTGCAACAGGCGATGCCAAGTCAATATGACCCATGCGTTCACGACGAACTTTAGATAAAGTCACTTCCACGCCGCATTTTTCGCAAATCACGCCGCGATGTTTCAGACGCTTGTATTTACCGCACAAGCATTCGTAATCCTTAACTGGACCGAACACCTTGGCGCAGAACAGACCATCGCGCTCAGGCTTGAAAGTACGGTAGTTGATGGTTTCTGGCTTTTTAACTTCGCCATATGACCATGACCGAATTTTTTCGGGTGAAGCAAGCCCCACTTTAATGCCATCAAACTCTTCTTTTTCAGTGGTTTGCTTGAACAAATCTAACAATGTTTTCATGTGTAACTCCTAAAAATCTGCTGAGTAGTAAGTGGTGAACTGAGTGTGGCACGGAGTAGCTTTACTAGTTCCGACAATCCACGCTCTAATTCCCCGCTAGTGACGTTCCAAATCCATATCAATCGCCAAAGAACGAATTTCTTTTATGACTACGTTGAATGACTCTGGCATACCCGCATCAATCTTATGCTCGCCCTTAACAATACTTTCATAGACTTTGGTACGTCCAGCCACGTCATCGGACTTCACTGTCAACATCTCTTGCAATGTGTACGCCGCGCCGTACGCTTCCAACGCCCAAACTTCCATTTCACCAAAGCGTTGTCCACCGAACTGCGCTTTACCACCCAAGGGCTGTTGCGTCACCAAACTGTACGGACCTGTTGAACGCGCGTGCATTTTATCGTCAACCAAGTGATGCAGTTTCAACACATGTTTGTAACCTACCGTAACCGAGCGTTCAAATGCCTCACCTGTGCGACCATCATGCAAGATGGTTTGACCTGACTTAGGCAGCCCTGCCAATTCCAACATGTACTTAATTTCAGCTTCAGATGCACCATCGAAAACTGGGGTTGCAAACGTCACACCCTTAGTCAGATTGCGGCACAACTCGATAATTTCGTCGTCGTTGAAGGCTTCCAAATTGACCGTCTGACCATTGTCATGGTTATAAATCTTGTTCAAGAATTTACGCATATCGGCAACTTTAGCGTGCGTTTGCAGCATTTCGTCGATTTTCTTGCCCAAACCGTTAGCTGCCCAACCCAAATGGGTTTCCAGAATTTGACCGATGTTCATCCGTGATGGCACGCCCAATGGGTTCAACACGATGTCAACTGGCGTACCGTCTGCCATGTAAGGCATATCTTCAACTGCAACAATGCGTGAAACCACACCTTTATTACCGTGACGACCCGCCATTTTGTCACCAGGCTGTAAGCGACGTTTAACCGCTACATACACCTTAACCATTTTTTGCACACCAGCTTGCAACTCATCGCCTTGCGTGAGTTTCTTTTTCTTCAACTCAAACGCGGCATCGAATTCCAAGCGTTTTTGCGCCAGCCCTTCTTTAACTTGCTCCATTTGCGCCGCAATTTCGTCATCCGCTACGCGAATATCGAACCACTGGTAATGTGCCACGCTGTGCAAGTATTCTTTGTTCAGCTTTGTGCCTTTAGCCAGTTTATTGGGACCACCGTTAGCAATTTTGTTATGCAACAGTTTTTCCAAACGCGCATATACGTCAGCCTCAACGATACGCATTTGATCCGCCAAGTCTTTCTTGTAGCGATTCAATTCGTCGTCAACAATTTGTTGCGCACGCGCGTCGCGTTGCAGACCTTCGCGAGTAAACACTTGCACGTCGATGACCGTGCCCGTGCTACCTGCTGGCACACGCAAGCTGGTGTCTTTTACGTCAGAGGCTTTTTCACCAAAAATCGCACGCAACAATTTTTCTTCTGGGGTCAATTGTGTTTCGCCTTTAGGCGTTACTTTACCAACCAACACGTCGCCAACTGTGACTTCCGCGCCGATATGCACAATCCCACACGCATCCAAACGACCAAGCTGTTGCTCGCCTAAGTTAGGAATATCACGCGTAATTTCTTCTGAACCCAACTTAGTATCGCGCGCAACTACCGTCAATTCTTCGATATGAATCGAGGTGAAGCGATCTTGTGCCGATACGCGCTCCGAAATCAAAATCGAATCTTCGTAGTTGTAGCCGTTCCAAGGCATAAACGCGACCAACATGTTTTGACCCAATGCCAATTCACCCATGTCAGTGGATGCGCCATCGGCAATCACGTCGCCGCGTGCCAATACATCGCCGACTTTAACCAACGGACGTTGATTGATGTTGGTGTTTTGGTTAGAACGGGTGTACTTGGTCAGGTTGTAAATGTCCACGCCGGCTTCGCCTGGCGTTGTTTCATTATCATTAACACGCACTACGATACGCGCTGCATCAACGTAATCCACCCGACCACCGCGCCATGCTTGTACGGTTGTACCTGAATCGACCGCAACTGTGCGTTCAATGCCAGTACCCACTAACGGCTTTTCAGCACGCAAACACGGCACCGCTTGACGTGACATATTCGCACCCATCAACGCGCGGTTCGCATCATCGTGTTCCAAGAATGGAATCAACGAAGCGGCAACCGACACCACTTGTGAAGGTGAAACGTCCATGTAGTCAATTTTTTCTGGCTCAGCCAAAATAAATTCGTTACGTTGACGTGCGGATACGATTTCGTCGGTGAAACCACCTTTTTTATCCAGCTCGGCATTCGCCTGCGCGATAGTGAAATTGCTTTCTTCAATCGCTGACAAGTAATCCACTTGGTCTGTCGTCTTGCTGTTGTTGACTTTGGTGTAAGGCGTTTCAATAAAACCGTATTCGTTAGTGCGCGCATACAACGCCAACGAGTTAATCAGACCAATGTTCGGACCTTCTGGCGTTTCGATTGGACACATACGACCATAGTGAGTCGCGTGAACGTCGCGGACTTCAAAACCCGCACGTTCGCGTGTCAAACCGCCAGGTCCCAAAGCAGAAATACGACGCTTATGCGTCACTTCTGACAAAGGATTGGTTTGATCCATAAATTGCGACAACTGACTTGAACCGAAGAATTCTTTTACCGCAGCCGAAATAGGCTTAGCGTTAATCAAATCATGCGGCATCAAATTATCAGCTTCAGCTTGACCCAAACGCTCTTTAACGGCACGTTCAACACGCGCCAAGCCGGTACGAAATTGGTTTTCAGCCAGCTCACCTACAGCACGAATGCGACGGTTACCCAAGTGATCAATATCATCAATTTCGCCGCGACCATTACGCAACTCAACTAAAATTTTCACCACCGCAACGATGTCTTCATTCGACAAAATTGGCGCGCCAGTCAGCTCTTCACGACCTACGCGACGGTTAAATTTCATCCGGCCAACAACCGACAAATCATAGCGTTCGTCGCTAAAGAACAAACCCTTGAATAAGCCTTGTACCGCATCTTCGGTCGGGGGTTCGCCAGGGCGCATCATGCGATAAATCGCCACGCGTGCCGTCCATTCATCAACGGTTTCATCAATACGCAGCGTTTGCGAAATGTACGGACCTTGATCTAAATCATTGATGTACAAAGTTTGGATTTTTGCGATGCCCGCAGCCTGAATTTTAGCCAGCAAAGCCTCGGTAATTTCGTCATTGGCTTGCGCAATCACTTCGCCACTTTCTTGATCAATTACGTCAGTCGCCAATACGCGCCCGAACAAAAATTCATCAGCAACGGCTAACTTCTTAATGTTGTCAGCTTCCATTTCGCGGATGTGACGCACGGTGATGCGTTTATCTTGCGCAACAATCACTTCGCCAGCTTTGTTATAAATATCAAACTTAGCTATTTCGCCGCGCAGACGTTCCGCAACGACTTCAAATTGCGTACCTTTTTTACCGAAATGGAAGGTATCAAAGGAGAAAAACATCGCCAAAATTTCTTCGTTGTTGTAACCCAACGAGCGCAACAAAATAGTCGCGGGCATTTTGCGGCGACGATCAATACGGAAATAAACATAATCTTTGGCATCAAATTCAAAGTCCAACCATGAACCACGGTAAGGAATGATACGAGCCGAGAACAACAACTTGCCAGATGAGTGAGTCTTACCCTTATCATGCTCAAAGAACACACCAGGTGAGCGGTGCAATTGCGACACAATCACGCGCTCAGTTCCGTTAATCACAAACGAACCCGTGTTAGTCATCAAAGGCATTTCGCCCATATAAACTTCTTGCTCTTTAACCTCTTTAACCGTCGGCTTAGACGCTTCTTTATCCAAGATGGTCAAACGCACGCGTGCACGCAACGGTGACGCATAGGTCAAGCCACGCTGTTGGCATTCTTTTACGTCAAATGCAGGCATCCCTAAGGTGTAGCTGACGAAATCTAAGCGTGCAAATTTGTTATGGCTTTCAATCGGAAAAATTCCGTTGAAAGCAGCTTGCAAGCCTGTATTGCTACGCTTTTCGGGCGGGGTGTAAGCCTGTAAAAAGTCGGCAAAAGATTCGAGCTGAGTTGTCAACAAAAACGGAATGGGCAAAGCACCCACACGTTTTGCAAAACTCTTGCGAATACGTTTTTTTTCGGTAAAAGAGTAGTTCATATAATCTCCACGGCTGAAGGAAAAACGATGATTAGAAGCTCACTCACGCAGATGTTGAGTGTTTCTAGAAATCAGGGATTAGGCAGCGTTTACACACTGACTAGTCGCTAAGCTCTTACAAGCGGCAAAAGGCTGACGGTTTGCCGTCAGCCTTTTTACTTCACAACGACTTACTTGATTTCAGCAGTTGCGCCAGCTTCGATCAATTGTTTTGCAATTGCGTCAGCATCAGCTTTTGATACGCCTTCTTTAACAGCTTTAGGTGCGCCATCAACTAAGTCTTTAGCTTCTTTCAAGCCCAGACCAGTGATTGCACGAACCACTTTAATTACGTTCACTTTGCTGTCGCCAGCACCAGTCAACATAACAGTGAATTCAGATTGTTCAGCAGCGGCAGCAGCACCACCAGCAGCAGGACCTGCAACAGCAACAGCCGCAGCAGATACGCCAAACTTTTCTTCCATTTCTTTAATCAAAGCAGACAATTCCAACACGGTCATGTTTGCAATTGCGTCCATCAAGTCAGCATTAGATACAGCCATTTTGTTCTCCTAAATACAGTACATTCAAAAAATTAAGCAGCAACGGCTTCTTTGCTAGCATTCACAGCAGCCAAGGTACGTACGAACTTCGCAGTCGTCGCGTTCATGGTCGCCATCAATGTTGCAATCAGCTCGTCACGACTTGGTGTCGCAGCCAATACAGCAACTTGTGCAGCTGATAACAGCTCACCGTTCATTGCACCCGCTTTAATCACCAACTTGTTATTGGTTTTGGCAAAATCAAACACCACTTTAGCCGCAGCAACCGCATCTTCACTCATGCTATACACGAGTGGACCAGCCATTTGCTCAGCCAAAGCAGCGAAAGGTGTACCTGCTACCGCACGGCGCGCCAATGAGTTTTTCAACACATGGAAATACACGCCTGATTTACGCGCATTCGCACGCAAAACAGTAATGTCAGCGACACCAATGCCACGGTACTCTGCCAAAACAATAGTTTGTGAAATCGCAACTTGCGCGGCGACTTCGGCTACTACTGCTTGTTTTTCTTGCAGATTAAGACTCATGTCTTCCCCTATTATCAAAGAGCTACTTGCGTGGCTCTTATCGTTACAACTGCGACCTTGAGTCAGGATAACAATGCTTTCCTGCTCGCGGACGCACCATCTGCGTGGGCAATCACATTGCTGCAATTTTTAAGCCGCCGACCGAAATCTTTAGCACCTACGGTCTCGGATGCTGCATACCCGCCAGCACTCCAAAACTTTGCGCTGGCTAAACAGCACCAGCAAATTTTTTAGCTTAAGCAGCCATACTTGCTTGATCAATGCGAATACCAGCACCCATAGTGCTAGAAAGTGAAACTTTCTTCAGGTAAACGCCTTTGGAAGCAGCAGGCTTAGCTTTATTCAAGGCATCAATCAACGCCAACAAGTTTTCACGCAATGCTTCTGGCGCAAATGAAGCGCGACCAATAGTGCATTGGATAATCCCGTTTTTGTCGGTACGGTATTGAACTTGACCAGCTTTAGCATTGCGTACCGCACCTGCTACGTCAGCAGAAACTGTGCCGACTTTAGGATTAGGCATCAAACCACGAGGACCCAAAATTTGACCTAATTGACCGACCAAACGCATTGCGTCTGGACTAGCAATCAAGATATCAAAATCCATCTTGCCAGACTTGATCGTCTCAGCCAAATCTTCAAAACCAACGATGTCAGCACCAGCAGCTTTAGCTTCTTCAGCCTTCGCACCTTGCGCAAAAACGGCTACACGCACGGTTTTACCCGTACCTTTAGGCAACACCACCGAACCGCGTACTAATTGGTCTGATTTACGCGCATCAATCCCTAAATTCACTGCCACGTCGATAGATTCATCAAACTTAGCAACAGCGTTTTCTTTAACCATTTTCAGCGCATCAGCCAACAAATACAGCTTGTTGCGATCAATTTTTGCAACAATTGCTTTATAGCGTTTTGACATGTTAGATACCCTCCACAATGATGCCCATACTGCGCGCGCTACCTGCGATAGTACGCACGGCAGCATCCATATCAGCAGCCGTTAAATCTGGCATCTTTGTTGTAGCAATTGCCTCAGCTTGCGCACGAGTCAACTTACCAACCTTTTCGGTATGTGGTGTTTTAGAACCCTTAGCAATCCCCGCAGCCTTCTTAATCAGAATGGTCGCTGGAGGCGTTTTCATAATGAAAGTGAAGCTCTTATCTGCGAACGCAGTAATCACAACTGGAATTGGCAAGCCAGGCTCTACGCCCTGAGTTGCAGCGTTAAACGCTTTACAAAATTCCATGATATTCAAACCACGCTGACCTAATGCAGGACCAATCGGGGGACTTGGGTTTGCTTTACCAGCTGGTACTTGCAGCTTGATATAGCCAATGACTTTCTTTGCCATGATGCTCACTCCTTTTAAACGGGTATAACGAAATCTAGCGATTTCTCCCCAACATGAAAAACAACAATTGGGAAGCTGCAACTACGGTTTGTAGCGCACACTCCCCAACGGTATTTCTCGCTTTATTTAGGCTTTTTCTACTTGCCCGAAATCCAGTTCAACTGGTGTAGAACGACCAAAAATGGTCACCGCCACACGCAGCTTATTCTTGTCATAGTTAACTTCTTCGACCGCACCGTTAAAATCAGTAAACGGACCTTCTTTAACACGCACAGACTCACCCACTTCAAACAACACTTTAGGCCTAGGTTTTTCAACCCCAGCTTGCATTTGCTGCATGATGTTATCCACTTCTTTTTGCGTAATCGGGGTCGGCTTCATCGCTGAACCACCTAAGAAACCCGTCACTTTTGCAGTATTTTTTACCAAGTGCCAAGATTCATCGGTCATTTCCATTTCAACCAACACATAGCCTGGGAAAAATTTACGCTCACTAATACTTTTTTGACCGCTTTTGAGCTCAACCACTTCCTCAACAGGAACAAGTATTTGCCCAAAACTATCTTGCATACCGTCACGCGCAATACGCTCAACCAAGGCGCGCTGCACACTTTTTTCAAACTGTGAGTAGGTGTGCACCACATACCAATGCATAGCCATTATTCGCCCCGCCCCATCAGTTTATTAACCACCATCATTAAGCCCGCATCGACTGCCCACAAAAATAACGCCATCGTGATAGCAAACACAATCACAACGCCCGTAGTCTGCATCGTTTCTTTACGAGTCGGCCAGACAACACGCTTAGCTTCAGCAATCGAATCTTTTATAAAAGCAAAAAAATGCTTACCCAACGCTGTCGTGAATGCCAAACCGCTCGCCATCACAATTGCGAACAAAATCACCAACACCCGCACCACTGTCGGACTTTCGTGCAAAGCGTAGTAAATCGCAACACTCGCGACCACCAGCAAGAACGCAACCAGCAATTTAATTTTATCTGCCATGCGCAATGATTCCGATTAACTTAACAACATTATTTGGCAGGCCAGGAGGGTTTCGAACCCCCAACCCTCGGTTTTGGAGACCGATACTCTACCAATTGAGCTACTGGCCTAGAAAAAACAGTAGCTAGCATTTAGCTTTTAGCAATTGGCTTGTTAAGGCACTAAGCGCACTTTTCAAGCAACCACCAAAAACCATCCGCTAGCAACTAGATTACTTATTACTCGATAATTTTAGCAACCACACCCGCACCAACTGTACGACCACCTTCA
>JAVHQO010000076.1:0-3297 GCA_036171175.1 Gallionella sp.
TGCCAAGTCACGCCGAATTTATCTCCAGCCAAGCGTAGCGATTGGGCTTGCCGCCTTGAGTTGGTATTAGCGTGATTTTTTGCTTGCAGGGTTTTTGACAACACCATTTTGCGAACACTTTTATAGCGGCGCGTCATGTTGCTGGCAGGGTGCTGTTCAGAGAAGGGCTGTTACGCTGGCTGTCTTAAGGTTAACAACTCTTTTGCTCTCGCCAGCGCAGCGGGCAAATTGGCAACATTATTGGCCTGACCGATTTGCGTAAAAAACTCCGCTTGCTGCATCAGTAAAAAAGGCTGGTTACGCGCGCCGCATAAAACTAAGTATTTGTTATGCGCGCGCAGTTTGTGGTGTAGATGTTGCAAGCTGTGCAAGGCACTTGCATCCATGCTAATGACTTCATCCATTTTCAAAATAAACACATCGGGTTCGTTGTGCAGTTCGGCAAGAATCGTTTCGAGCTTATCCGCCGCGCCAAAAAATAGCGCGCCATACACACGGTAAATCATCACACCTTTCGGCACCGCTTTGCGCATCAAGGTGGCATCCCCATCCTCTGCCTGCGGCGATTCCTCCGCCACGCTAACATGGGTGAGCTCAGTAATGCGTTTGATAAAGAAAAATATCGCGAAAAACATGCCGAGTTCGACTGCCACGGTAAGGTCGAAAATCACCGTCAGGAAAAATGTCAGCAGCAACACTGCGCTGTCACTGGCGGGATATTTACGCAGTGTTTTGAAATCTTCCCACTCGCCCATATTGATCGCGACGATTAGCAAAATCGCCGACAGCGTAGCGAGCGGAATGTGTTTGGCGAGGGGTGCAGCAAGCAACACGATAAGCAATAAAGTCAGCGCGTGAACAATCCCAGAGATGGGGGTGGTCCCGCCCGAACGCACGTTTGCAGCGGTGCGCGCAATTGCACCCGTGGCAGGAAGCCCGCCGAAAAATGGTGTGGCGATATTGGCGATACCTTGTGCGATGAGCTCCTGATTCGGGTCGTGTTTGTCATCTATCATGCCGTCCGCCACCGCCGCCGAGAGCAACGATTCAATCGCGCCGAGCAGGGCGATGGTCATCGCGGGCGCGATTAAATGGCGCAGCGTGGTGAGGCTAAATTCGGGAATCTCGAAGCTCGGCAAGCCTTGTGGAATACCGCCGAAACGGGTGCCTATGGTTTCGACTGGCAAGTTAAAAAATGCCACCACGGCGGTGCCGAGTACCAATGCCACAATCGGCGACGGCATCGCTTTCGCCCAAGATTTTGGATAAAACCAAATCAATAATGCCGAACACAACGCCAGCAAAAAAGTGAGTAAATCGAAACTCGGCAAGCCGTGTATGAGCGCGGAAAGTTTGGTGAAAAATTCGGCGGGTAGTGCGTCGATTTTCAGTCCGAGGAAATCTTTGACTTGGCTAAATGCGATGAGTACCGCGATGCCGCTGGTGAAGCCGATGATGAGCGGACGCGGGAAAAATTTAATCAAATTTCCCATGCGCGTTACGCCCATCACTATCAAAATACAGCCCGCCATGATGGTGCAAATCAGCAAGTTGGCGTAACCGTATTGCGCGATGATGCCGTACACAATCACGATAAACGCACCCGTCGGCCCACCGATTTGCACGCGCGAACCGCCCAATAACGAGATGATAAAACCCGCGATGATGCCCGTGAAAATTCCTGCCTCAGGTTTCGCACCTGAGGCAATCGCGAAGGCAATCGCGAGCGGTAAGGCAATCACGCCGACGGTGATGCCAGCAGTGACATCGGTGGCAAAACGCGCGCGGTTGTAACCCCGCAAAGCGTCGATTAAACGTGGACGAAAGCGGCTTGCAAACTTTGCTAGTAAAAGAGTTTTCATGCGGCGAGTGTACAACACCGCCTGCGTCACTCATACGATAAGTTTTTCATGATTGAAAGCAAGGCGCAGTTAAGGCAAGATGCGCCCTCAAAAATTTCATCAATTAACACGAGAACGACATGGGCGCACAGTGGAAAGCACGACACAAAGAAATCGCAGCGAACGCTAAAGGAAAAATCTTCGGCAAGCTGTCCAAGGAAATCATGGTGGCCGCGCGCGGCGGCGCAGATCCCGATTCCAATTCGCGTTTGCGTCTGGTCGTCGAACAAGCCAAAAAAGTGTCCATGCCCAAAGAAACTTTAGAGCGAGCCATCAAAAAAGGCGCGGGATTATTAGACGGTGGTGCGGTTCTGGAACGCTTGATTTATGAGGGTTTCGCGCCGCACAAAGTGCCCGTTATCGTCGAATGTTTAACCGACAACGTGAACCGCACTTACCCCAATATCCGCGTGTTATTTCGCAAAGGACAACTCGGCGCGTCTGGCTCAGTGGCGTGGGATTTCGACCACGTTGGCATGATAGAAGCCATGCCAAATAGTAAAGATGCTGATGCAGAAGTTGCCGCCATCGAAGCAGGCGCGCAAGATTTTGAACCGAGTGAAGAAGGCGCGACGCTGTTCATCACCGACATCACCGATCTCGATGCTGTGTGTAAAGCGTTACCAAATTTTGGTTTTACTGTGGTGTCTGCGCAAATCGGTTATCGCCCCAAAAATGCCGTCACGCTAAACGACGAACAACGCGCCGAAGTGGAAGACTTTTTGGAAGCGATAGACGGTGATGATGATGTGCAGAATGTTTATGTAGGATTGGCGGGTTAAGCGTCCAGCAAACATCGCTAAACTTTAATTATGGACGGCATTTGTACAAAGAAAATACGCGACTGCCTAAAGCAGTGGATTCGCCTTTCACCACAGTATCCGCACCCGCATCGACGGCATCATTGCGTGCGAATTGATATAAATTTTCTTCCACCTCGTCGGTATCACGCACGATAAAACCCATTTTTGCCATGACTGTCACGGTGTTTTTACTGATGAGTTTGCAGTTCGATACTTGATTCGCTTCAGCGAGCGACACACGTTCTGCACCTGCGTGTACACCTATCATTTTGCTGGCGCAGCCAGTCAGATTCAGCAGGAATACAGCGGCAGTGATTGCCAACAGAGGGCTATAAATTTTCATTGCAGTTCCGTTCAGAATGGTTGAGGGCGGCGAATATACTGGATTGCGGTTGTGCTGCGCAAATCATCATTTATCTCGCCAGCCAGTCTAAGCTGGTGTTGTGCAGCGTAATTATCACCAGCTTCAACAGCAAAAAAGCATCGTAAATCCCGTTGGACTTACGATGCTTTTTATTAACCCGTGTATTTGCGCGAAAAATACTTGCGCAGATTCAATTTAGAAGTGCAACCGCTTGCGGTTGCTTGGTGTA
>JAVHQO010000077.1:0-3264 GCA_036171175.1 Gallionella sp.
CCAGCAGTGTTGCCCAAAGCGGTGTTGCAACAGGCGCAAGCCGAATTATTGGACTGGCACGGCACGGGCATGTCGGTGATGGAAATGTCGCATCGCGGCAAAGAATTTATGGGCATTGCCGCCGCTGCCGAAGCGGATTTGCGCGAACTGATGTGCATTCCTAGCAATTACAAAGTGCTGTTTTTGCAAGGCGGTGCGACGCAGCAATTCGCTATGGTGCCGATGAATTTATTGCGCGGCAAAGCCTCGGCCGATTATTTGAATACGGGTATTTGGTCGGAAAAAGCCATCGCCGAAGCGCAAAAATTTTGCACCGTGAATGTGGTCGCGACAGGCGCGTCTAGCGGCTTTAGCGATGTGCCTGAAATGGCTGCATGGCAGTGCGATAAAAATGCCGCCTATTTGCATATCACGCCTAACGAAACCATAGGTGGTGTGGAGTTTGATAGCGTTCCAGATTGTGGCGATGTGCCGCTGGTGGCAGATTTATCTTCGACGATTTTGTCGCGCAAAATTGACGTATCGAAATTCGGGCTGATTTACGCAGGCGCGCAAAAAAATATCGGGCCAGCGGGTTTGACTATCGTCATCGTGCGCGAAGATTTAATCGGTTACGCGCCCAAAGGCACGGCGACGATGTTGGATTACCAAACTCATGCGGACAACGACTCTATGTATAACACGCCGCCCACTTATGGCATGTATATGGCGGGTTTGGTGTTCGCATGGCTCAAGCAAAACGGCGGCATTGCGGCGATGGAACAGACCAATATCGCCAAGGCGAATTTGCTCTATGCAGCAATAGATAACAGCGCGGATTTTTATCGTTGTCCTGTGGCAAAAAACTATCGTTCGCGTATGAATGTGCCGTTCAAAACGCGTGATACAGCAACCGATGCCGAGTTTGTTAAACAAGCTGACGCACGCGGACTGTTGCAGCTCAAAGGACACAAATTGGCGGGCGGAATGCGCGCTTCAATTTACAACGCGATGCCAATCGAAGGCGTGCAAGCCTTGGTGAATTTCATGCAGGAATTTGCCGCTGCAAACTAAAAATAATATGAACGAAAAACTCATTCAATGCCGCGACAAAATCGACCAAATCGACAACCAAATGTTGCAGATGTTGAATCAACGCGCTGCGTTGGCGCAGCAAATTGGTCACCTCAAAGATAACGGCGTCGTGCTGCGTCCTGAACGTGAGGCGCAAGTGTTGCAACGCTTGCAAACGCAAAATCTAGGACCATTGAGTAACGATGCGATTGCCGCTTTATTTACCGAAGTAATGTCGCAATGTCGCGCGCTGGAAGCCCCGCTGCATGTGGCTTATCTCGGCCCTGAAGGGACATTCACTGAAGCTGCCGCGCTGAAGCGTTTTGGTAGCGCGGTGCAGGGCGAGCCTTGCGCTAATATCGACGATATTTTTCGTGCGGTTGAATCGGGTAGTGTGAATTACGGTCTCGCACCAGTCGAAAATTCTACGGAAGGCGCGGTGGGGCGCACGCTGGATTTGTTGATGCAAAGTAATCTGCAAATTTGCGGTGAAGTGATGTTGCCGATACACCAATGTTTGCTCGCGCAAAGTTGCGAATTGGGTGCGATTAAAACCGTGTATTCGCATCCACAATCGTTAGCGCAATGCCAGGGGTGGCTCAATCTGCATCTGCCTCATGCGGCGCGAGTGCCCGCTTCCAGCAATGCCGAAGCGGCGCGATTGGCAGCAGAAAATCACAGCAGTGCCGCGATTGCGGGCAGCCAAGCGGCGGCGCATTTTGGTCTGACTGTGTGTGTAGAAAATATCGAAGACGACGCGAAAAATACCACGCGTTTTTTGGTGTTGGGCAAGCAACAAGTCTCCCCTAGCGGTCGCGATAAAACCTCCTTAGTGCTGTCTGCTGCAAACCGTCCGGGCGCGGTGCATGAGCTGCTCGCGCCGTTAGCAAAACATGGCGTTTCCATGACTAAATTAGAATCGCGCCCCGCGCGTTCGGGTTTGTGGGAATACGTTTTTTATATGGACATCGAAGGACATCAGTGCGACACCCAAGTAGCAGCCGCACTGGCGGAGCTCAAGCAGGTCGCAGCTTTCGTTAAAGTATTGGGTTCTTATCCAGTTGCTCATTAAATTTTTTTGCATCAACAATCATTAGGTTTTTGTTATGAATTATTCCGAACTCGCCCCGCAATACATCCGTGCTATTGCCCCTTATCAGCCAGGTAAACCTATCGCTGAATTGGAACGCGAACTGGGTATTACGGGCATTGTGAAACTCGCCTCGAATGAAAATCCGCTGGGTGCAAGTCCGCTGGCGATTGCCGCCGCGCGCGCTGCTTTGGATGAAGTGAGTTTGTATCCAGACGGCAATGGTTATGCGTTGAAAAGCGCGCTGGTACAGCGTTACGGCGTGGACATTACGCAAGTATTTTTGGGCAACGGCTCGAATGATTTGCTGGAATTAGCGGCGCGTGCATTTTTAACGGTGGGCGATAAAGCGGTTTATTCCGATCACTCCTTCGCCGTCTATCCCTTAGCAACACAGGCGGTTGGGGCGACAGGCATTAGCGTTAAAGCGAATAAATTTGGTCACGATTTGGACGCGATGCGCAGCGCGGCAGTGGAGCAGGGCGCGAAAATGATTTTTATTGCTAACCCCAATAATCCGACGGGCACATTTTTATCTGGCGTGGATTTGCACGCATTTTTGCGCGCCTTGCCAGCGCATATTTTGGTGGTGTTGGACGAAGCCTATAACGAATATTTGCCTGTAGAAAATCGCTACAACAGCGTGGCGTGGTTGGCGGAATTTCCTAATTTAATTATCTCGCGCACTTTTTCTAAAGCGTATGGCTTGGCATCGTTGCGCGTCGGTTACGCGCTGGGTAATGCGCTGGTGATGGACATGATTAACCGCGTGCGCCAACCGTTTAATGTCAACAGCATGGCGCAAGCGGCAGCGACGGCAGCGTTGGGCGATGACGAGTTTGTGAAACGTACTTTTGAGTTGAATCAGCGCGGTATGGTGCAACTCACGCAAGGCTTATCTGCATTGGGTTTGAGCCACATTCCCTCTAAGGCAAATTTCGTCAGTTTTCATGTTGTCAATGCGGCGCGGATTTACCGCCGCTTACTCGAACTGGGCGTGATAGTGCGTCCGATTGCCAACTACGCGATGCCCGATTATTTGCGCGTGAGCATCGGACTGGAAACAGAAAACAACAAATTTTTAGCTGCATTAAAAACAATTTTAGGAGAACAAAAATGAT
>JAVHQO010000078.1:0-3189 GCA_036171175.1 Gallionella sp.
CCACTTTTCTGAAACGGTAGCCGCCGGGTTGGAACAATTTGATGTGATCGGCATAGCAGGCAACAAGCGCCGCATACCCCACCAACCAGCATGGTGCTTTGTAGATAAAAAATTAACCTGGGATGACAAATGCAACCTGACCGGGCGAGTTGGTCATGGAGCAAGTGCCTTTGGCCAATTATCAGAATTTGGCGCAGTACCCGCGGCCTGCGAATTATTGGATGGCGTGTTTCTGGCAACGCATAAACACACTTTGACAGCTCATAGCGTGCTGTTTGATCCACAGTTTGATTTTCATTTCTATGACATGGATTTTTGTCGTATGGCCAGAAAATCTGGCTTAACGCTTGGCACTTGGCCTGTTCACCTGACGCATCAAAGTGGTGGGGTTTTTGGATCTATAAATTGGGAAGTATCCTGCTTATGCTATCTGGATAAATGGGATAATCAAACTCTACATTCAGAAACTACATACAATTTTTCACCAATTGAAATAATAAAAATTGATCCATCAAATTATTTTAAAACAGGAAATGCGCCGTACTACATTTATGGATTTGACTACGACGAAAAATCATCTGGTATTCGGGTCCTACACTTACTATGTCATATTTTAAATATACATGGCTTTGAGGCATATATACGAGCAGACACCACATCATCAGAATTAAGAACACCACGTCTGACAACTGAAATAATGCGTCAACATTATTTAGCAAGACTGAAACCAATTGTAATTTACCCTGAAGTTATTTTTGGCACACCCCTTGAAATTGGTGTCGTTGTTCGTTATCTTCTCAACAAACCAGGTTATCTTAGAGGTGAAAAATTATTCAAAAAAAATGAATTACTTTTTGCATACCAAACAATATTCTTTGGCGAAACTGATTGTAAAAATATATTACTAATACCTGCAAGCAATCCAGAAAAATTCAAACCATTAAAAAACAACAACAAACCCAGATCTGGCAAATACTATTATTATAACCGTTTATTATCAAAGGGGGGGAAATTGCAACCAATGCCAGATGATGCACAAGAAATATCCCCTCAAAACCCTCGAAAACTTGATGAATTATCAGATTTATTTAAATCAGCAGAATTACTTTATTGCTATGAATCTAGTTCAATCGCAACAGAAGCCCTTTTATGTGGATGTCCTGTTATTTATCTGCCTAACAATGAAATGCTACCAACTTTTCCCGAGGGACCTTTTGAACGCAATGGTGCGGCATGGGGTGATTCCACAGATGAAATATTGCGTGCCAAAAATACAGTTCACAAAGTACGACAAAAATACCTTGAATTATTCGATGAATTTCATGTGCAGTTGACTGAATTCATTAATATTACACAAAAAACTTCAAAAGAAATGCTATTTAATGAATGCTTCAAAGCGGAAGTGGTTAAAAAATATGGCTGGCCCATAGTTAACACTTTCAAGCCTTAAAATACTATTAATTAATATTGATAAGAAAATCCTGACTTAGTGATCTAAAAATCCATCCATCATCTGATAGATGACATTCCTATAATATTATTATTAAAGCACTTGAAGTTTAATCAACCAGTGTCCAAAAATCAGAAATATCTTGAAAGATTAAATTCGTGAATTTTAAGTGGTATTTCAATTTGCAAGTAACCATCCCCCGGCAAAGCCGAGGGCTTTCAAATTGTGAGTCGCTCAAGAGCGGTATCCCGAATTTTGTGTAAACGGGGCGTGAGATTTAGGGTTTTGGCATCCTTTCCTCGAACTGGATAGTAAAGGACACTCTGCAAAAGTCCCCGTGAATTTTGTTAAAGAAAACATGCTCCAGCCCTTGCTGAATATGGGGTGTTTGCTTTAAAATACATAGCATGAAATCCACCATTCATCAGCACTCTTTCGGCTTTCCCCTGTCCGTGCGCAAGACCCGCAAAGCCCTCTTTCTCGACCAGATGGACCGCGTTGTCCCCTGGTCTCGTCTGGTTGACCTGATTGCGCCGTTCTACCCGGCAGGGCGCACCGGTCGTCCGCCGTTTGAACTGGAAACGATACTGCGTACCCACTTCCTGCAGCAATGGTTTTGTTTGTCCGACCCGGCCATGGAAGAAGCCTTCTTTGACACCCCGCTGTACCGCGAGTTTGTCGGCCTGGCTGATAACGTGCGTCTGCCCGATGAGAGCACCATCCTGCGATTTCGTCACCGGCTGGAAAAGCATGGCCTGGGTGTCAAGATGCTGGCTGAGGTCAACGCCGTGTTGACTGAGCGTGGTTTGATGCTCAAAGAAGGCAGTGCGGTAGATGCCACCCTGATTGCCGCACCCAGCTCGACCAAGAACAAAGACAAGACCCGAGACCCCGAGATGCATTCCAGCCAAAAGGGCAACCAGTGGTACTTTGGCATGAAAGCGCATATCGGTGTCGATGCAGATTCCGGTCTGGTACACATGGTGCGCTGTACCAGTGGCAATGAGCACGACATCACCCAGGCGCATCGCTTGCTGCACGGTCAGGAAAAGGCGGTCTGGGCTGATGCCGGATACCAGGGTGTCGAGAAACGCCCAGGCGCTGATCCGGATGTGACCTGGCATGTGGCCATGCGTCCAGGCAAGCGCAAGGCGCTCAAAACTGCCGGGGGTGCAATGGGTGAGTTGCTGGACAAGGCTGAGAAGTTCAAGGCCAGTGTTCGTGCCAAGGTGGAGCACCCGTTTCGGGTAATCAAGCGCCAGTTTGGCTTTGTCAAGGTTCGCTACAAGGGGTTGGCCAAGAATGCGGCGCAGATTGCGACCTTGTTCGCGCTGTCCAATGTGTGGATGGCACGCCAGCGTTTGATGGGAGCGCAGACATGAGTGCGCCCGCAATGGGCCATAAAGGCCACAACGGGGCACAAAAAGCCCCGCAAACCCTGCAAAACGGGGTTCAAGTCCCGCACGCGGGACACTAAAACCAGGGGGACACCGATGATGAGTGCGGTAACACATTTGGGGTTGAGTTATTCAGACCATCCTAAACCGAGGGCCCTTCGTCATTCCGTGTGGAACTTGACTTGAAAAATACAATGTAGTAGTCGAGCTCGGTGGGGCATTCAGCATCAGGTGGTGAAAGTCAATGATCTGGATCCGATTGCGGCGCTTTCGAACATCAACCAAGCACACACAGCCATTTTGCAAGCACTGACGATCAAGAAACCGACCCTTCCCACCCAG
>JAVHQO010000079.1:0-3165 GCA_036171175.1 Gallionella sp.
CTACCCGCAAACCGATTTCACCGTAGCTACCGTGAATGGCCCACAGACTTTTCACATTGGCCTGAACGTTTACACCTTCACCATTTTGATGTTTACCCTGGGCGTGGCCTGGGGTTTTGGCAAGGCCAGCGTGTTCAAGTACATCAGCGATGGTTACTCGCACAACATTGGCGCGGTCAGCGGCATCGTGGGCCTGGCCGGCGGTTTGGGGGGGTTCTTGTTGCCCATCATGTTTGGCGGCCTGATGGACTTGACCGGCATCCGCTCAAGCGCCTTCATGCTGATGTACGGCGTGGTCTGGGTCTCGTTGATCTGGATGTACTGGACTGAAGTGCGCCACAAGGAATACATGAACAAAACCCAGGCGACACAAGCCTGAACTTTAACCAGGAGAACACCATGGCCACACCCACCCATTCCGACATCGATATTGCTGACTGGCGACCCGAGGATGAACAATTTTGGGAGAACACCGGCAAGAAAATCGCCTACCGCAACCTGTGGATTTCCATTCCCAGCCTGTTATGCGGCTTTGCCGTCTGGGGCATGTGGGGCATCATCACTGTGCAGATGCTCAATTTGGGCTTTCCGTTCACCCAGGCGGAGTTGTTCACCTTGACTGCCATTGCTGGCCTTGCCGGTGCCACCATGCGCATTCCGGCATCATTTCTGATTCGCATTGCGGGTGGGCGTAACACCATTCTTGTCACCACGGCCATGTTGCTGGCCCCGGCCATTGGCACGGGCATCGTGCTGCAGCACAAAGAATGGCCGCTCTGGGCTTTTCAGTTGATGGCGCTTTGGTCAGGCGTTGGTGGCGGCAATTTCGCGAGTTCCATGTCAAACATCAGTACTTTTTTCCCGAAGCGCTTGCAAGGAACCGCCCTTGGCCTGAACGCGGGCTTGGGTAATTTTGGTGTCACGACCATGCAAGTCGTCATTCCCCTGGTCATGACCATGAGCTTGTTCGGAGGGTTTGGCGGCGAGTCCATGTCACTGGTCAAGGACAGTGGCTGGATTTTGGGGAAAATCACCGCTGGCACGCCCACATGGATTCAAAACGCCGGGTTTGCGTGGGTGTTGTCCTTGATACCACTGTCGATCCTGTGCTTTTTTGGCATGAACAACCTCAAAACGGTGTCGCCCAACACAGGCAACCTGGTGGTCGCTTTCTTCAAAATTACCTGGCTTTACACCCTGTCCTTCGTCCCTGCTGGTGTTGGCTTGTATTTGTATTTGCCAAAACCAACCGGGTTGGGCTTGCTCAACATGTGGCTGGCTATGCCGTTGATCATTGTCAGTAGCCTGGTGGTGCTCAAGCTCACTGCGTTTGGCGAAATGAAAGACAACATCACCAAGCAATTCTCCATTTTCAGCAATAAGCACACTTGGGTGCTGACCGCCCTTTATCTGGTGACGTTTGGCTCTTTTATCGGTTTTGCCTTGGCCTTGCCGCTAGCGATTACCGTGATTTTTGGCGTTAACCATATCCCGGATGCCGCCGGTGTGATGCAGCACACACTGAAAAATCCCAATGCCCCCTCCGCACTGACTTACGCCTGGATCGGCCCATTCGTCGGCGCATTGACGCGCCCCATTGGTGGCTGGATATCAGACAAGGTCGGTGGCTCCATCGTCACCCAGATCATCTCGGTCATCATGGTCGGTGCCTCAGGTGGTGTGGGCTACGTGATGATGCAAGCCTATGGCTCGGCCACCCCTGAACAATATTTTTCCGCCTTCATGTGGCTGTTTGTGTTGCTGTTTGCTGCAACCGGTGTCGGCAACGGCTCCACCTTCCGCACCGTGGGCGTTATTTTTGACCGCCAACAAGCTGGCCCGGTGCTGGGCTGGACCTCTGCCGTGGCCGCCTACGGTGCGTTCATTGCCCCGGTGGTGATTGGCCAGCAGATCAAGGCCGGCACGCCGCAAACCGCCATGTACGGTTTTGCCATTTTTTACGCCCTGTGCCTGATTCTGAACTGGTGGTTTTATCTGCGTGCCGGGTCTGAAATCAAGAACCCGTGACACAACAACCTCGGGGCCGATGGCAACAAGCCTGCAACCCCGAGACATATCACTACTATTTAAATAGCTTTTAGCGCTTTATCCATAGGGTCTAGAGGCCAATTTACCTTAAAAAATCTAAACCGGTACAGTCTCACGCATCCACTGGCGCCTGCAAATTCAAGGTAGTGGTTCCGTGCGTGAGCCACATCACGCAGCGGCTTGCGGATGAAACAAATACTTCATCTCACCAGCCTGGCACGCAACTGTGCCATGGCCACGCCACCATCAATCCAATGGGCACGTCCAGCTTCAATATCCGCCTCGCGCTGATCGGCCACTTGCGCCCAGGCAGCTTCAACCTCTGGGTCAGTGTCAAGGCTGCTGATCAGCCGCTCCAGCAAGTGGTTTCACTCGGCGGGGGTGAGTTGCATCACCTGGGCTTCTACATATTCAAGTTGACTCATCATGGGAACCACCGATGGGTAAAAGATGGCGAGGCTTCAAACTGCCGAATGCGTGCTCAGCCAGTCGCGCATAGCCGCATTCACCCGCGTCTGCCAGCCTTTGCCACTGGCCCTTAACACGGCCAGCACATCCGCGTCAAAGCGGATGGTGGTGGGCACCTTGAGCGGCTTGTCTTTGGGGCCACGCTGACGCATGGCGCACAGTTGGGCATAGACCTCGGGCGAAAAGAACTCGCTGGCGGGCTTGGCGCGGGCAAACCACGCGTCATCAAGTTCAAAAGTATCCGGGTCGGCGGCAATGCCAGCGTTGATCTGGGCTTCTTCCTCTGGGGTGGGCATGATGATGACGCGCCCAGAGCGGGTTTTAATGGTTTCTTGCATAACGTTTTACCTCTCGTGGATTGGCTTTTCTCAGACTGATCAGACGGATTTTGGTTTCACGAAAACAAAAAATCAGCACATGCACGCGCTGTGCAATCAGCCCCGTCGCAACAAACCGTGTCTCGCTGTAGCTTCGACGGGAATCCTGCTCTATCTGGGCAGTTCCCCAATCAAAACTCTCAGCCAGCTCAAACCACACCAGATGCTTGGTGACGTTCTCGGCCAGTTTTTTCGGGTCATGTTCGTAGCGCATGTTGTTATTGTATTAACGCTAAGACAAAGCCGCAGCCTGTGACACAACCCTCTAGCC
>JAVHQO010000080.1:0-1142 GCA_036171175.1 Gallionella sp.
TGTGATTCATACCCAGCGAAAACGACCAGCGTGCGGTGAGCTGACCATACGCTGAACCCGCAGGATCAGGATTCGCGTATTGATACAACGGCAGTTGCACAAAGCCATATAACTTAGTGCGCGGCGCAACCGCCACACTCACGCCAGGGCTGAGATTCAAGCTGCGTCCGCCGGTGTGCGGATTCATATTTGGTGCCGTGCCGCTATCGGCTTTTTTGTATTGCGCATTGACTTGCAGCAAGCCTGTCAACAACGGCGACACAGCGTAATGCGCACCGACATCCACGCTCAGTTGGTCACCGGGGCGATAGTCATTTTTAAGTTGCATTGCCATTTGCGCCTGCGTACTGGCGAACCAGCCCCACGCTGTATGAGCTAACTCTGCATGGTGATACGCACCCAATACCGCATCAGTACTGCCACTACCTGGCTGCAAACCTGCTTCCATTTGCGTGCCTGCCACCATTTCTTGCGTGGTGTTGCCTGTAGGCAGCTTCAAACCAAAACGCACACCACTGCCCATCAAAGGATTGTCATAGCCGATTTTGTAATTGCTCAGCACGCGCACATCGCCCAATGCCGCAAAACTTTTTTGCTCGGTGGTGACCAGCGCGGGATTGGGATCGCCAATTTGATGCGAGTGATCGCGCATCACCAGCGGCACATCCAAGGCAACCCCCCATTGCGGATTGATGGCATAAGCCAAATCCAGATTCAGCGTTTGATTGATGGTGCGTTGATTCTCCACTTCCGCACCGACTAAAGCGGGGTCGCTCGCCAAAGGCTTCGCCACTTTGGATGAGCCCACGCGCGGCGTATCCGCCTTGGCATAGGCGTAGCGCACATCCAACTGCAAGCCTTCGTCATGCGCTAAACCTTGCGTATCCCAATGCGTATTCACCGCGCAAAAAGACGAACCGCAACCCGCATAAGCGTTGCTGGCAGTGGCGAGTAGAGCGAGTGTAAGCAGTTTAATTTTCATGGCTAGTTCCAGTGTGTGATTAAAAAGAGGCGCGCATTGTAGTAAATAATTTTTGTCTCCCCCTGCGGCATTTTGTCGCACCCCTCTAGGTGGCTGGCAGGTGGAAAAAAATTTGGCAATCGAGAGTAATTGTGAAAATATGCGCAGCGATTTTTTGCCA
>JAVHQO010000080.1:1242-3101 GCA_036171175.1 Gallionella sp.
AAAAAATTTGGCAATCGAGAGTAATTGTGAAAATATGCGCAGCGATTTTTTGCCACAGGTGGAAAAAAATTTGGCAATCGAGAGTAATTGTGAAAATATGCGCAGCGATTTTTTGCCATGGGAGAAACAATAAAATGAATGCTGCACCAAAATTCAAAATCAGAACGATTTGCGCCGTAATTGCATTAAGTCTAACGAGCACAGCTTGCCAAACCTTACCTGCGGGAGGCGGCAATCAATCAGGTGTAGGTATGAGCAGCAGTAATGTGAGTGACCCTTGCTCGAATACCTCGCGAAACATCGGTATCGCAGCAGGCGCGGGAATCGGCTTGCTGATTGCCATGGCGACTAAATCGAATGACACTGGCAAAGTTGTCGGTGCATTGATTGGTGCGGGAATCGGCGGATTGATTGGACATGAAATGGATAATCGTCGCTGCGAACTTTCCCGCGTGGCTAAAAAACATGACCTTGAAATGGTGGTGAACGATATTGTTCCTGCACCAGACAGCAAGGGCGACGCGTCAGAAAGTATCGGTTTGTCAGTGTCGGTGACCGATAAAGGTAATAACCAGTTCCTCTCAAACTCAGATGTGTTGCAAGACAAAGCCAAGCAGGCTTTTAGTGAAATTGCGCAGCAATACTCCAGCAAATTACAGCTTGCCAAGCTGCCTGCCGAGACCTCGCCGCAAGATCGCAAAGCCGCTCAAGAGGCGTTGCGTACTAAACATATTTTATTGGTTGGACATACCGATGACAGCGGTAACTCTAAGCTGAATGCCGATTTATCTGAACGACGTGCGCGCGCCGTGGCCAAATTGTTTTATGCCGCAGGCGTGCCTGCTGAAAACGTATTTTATCAAGGTGCGGGTGAGACCTTGCCGATAGCAGATAACCATGATGAAGCAGGGCGCGCCAAAAATCGTCGCGTTGAAATTATCGACACGGCTGACGAGGGGAAATTTCAGGCTTATTTAGCCTCGCGTAAAGCAGATGTGAAACTTTATCGCAGCACGAATACAGGCAATGTTGCGTTAGCGGGAAACACCGCGCCTAGCTCCGCACGAGCTGCTAAAAAAGCCCTTGCTCAAAACAAGGCGGTCGCGCTAAAAAAAGCCGTTGCAAAAAATAATGTGTTAACGCCAGCGGTGGCACAAAATGCCACTTCTGTTGCGGCTAGTCCCATTGCCGCACCTAGTCTTGCCTCAGCACCTGTGCAAACGGCTGCTGCCAGACCAGCTAAATTGGGACGTGGCGAATTTAACTTTGGTGGTGATCTGGTAACGGGTACACCACCTAAATTAAATATCGGCGTGATTGCTTATAACCATGGCTTTTCTTGGGCATCGGTCAGCCCGATTAAAACAGCACAAGCCTCGGATGAAGATATGATCGCCTCAGCTTCCTGTTTATTTGATCGTCCGCGAGTTGCCAATGCCGTCAAATCTTTGCGCGACGACAAGGCAATCAAGACTTCAGATTATTTGCCAGGCTTAAACAATGCTGCATGGGTGGGCGAGGTGAATGGTCAAATGGTGGCATTAACCCATGTCGCGGTATTTCGTGATGGCACAACGCTGGCGCGTAATCCTGACATGTTGGTGTATCGCGATTTCGATCCTGAAAAGCCTAATCAAAAAAATCGGAAAGCTGATTTCATTGGTTCACCAGATGTGAATGTTTATCGCGGTGATAATGCGATTTTGTATCGAATTTTTACCGCTGGTCCAGTGCGCTGCATGGATGTGGTGATACCTAATAACAACACAGCGGCCGCACCTGAGTCATGGCTTTATTATCAAAAAAACCAACAAACTTATCGTGCCGTTTACGCAGCTCGATTGGCACGTTAATTAACT
>JAVHQO010000081.1:0-14314 GCA_036171175.1 Gallionella sp.
CTCACTAAAAATCTTCCACACATCGCTCGAATCTAAAATCGAAAACTTAGGCTTGTAGCCCAATAACGTGCCCTCAGCGCGCAAGATATTCATGCCCAGCGAGTGAAAGGTGCTCACCACCAAACCCTGTGCCTGCTTGCCTTGCAGCAGACTGCCGACGCGCTCGCGCATCTCATTCGCCGCCTTGTTGGTGAAGGTAATCGCCGCAACATTGCGCGCTGCATAACCGCACTCTTGCACCAGATAAGCGATTTTGTGCGTGATGACGCGGGTCTTGCCACTGCCCGCCCCCGCCAACACCAGCAAGGGGCCATCGAGGTACATCGCCGCCTCGCGTTGCACGGTATTTAATTTACTTAACATGCGCACTCATTCGGTAATTTCTTCGACGCGGATAAAAATGTTGCGCGTCTCATCGCTTTGCGAACTGCTGCGTGAGCTGTAAGTGCCGCCCGAATTTTGTTGCTGCTGCGATACGCCGCCCAGCTCTATCCATTCGCCCAATCGCCCTGACACCGTGCTGCTTGCGTGTTGCACGCTGCGGCTTGAGCGCGACTCGACCGCGTCATTTTCGGTGCTGATGTCTAAGGTTACGCGCGCACCTTGCACACGCGGCTGCACATAAAACCCGCTGCCCACTTGTTGATATTGGGTTTGTTCGAGCACTTCTGCACCCCACGGCGTTTGCACAATTTGGCGTTGTTTAACTGGCACGGACTGACCCACATTGATAAACGCACGCCCGCCTTCTATCACTTGCAGTTGCTGGCTTTTATGGTCTTTGAGTTGCGCTTCTTGGCGACTGGCACGCAAGGCAAGGTCATTGCCGCCTTGATTAAAATGCACTACACCATCGGCGGGCGCGCCCGAATTGGGCACCGTAATGCGCGCGTTATTGCCCAGCGCGACACTACCCGACACTTCCTTGAGGCTGGCGATGGTGGCTTTATCGACATCTTGCAACACAGTAATTTTTAAGCGACGCGGTGCCGTGTCGAGACTAGCGATGAGTTGTTTGACTTGCGCCAAATGCGCAGGCGAGGCACGCACCATGAGCTGATAATTCATACCTTGCGCGACTTCATCCTGATTCAAAAAAGGTTGAATCAGCGGCAATACTTCCTCCACGCTGCGATGCTGCAAGGCAATGATTTCGAGCTCATACGCGGCTGCATTCACACTGCTCACGCACAAGCAAAAAACTGCTATCCATTTTTTCATGCTAGTTTTCCTCATTCAAACTTTTTCAATTATAGTCAGGACTATGAACCTCATCCGCCTGCTCCCGCTCCTGCTGTTAACCGCCTGCGCTGCCGCGCCGAATATCCCGTCTCATCGCGTTTATCAGCCGCATCGTGCTTCACCTGAGGCCATCTTGAACGATACCGCTGGCGAGGTTGACGTACCCAATGCTGACGCGATTTTGAATGATAGTGATGCGCCCAATGCGACGCTCAATCTCTCGAATAATCTTGCTCACACCCCGCTCACCGACTACGCACAAAGTCTTATCGGCACACCCTATAAATACGGTGGCAACTCGCCCGATACAGGCTTTGATTGCAGCGGTTTTGTGGTGCATGTGTATCGCGAAACGCGAGGATTTAATTTGCCGCGCAGCAGCCAATCTTTAGCGGCACAAGGACAAGTATTAAATCGTGACGAGCTTGCTGCGGGGGATTTAGTCTTTTTCAATACCCGCCGTAAAAAGTTTTCCCACGTCGGCATTTATTTAGGCGACAACACCTTTGTTCATGCGCCCAGTCGCGGTGGTTTTGTACGTATAGATGAACTCAGCAATCCTTATTGGCTTAAGCATTACAACGGCGCACGCCACATCAACGAATAGGTTTAGCCAGCTGACGATGACGCGCGGCTTTAATTGCTTCGGCTAATTGCAACACCGACATCGCATAAAAATCACTGTTGTTGTACTTGGTGATGACCTCAAAATTATTGAACACCAACCAAAATTCTTTCTCCTCGCCTAGCGTGTAATCGCTAATCCGTGCTGCGGGATAATTTATATTTGGCAGTTGCGGAACAATTCCCACCTTCGCCCAATCCGCCATACTGCGCGAGCTTTTCAGGTCGCTCACACACAATTCAACATTCAAATTTGCCAGCGTCGCAACAGGCTGATTCGCCAGCCAGCCATAGCCTTTCATATAGTTCGCCACGCTGCCGATGGCATCAATATCTTCATGCAGCAAATCAATTTTGTGATTGCCGTTGTAGTCCACCGCATAGTTGCGATAGCTGCTAGGCATAAATTGCGGAATGCCGAGCGCGCCCGCATACGAGCTTTTAATCGCCAGTAAATCGAATTCTTGATCACGCGCTAATAGCAAATAATTTTCGAGTTCGGTACGGAAAAAAGGCGCGCGACGCGGATAGTCAAACGCCAAAGTGGTCAGCGCGTCTATGGTGCGAAACGTGCCCGCATTTTTGCCATAGATGGTTTCCACGCCAATAATCGCCACAATAATTTCGGCTGGCACGCCGTATTCTTTTTCAGCACGGCGCAAAGTCGTTTGATATTTATTCCAAAATGCCACGCCCAATTTCACCCGTTTCGTATTCACAAATGCGGCGCGATATTCAGGCCACGGCTTCAAAGTGGCGGGCTTGGTAATCGCTTCAATAATGTCGGGACGATGTTCAGCGCGTGTAAAAAGCTCAACTAATTCGGTGCGATGAAATTGATGTTTTGCCACCATCTCGTCAATAAATTCGGCAACGCCGGGCAAATCTGCGGCAACGGCTACATCCATCAAACAAAGGCACAGCAAGGAAAATAGGAGTTTTTTCATAACGATATTTTTTAGAGCAGCGTTTTTTGTGCGTCGGGGAGCGTGTGATTTTCTAGTACATCGACCGCTTCGATTTTGGCGAAATGATCGCTAATTTTGCGACTGGAAATTTCGACTTGCCCCGCTTCGTCATGCGCTTTACGGATGTTATCGGCGAGCTTTTTCATACGTTCATCAAAGCGTTTGAAATCGACACTGAGCTTGCCCAATTCGCTTTGAATAATGTGCACTTGTTCGCGCATTTGCACGTCCTTCATCACCGCACGCGCGGTGTTTAACACCGCCATCAAGGTGGTCGGCGAAACGATCCAAACATGCTGGTGCATGGCGTATTCGACCAAGTCGGAATGGTAGGCATGAATCTCGGCAAATACCGCTTCGGCGGGCACAAACATCACCGCACCATCCGATGTTTCATGGGCGATTAAATACTTGCTGCTGATGTCGTCGATATGTTTTTTGATGTCGGCTTTGAACTGGCGACGCGCTAAAACTTTATCGCTTTCGGCTAAGTCGTTATTCAACATGCGATGATAATTTTCTAGCGGAAACTTGGCATCGACAGGCACTTTGCCCGTCGGTGCAGGCAAAATCAGCAAGCAATCAACGCGATTATTGTTGGACAACTTGGCTTGGAATTCATACGCATCGGGCGGCAAAATGTTGCGCACCAAGCCTTCGAGTTGCACCTCACCAAATGCGCCGCGCGAACGCTTATCACCCAGCAGGTTTTGCAAACTCACCATGTTGGTGGTTAAGCCATCAATCTTCTTTTGCGCCTCGTCTATGGTCGCCAAACGCGTCATAACATTGGTGAAAGTTTCATTGGTTTTCTTGAAACCTTCATCAAGTCGTTCGGCGACTTTGCCAGAAATCTGCTCTAAGCGCGTGTCGGTAGTTTTGGTCAAGCCCTCGATGCTTTGCGTGAGTAGCGCGGTGCTGCGTTGCATCGTCGTGACAATAAGCTCTTGATTGATACGACCTTGCTCCACCAAGGTTTGCGAGGTTTTGCTAATCACCTCGTTACGCAAAGCATCTTGCTTGGCTTGCAGCTCGGCGGAGACCAGACTTAACTGTTGCACCAGCTTGAGCTGAGTTGCCGCCAAGCTGCTCTGCTGCGCCAGTTGCAAGGCTTGCATTGCTTCACGCGTTTGCAACAACTCCTGCGCCACGCGCTCACGCAAGCGTTCGCCGCTGGCTTGAGCCGATTGGGTAATGCGATCGCTGTGCTTATTCAAACCATCATGTAAATCGCTCAACATGGCGCGATGTTTAATTTCCAACCCTTGCGTTATCGCCTCACGTTCGCCCGCTTGTCCGCGCGAAAATGCAGTTATTTTGAATGCTAGCCACAGCACAGATGCAATAAGCAACAGCAATAACACAAGGGTAAATAAGGAGAGGATTTCGGACATGAGAATTTTGGAGTGAGTAAATTGGCGTCTCTAAAAATTCAAAATTTTAAGCAACGCACTATTGCGACGAAGTTTGGATTTTTAGAGATTCCAACGTAAAAAAACGCCGCGCAGTATAGCACTGCGCGGCGTTTTTCAGACTTCAACGACTAGCCGTTATTAAGCGCGGCCATTACGTTTACGTTCATTTTCAGTCAAGTAGCGTTTGCGTACGCGAATCGACAAGGGTGTGATTTCGACCAATTCATCATCGTCGATAAACTCAACCGCACCTTCCAAAGTCAAACGCACTGGCGGAGTCAAACGCACCGCTTCATCCGTACCAGAAGAACGCACGTTGGTCAGTTGTTTACCCTTGATTGGGTTCACGACCAAATCGTTGTCGCGACTATGGATGCCGATAATCATACCTTCGTACAATTTGTCGCCCGGAACGGCAATCATGCGACCGCGATCTTCCAGTTTCCACAGCGCGTAAGCCACTGCTTCACCTGCTTCTGACGAAATCAACACGCCGTTACGACGACCTGGCATGTCCGCTTTAACGGGTGCGTAGTCATCAAACACGTGCGCCATGATGCCAGTGCCGCGTGTCAAGGTCATAAATTCAGATTGGAAACCAATCAGACCGCGTGCAGGAATACGGTATTCCAGACGCACACGACCATGACCATCCGGTTGCATGTCTTGCAAATCGCCACGACGACGACCTAGCTCTTCCATAATCGCGCCTTGGTTCACGTCTTCAACGTCCACGGTCAGCACTTCAAACGGTTCGCATTTTTCGCCGTTGATTTCACGGTAAACCACGCGTGGCTTAGCCACACCCATTTCAAAACCTTCACGGCGCATGTTTTCCAACAAAATGGTCAGATGTAATTCGCCACGACCTGCCAACAAGAACACATCGGTGTTGTCCGTTTCTTCGACACGCAATGCCACGTTAACCAACAGTTCTTTAGTCAAACGATCGCGAATTTGGCGGCTGGTAATGAACTTACCTTCTTGACCGCACAACGGTGAAGTGTTGACCATCAAGTTCATGGTCAAAGTTGGCTCGTCAATTTTAGGCAATGGCAACGCTTCTGGTTTGTTCAAATCAGCAATCGTCACACCAATACCGATTTCTTCGATACCGTTAATCAACACGATGTCACCCGCTTTCGCTTCGTCCATCAAGTAACGATCCACGCCTTGGAAACCCAACACTTGATTGATACGACCGCGTTTTGATGACTTATCGCCATTCATCACCATAACTTCTTGGCCTGGCTTAATCGTGCCGCGCAATACGCGACCTACACCGATACGTCCCACGAAAGTTGAGTATTCCAACGCGGAAATTTGTAATTGCAAAGGCTCATCAATGGATGAAGCAGCAGGACCTGGAACATTTTTCAACACTGCGTCAAACAGCGGACGCATGTCAGGACTTGGTTTAGCTAAATCCAAAGTTGCGTAGCCGTTCAAGGCTGACGCGTAAACCACTGGGAAGTCTAACTGTTCTTCAGTTGCGCCCAACTTGTCGAACAAGTCGAAAGTTTGGTCGATAACCCAATCAGGACGCGCACCCGGACGGTCAACTTTATTGATAACCACGATAGGGCGCAGACCCAAAGCCAAAGCTTTTTTGGTCACAAAACGCGTTTGCGGCATCGGACCTTCAACCGCATCAACCAACAGCAACACGCCATCCACCATACCCAACACGCGTTCAACTTCGCCGCCAAAGTCGGCATGGCCTGGGGTATCAACGATGTTGATGTGCACGCCTTCGTAATCAACCGCGCAGTTTTTCGCCAAAATGGTAATACCACGTTCTTTTTCCAGATCGTTGTTATCCATTACGCGTTCAGCAACGTGTTGGTGAGATGAGAAAGAACCTGCTTGAGTCAGCAGTTTGTCAACCATAGTGGTCTTACCATGATCGACGTGAGCGATGATGGCGATATTACGAAGTGCGCGGGACATGAATGAGCCTTGCTAAATTAAAGGGCGCGCATTCTAGCACAGCTAGGGCGTAGCCTCTTAATAAAATAAGCGGCGCAAAATTTAGTGAGGATGAGCTGGTTCAAATAAGTGGTGCGTTTGTGAAATTCGATAGGCAGCACGCAGCGATTTATCGCCTCGTTGATTGCTTATGTAACGCTGTCAGGCGATGTTGTTTGAAGTGCCGCATCACCTGTGGGCACTAGATTTAGCTAGCGATATTTTGGGCACGGCGGCAAGCAGTGTTTGCGTGTAGTCGTGTTGCGGATTGCCGAGCACACTTGCGACAGCACCGCGCTCGACGATGCGACCTTGGAGCATGACGCACACCTCGTCGGCAAGATATTCGACCACCGCTAAGTTGTGCGTGATAAATAAATAGCTCAAGCCTAATTCGGTTTGTAGCGATTTGAGCAGATTCAAAATCTGGGCTTGCACAGAAACGTCGAGCGCGCTGGTGGGCTCGTCGCAAATCAATAATTTTGGCGACACCGCCAGTGCACGCGCGATGGCGATACGCTGCCGTTGCCCACCCGAAAACTCATGCGGATAACGCCATTTCGCAGCTTGTGCTAAACCGCATAAATCCAATAAGTTATCTATCTGCACTTGCCGTGCGGCACTGTTTGCCGCGATACCTTGCGCGCTCATGCCTTCTTCTAAAATTTCGGCGATGCGCAATTTTGGATTGAGCGAAGCGTAAGGATCTTGGAACACCATTTGCATCGCGGCGCGCTGATGACGCAAGGTTTTGCCCGCCATACCCACTAATTCTTTACCCGCAAATTGCACGCTGCCAGCAGTCGGTTTGATTAGCTGCAACAACGCTTTGCCTAAGGTAGTTTTGCCACACCCTGATTCACCCACGATAGCCAAAGTTTTTCCCGTCGCTAACTCAAACGACACCCCATCCACTGCCCTCACCTGTCCGACCTCGCGCTGCAATAGACCTTTGCGTATCGGGAAGTGGACATGCAAGTCGGAGACCATTAGGAGTGAGGCGGCGTGATTGGGGATACTGGATTCAGGACTCAGGATTAGGGGTGCCGCTTCATCTAGGCGCGCGCGTTCCTGAATCACGCAGCTTGAATCATGAACCCTTGCTTCTGTATATAAATGACAACGCACGCTGCGCCCTGCACTCACCTCGTTCAACATCGGGGTGTTGGTATGACATGGCGCAAAAACTTGTTCGCAACGCGGTGCAAAACGACAGCCTTGGCTGATGCTGCCTAAGGGCGGCACGTTACCTTTAATTGCGCCCAGTGCGCCGCGTTTACCATTCGGTAAAGCCGCCAATAATTGTTGTGTATAAGGATGCAAAGGGCTGGCAAATAAATCATCGCGACAGGCGCGTTCGACAATCTCTCCCGCGTACATCACGCCGACTTCATGCGCGTTTTCGCTCACCACGCCTAAGTCGTGCGTGATGAGCAACATCGCCATACCAGTGTTCGCTTGTGTGAGGCGCAGCAGTTGTAACACCTGTGCTTGTATGGTGACATCTAGCGCGGTGGTAGGCTCGTCGGCAATCAGTAATTTAGGCTGACCCGCTAGTGCCATCGCGATCATTACGCGCTGCTTCATACCACCAGAAAATTGAAAGGGATATTCGTTGATACGTCTTACGGCATCGTTGATGCCGACTTGAGTTAATAACTCAATACTGCGCGCCATTACATCGTGTACAGCGCGATCGTGTAGGTGGATAACTTCAGCGATTTGTTGCCCCACTGTCATCACAGGATTCAGGCTCAAGCCGGGCTCTTGAAAAATCATCGCCAGCGTACCGCCACGCACCGCCTGCATTTCGCGCTCGGTTAAAGCATTTAATGCCACACCATCGAGCATCACTGTGCCTCCCGCGTTAGTGATGCCATCGGGTAACAAGCGCAACAACGACAGCGCGGTCATAGATTTTCCGCAGCCTGACTCGCCTAGTAGGGCGAAAGTTTTACCCGCTGGAATTGAAAATGAGATGTCATCGACAATCGCCGCACCTGAACCCAAGCGCGTGATTAAATTTTCGACCTTAAGAAGAGGGCTTGATGTGATGGGTGCAACCATGAGGACTTACAAAAATTCGCTACGCGCGGCACGCGGGCGACTGCGATTAGCTTTTTGCAATTTTTTGAACAAGGACAATAACAAGGCTTTGTCAATAAAAGTCTGGGTTTCTGGAGAAATAAACTGAATGTCAGTTTGATTCATTTCAATGGCAGCTAAATCACAATCTGCCACCACCGTAGCCGATGGCGCATGTATCGCGTTGCCCATAAACGTACTTTCGCCTAAACATTCACCACTTAAAATGCGCCCTACATCTTGACCATCCACATATACCGTTGCTGTGCCATATAACAGCACATAAAAAGTGCTCTTAAGGTCATCTTCGGAGGTGAGTTTATTGCCAGCTGAAAATTTTACGACGCGTGAGTTGGTGACTAATTCAGCCAACTTATCCGTTGGTACAGGATTAAAGAACGAACAGTCGCGCATTTGCTTTGAGCGTTCATTTTCTGATGCCGACATACTCTGCGTAAAACTTTGCAGGCTCAGCATGATGTCGTCATTAAATTGATTTTGGTCGTCCACTTTAAGCCCCTTGTTATCTAGCAACATGCAATACGAATGACTGGTTATTTTTATTGAAGCGGGCGAAGAATACCCGACCGCATAACGCTTCGACAAGCCAAAAAAATGTCTAGATAAGTATGCGCTTAAGAGTTCAATACCTGACGCAACGCCAAACACACGCGGCTGACATCGGCGATGCTCAAGCTATAAAACATTGGCAACGAGACAATTTGTTTGCCCACGCGTTCGGCAATTGGAAACATACCTTCCTTAAAACCTAGCTCGCGATACATCGTAAACAAATGGATCGGCGCGTAATGAAAGCCAACCCCGACGTTGTATTCCTTCATTTTCGCCATAAATTCTGGGCGCGTCATACGTTCAGGCAGTTCTAACTGGAATAAATGCCAATTAGTATTTTCAAACTCTTGCGGCGGCAAAATCGCGCCTGTTTGCGCCTCAAAATCCGCGCCGAGTTCAGCGAAATAATGGCGCGCCAACGCGCGTCGATGCGTGGTGATTTTGTCCAGTTGCGCAAACTGTCCTAAGCCAATTGCGGCGGCAATATCAGTCATATTATATTTGCCACCTAATACGTCCACGTCGATGCCATCCCAACCGCTACGCGACACGCCTTGCAGTCGATATTTTTCCGCCAGCACCGCTTCGGCTTGGTTATTCAATACCAAGCAGCCGCCCTCCGACGTGGTGATGTTTTTATTCGCCTGAAAGCTAAACGAGACAAAGTCGCCAAACGAACCAATCGGTTTGCCTTGCCAGCTCGAACCGATGGCTTGCGCGGCATCTTCAATCACGCGCAAATTATGTTGTTTGGCAATCGCATACAACCTCTCCATATCCATCGGTTTACCCGCTAAATAAACTGGAATAATCGCGCGGGTTTTCGGTGTAATTGCCGCTTCAACTTTGTCCAGATCAAGGTTGCGAGTGACGGGATCAATGTCGGCAAACACGGGCGTTGCGCCCACTTCCAGAATCACATTCGCCGTCGCCACCCAAGAAATTGGCGTGGTAATTACTTCGTCGCCCGCCCCGATTCCCGCGACGCGCAAGGCAATCTCCATCGTGCAAGTGCCAGAATTAAAGGTGCGCACGGGACGACCACCAAAATAAGCCGAGAGATGTTTTTCAAACTCGGCAACTTTAGGGCCGCTGGTAATCCAGCCTGAGCGCAACACCTCGGCGACTGAAGCAATGGTCGCTTCGTCTATGGTTGGTTTGGAAAAAGGTAAAAAAGTATTCATATTAAATCCCTAAGTTTTATGCACGCGAAATAATCACTACGCCCAAAATAATCACCGCCATGCCCGCTAATTTCGTGGGGCTAAAATCTTCACCCAGCAAATACCAAGCAGCAATCGCATTCACCACATACGCCATCGACAACATGGGAAAGGCGATGCTAACTGGCACACGCGACAACGCTAAAATCCACACCATGACACTGACCACATAACAACTGAGAGCGACGATGATGTGCCAGTCGGTCGCGAGCTTGATGCCTATCGGCAAAATGTTGGCAGCACTAAACTCAAAATGTCCAATCGCATTGGTGCCCGCCTTCATCAAAATTTGCGCAGCAGCGTTGAGCATCACGCCCGTAAAAATCAAAGTAAAACTAACTAAATTCATGGCTGGCTTCCTAATGTTTTGGCAAAAAATAAACGCGGGGCTTGGGCAATCAATAATGCTGCCGAGATGACGCTAATGACAATTTGTAGCGCACGCGTACCCGCATAAGTGTTGTCGTACCAGCCGATAGACCAGATGGCTAAGGCGATGCCGCTTATCAGCAAAATTTTGGGCGTGTAGCGATTTAAGCTAAAGGCTTGCCAGTGATTCGAGAGCGCAATACCTGCCCATGCGCACAACCACCCGCCTGCCATGCCGCCCAACACATCCAGCGGCCAGTGCACACCGCACGCGATGCGCGAGAGTCCAACCAACAGCGCGGCAGCAAACACAGCCAGCCGCCAGCCGCCCGATAACACTGCCATACCCAACCAGCCCGCCAACAAAAAAATCGTGGTGGTATGACCAGAAGGAAAAGAGTTATTTTGCAATGCAAAGCCGATTAAATGGAATTGTTCCGCACTCAAAACAGCGGGAGGACGCAAGCTGGAAAATAATGCTTTCATGCCATGCGCATACAGCGTCGCCACTACCGCAGCAAACAAAAATTGCACGCCCCATTGTGGTTTTCGCACTAGCAGCGGCAGCACTAACAGCAAGGCTATTGTAGTGTCGCCCAATACCGTGGCATGGCTCCAAAAGGTATCGCCTAAAATTGACAAATGCTTATTCAAAAACATAAACAACGCGATATTTTTGCCCGTCAACAGTAGCACCGCAATGCCGAATAACGCCAGCAACGGCACGCCATAACGCCAGCCATTTTTAGCGGCTGCTATCACGGCTTTTTCACCACCACATATTGCATATCGCGTGCGATAACTTGCATGGCAAGTTGCTGGGTTTGTAGTTGTTCATAAATAGCGGGCGGCATCACTGCTAAGGCGTGCGGCTGTTGCGCCCACACTTGACTAAAGTCTGCGATGGTTGCCAGCCATTTTTGCGGCTCTTGCTGAATGCCAAACGCCATCTCGTCTTGATACGCCACTAAAGTGAAAGTGCGCTTGAGATAAAACGGCAACGTTTGGTCATACACGGCAACGCTGTAAAACGGTGTATCTGGTTTATTGTAGGGTGCGATTTGCGCCGCTAATTCGCGCGTCGAAGTAGTCGCTGCTAACGATTCATGCCCTGTCACCACGCCTTGCACGAACAACAAACCGCCCAAGGCAATCGCCAACACGCCAGCAGGTTTATTGTTTTTTTGTAAAAAATAGCCACCAACTAAAGTCGCAATCAGCCAAGCCCAGGCACTCACGGTGAGCCAAACACCGTATTGCGTATAAGGCACGCGCTCATATTCGCCCAACGCCCAATCGGTGATATGCGGCACATAAAGCAAAATCGCCAGTGCGGCGCACACAATCGGCGCGCACAAAACCATCACGCGGCGCGCGCTAATTTGGCTTAAATGCACCGCCATCAACATCGCCAAGGCAGGAAAAATCGGCAAAATATACGAGGCTAATTTTGAATTGGAGCGCGAGAAAAACACAAAAATCAGCACCGCCCAAATCAGCAAAAAGCGTTGCGTTTTGAATTGCGCGCTATCTTTCCAACTGACTATCAGCGCGTCTAACATCAGCAGCAACCAAGGCACGATACCGATGAGCAAGACAGGAATAAACCACCACCACGGTTCGTAGCGGAAATGTTTCATTTCCAAGAATCGCTCGAAGTGTTCGTAGATAAAAAAGAAATGTAGAAACTCAGGATTGGCGCGCGCCACCAAGATAAACCAAGGCGCGACTAATACGGCAAACAGCGCGACACCTTTGAGTAAATTCATGCGCGTCCACATCACGCCATTGCGCGCAATCACGCTATAGGCAATCCACACCGCACCCGGCAACACGATGCCGATTAAGCCTTTGCTTAATATCGCTGCCGCCATCGCCGCCCACGCAACCAACATCCAATTACGCCGTTCGCACGCACTCGCGGCATCGTGTTGCGCCAACAAAATGCCGCACAAGGTCAACGTCATAAAAAATGTCAGCCCCATGTCTAGCGTATTGAGATGCCCTAAGCCTGTGAACAACACATTGCTGGCTAAAATCGCCGCCGCATATAGCGCGACCTCGCCTCCCCACAGCCGATACGCCGTCCAGCTCACCAACAAAATGGTTAAAAATCCTGTCAGTGCCGTCCACAAACGCGCCGTCCATTGGTGTTCGCCAAACACTTTATAAGCGGTAGCAGTGGCCCAGTATTGCAAGGGCGGCTTTTCAAAATACTTGAGATTATTCAGGCGCGGCGTGACCCAGTCGCCTGATGTTGCCATCTCGCGCGCAATCTCAGCGTAACGGCCTTCGTCGGGTTTAATCAGGGCGCGATATTGCAAATTAGCAAACCAAATGACTGCCAAGGCAAGCACCAGCCACCACCATTTTTTAGTTGTAAATGCTGCATTCATAAATAACAAAATCCCATAAAAAAAGGCACTGCTTAACAGCACCTTTTTCGTTTTCTGGCTTGCTTAGAAATATCAAATTGACCGTGTTGCCATGATGTGGGTCGCACAAAAAATTAGCCTGTGAATTATAACGTGGATTCTTTTTTACACCGTCAATTTAGGCGAATAACACCAAGCCCCAAACTAACAACATATTCAATAAACTTATCAGCACCGCCGCGCTACCGATGTCTTTAGCGCGTTTAGCGAGGATGTGATTTTCCAACGAAATTCTGTCCACCGTGGCTTCTATAGCTGAGTTAAGCAGCTCAACAATAATGACCAGCAACACACTGGCTATCATCAAGGCTTTGCCGATACCGCTGCTAGGCAAAAAGCACGCCAGTGGAATCAACACCACCGCCAGCCACACTTCTTGACGAAATGCGTCTTCGTGTTGATAAGCGGCGCGCAGCCCTGCATAAGAATAAGTAAAAGCATTCAACAAACGGCGCAATCCTGTTTTTCCTTTATGCGGACTTTCCATGAGTCACTCCAATTAAAATTTGGCGCAGCTTGTAACAAAAAAACTTGCGCTGAGCAAGGCTTGATGCAGCCTGAGTAAAATTTATTTGCTACCATGCGCGCCCAATTTTGCCTTGCCCGCCACACCTCAAACGCACGCAATCCTATGACTATTACATCACGCAACAACCCACTCCTTACCCTGAATGCGCGGCTACATTGGACACTGAGTAGCGTCAGTTTTTTATTCAGCTTCGCCGCGCTGAACGCATTGTTCTACCAACTGCCCTTGTACCGTTTTGCCCTTAGCGAACTCACGCCTTTCGGCTTGTCTGCACTGCTCACGCTGCTCACTTTGTTTATTTTGGTAATGTTCGTGAGCCTGTTACTGCTGGGTTTACTGACTTTAATCAGCCACCATTTACTCAAGCCTGTGGCGATGTGCATCGTGCTAGGCAATGCGCTTGCGCTGTATTTTATGCAGACCTATCAGGTGATTTTGGACAAGGCAATGATGGGCAATGTGTTCAACACCAACACGATGGAGGCGGGCAGTTATTTTCACCCCAGCTTGCTGCTGCACTTGCTGCTGTTTGGCGTGTTGCCCGCTCTATTGATTAGCCGCATTAAGGTGCGTGCGACCCCGCGTTTGCGCTTAGTTAGCGCGCTGCTGCTGTCACTGCTAATCGGTGCTGGCGGGCTATATGCCAATGCTTCTTCCTGGTTGTGGATCGACAAACATGCACGGCAATTAGGCGGCATGATTATGCCTTGGTCTTATGTCATCAATGCGGCGCGCTACCAAGGCGAAAAGCTGTTGCTGACGCGCGAAATACGGCTATTGCCTGACGCGCACTTTGTTGCTAATGCGCAAGCTGCTAAACAAAAAACGGTGGTGGTTTTGGTCATTGGCGAATCCGCCCGCGCGGCTAATTTTTCGCTGTACG
>JAVHQO010000082.1:0-3053 GCA_036171175.1 Gallionella sp.
GTCCACACTTCGCCATTCGCGATGACATTTATCTGCACAGCTTCGCGTATCAATGCCAGCCATTCCCAGCGCGCAGGCGGACGATATTGGTCGGCTTTGGTGCGCGCATGGACGGTCATTTCATCCGCACCACCTGCCGCAATTGCTTGCGCGCAAGCGAGTGCTTGCGAGGTGTCGCTCAAGCCTAAGCGCATCTTGGCGGTGACGGGGATATGGCGCGGCACGGCACGGCGCACGCTAGCTACGATGCTGTGCATTTGTTCGGGGAATTCCAGTAGCGACGCGCCGCCGCCATGCTGATTCACCGTGGGCGCGGGGCAACCAAAATTGATGTCGATGCCAGGCGCACCCAAGCTGGCAATGAAGGCGGCATTCTCGGCGAGGCAAACGGGGTCGCTGCCGAGCAACTGCACGCGCACTGGCACACCTGAGCGAGTGAGGCCGCCCGTCGCTAGCTCAGGCACGGTGCGCAGCAAAAACTTTTCGGTGAGCAGGTGATGCGTGACACGCACAAATTCTGCCACGCATAAATCTATGCCGCCGATACGCGTCAAAATATCGCGCAAACTTTGGTCGGCCAAGCCTTCCATTGGGGCGAGAATCAGGCGCGTATTTTTCGACACCGCAAACTACGCGCTATGCAGTTTCAACATCGCCGCTTCTAACTTGCCCGCAATGATGAGCGGAGCAAGTGCTAGCGAACGCTGTATTGCCGCGTCGATTAAGTCGCGTTCTTCGCGGCGCGCCGTGCCCAACACATAATTACTGACCTCATTGCGATCACCGGGATGACCGATGCCGATACGCAGCCGCCAAAAATCTTTAGTGCCAAGCTGGGCGATGATGTCTTTCAAGCCATTGTGTCCGCCATGTCCGCCGCCCAGCTTCAGGCGCGCGATGCCCGGTGCTAAATCGAGTTCGTCATGCACGACTAAAATTTCGGCAGGGGTGATTTTGTAAAACTGCGCTAATGCACCCACGGCGCGCCCGCTTAAATTCATAAACGTCTGCGGCTTGAGCAGCCACAGTTCGTCTTCTGCCACTTTGCCGCGCGCACTCAAGCCATGAAATTTAGTTTCCATGTTGAAGTTAAATTTGTATTCACGCGCAAGCTCATCCAGCCAGACAAAACCGACGTTATGGCGGGTGCTTTCATATTCGCGGCCGGGATTGCCCAGTCCAACAATTAAACGAATTGCAGTCATAAATTTTTAGACGATATAAATGAAAAAGCCCGCCTAGCTTTGCAGCTCAGGCGGGCTTTTTTGCTCAGAAAATTACTTCTTAGCGGCTGGTTTAGCGGCTACAGCGGCGGCTGGCGCAGCTGCTGCAGCTTCTGCTTCTGCTGCAGCTTCAACTGCGCCGCGTGGCACTTGTACCGTTGCCACAACCGATTCAGCGTCGTGCATACCGTGCACAGCAAGCGTTACACCCTTAGGCAACACCAAATCTGCAATGTGAATTGAGTGACCTAAAGTCATGTGACCCAAATCAACTTCGATAAAGCCAGGCAAATCTTTAGGCAAGCAAACCACGTCTAATTCATTCTTAACATGGCTGATTTTGCCGCCAGCTTTAATGCCAGGAGCGGTGTCAGAATTGATGAAATGCAATGGCACATTGATGTGCATAGGTTTTTTCAAGTCAACGCGCAACAAGTCGATATGCATCACTTGTTGACGGAACGGGTGAATGTTAAAGGCGCGCAACATCACAGGTTCTTTTTTGCCATCAATCACTAAATCCAACACCGATGCGTGGAATTTTTCTGAACGCAATTGATGCCACAAACTGTTGTGTTCCATGTCGATTTGTACGACATCACCTAAGCCATACACCACACCTGGCACACGGCCGGCGTGACGCAGACGGCGGCTCGCACCCGTACCTTGCGTATTACGAATTGTTGCGTTGATTTCGATAGTCATGTGCTTCTCCAAAAATAGTAACTACCGCGACCAGTAGCTACAAAAAAGCGACAACCAAAGCGGTTGCCGCAAAAAATTTTAACCAAATTATTCAGCGAATAAGGAGCTCACCGATTCTTCATCACTAATGCGACGGATCGTTTCCGCTAACAAGGCAGCCGTGCTGAGCTGACGAATTTTTTTGCAGTCACGCGATGCCGCGCTCAAAGGAATCGTGTCGGTGACGACCAGCTCATCCAAGTCTGAAGCAGTAATGCGCTCAATGGCAGGACCGGACAAAACAGGGTGAGTGCAGTACGCCAATACTTTCGCCGCGCCGCGCTCTTTCAAAGCGCGCGCCGCTTCACACAACGTGTTTGCGGTATCGACCATGTCATCCATGATGATGCAAGTACGACCTGACACTTCACCGATAATGTTCATCACTTTCGCGACGTTCGGCTTAGGACGACGCTTATCAATAATCGCCAAGTCCGCATCTAGTTTTTTCGCCAAGGCACGCGCGCGCACCACACCACCCACGTCAGGCGACACCACAATTAAATTCGGATAATTGTGAGTCACTAAGTCCGCCAACAAAATCGGGCTGGCGTAAATGTTATCAACGGGAATATCGAAGAAACCTTGAATTTGATCGGAGTGTAAATCCATAGTCAGCAAGCGATTTACGCCTGCACCCGTCAACATATCGGCGACCACTTTGGCAGTAATTGCGACACGCGCCGAACGCGGACGACGGTCTTGACGGGCGTAGCCAAAGTACGGCATCGCAGCGGTGATACGGCCAGCAGAAGCACGTTTGAGTGCATCTACCATCACCATCACTTCCATCAAACTATCGTTCGTTGGCACACAGGTCGATTGCAGAACAAACACGTCTTTACCGCGCACATTTTCCAACAACTCAATCATCACTTCGCCATCGGAAAAACGCCCGACGGAAGCACGACCAAGAGGAATATTGAGATGCTGCGCGACGGCTTCAGCGAGCTTAGGATTGGCATTACCCGTGAATACCATCAAGCTATCGTTGGACACGTGTGCTTCCTTTCAAAACATTGCGGGCACACGCCCAAGAATGAACTTATATCGCGCTGTTATGCGAGCTAAGCGAACCTACGAATT
>JAVHQO010000083.1:0-3017 GCA_036171175.1 Gallionella sp.
GCTCTAGCCATGTGCGCGAAAAAGATGGGCTGTGGGCGGTGCTGTTTTGGCTGAATATTTTGGCGGCGCGCCAGCAATCGGTGGCAGCCATCGTGATGGATCATTGGGCAAAATTTGGTCGTAATGTTTATTCGCGCCACGATTATGAAGGCTTGCCGAATGAGGCGGCGAACGGCGTGATGACATTATTAAAAGCCAGCTTCGCAACCTTAGTCGGCAAGACTTTTGGTAAATATACTGTCGCGCTGTGCGATGATTTTAGCTACACCGATCCGATTGATGGCAGCGTCAGCACGGGGCAAGGGCTGCGCATTTTGTTCAGCGACGGCTCACGCATCGTGTTCCGTTTGTCTGGCACAGGCACGGAGGGTGCGACATTGCGTATTTACTTAGAAGCGTTCGATGCCGAGGTCAGCCGCCACGGACTTGATGCGCAAGTGCTGCTCGCCGAACTTATTGCAATCGCCGCGCAATTATCAGAATTGCGCAGCCGCACTGGGCGCGTCGCACCCACCGTTATTACTTAAATCCAAATCTCTTCGCGATGCGTTGTTACTCACAAAAAATTACTCCTAACATATCAACCATATGCGTCGTCGTAATTTTTTGTTCGCGCCTAGCCTCGCTTTGATATTTGAATTTTTCGAGACAATCTAAAATTTAAGGAGCACCACATGTCGCATAAAACTATTATCCAAACCCCTGACGCACCCGCTGCTATCGGCACTTATTCGCAAGCGGTCAAAGTCGCGCAAACCGTTTATTTGTCTGGGCAAATTGGCTTGGATGCCAACACCATGCAAATGGTCGAAGGCATCGAAGCGCAGATTCATCGCGTGTTCCAAAATCTGCGCGCCGTGGCGAACGCGTCGGGCGGCAGCTTGGACGATGTGGTTAAGCTCAACATTTTTCTAACCGACCTCGCGCACTTCGCCAAGGTCAACGAAATCATGGCGACTTACTTTCACCAGCCTTATCCCGCTCGCGCTGCGGTAGGCGTGGCATCCTTGCCGCGCAACGCTTTGGTTGAGGCTGATGGCGTGTTGGTATTGCAGCATTAGCGAGTTAGCCGACAAATCGCCGAACTTGATATACTGTTAGATTAGATACGCGACAACATTGAACTTTGGGAGAGGAAATGAACGAGATGGAACAGCTACGCTTCAATATGATTGAACAACAAATTCGTCCGTGCGATGTGTTGGAAATGCGCATTTTGGAGCTGTTAAAACAGGTCAAGCGCGAGCAGTTTGTGCCCGTCGCGCAACGCAGCTTGGCGTTCTTCGATATGGATATTCCCTTAGGTTTTAACACCGCGATGTGGCAGCCCAAGCTGGAAGCGCGCGTGGTGCAAGAGTTGCACGTCACCAAAGCCGATCACGTTTTAGAAGTCGGTACGGGCAGCGGCTATTTGACCGCGCTGTTGGCGAGTTTGGCGGCACACGTTACCTCAGTCGAAATCGTGCCTGAGCTGCATGTATTGGCGCAGCAAAATTTAGCCGCGCATCATTTTGACAACATCACTTTGGCAGTCGGCGACGCTTCGCAAGGTTGGGGCAATGAGTTGTATGACGTGATTGTATTGACCGCTTCTACGCCCGTATTGCCCGCCGCATTTCAAAATAGCTTAAAAGTCGGCGGACGCATGTTTGCCATTGTCGGCGATGCGCCTGTGATGTACGCCAAGCTAATTACTTGCGTGGCGGAAGGCGTGTTCGAGAGCGTGACGATTATGGAAAGCAACGTCGCACCGTTGCAAAACGCGCAACAGCCGAAACGATTTGTATTCTGAAACTTAAACGCAGATTGCACTCAGCCGCGCGCACCTGTAGCATTAGAAGATTCTGATATATTGAGATGCTGACCATGAAATTAAAAGCCCTGTTTTTTCTGACGATGGTTGCCGCGAGCGCGACGGCACACGCCACTGATTTGCTTGATGTGTTTCATGCCGCGCAAGCCAGCGACCCTGTTATTGCAGCCGCAAAATCGCAGCGTCAAGTGGGTGAAGAAAAGCTCACACAAGGGCGCGCGCTGATGTTGCCGTCGGTAAATTTATCGGCCAACAGCACTTATAACGACAACACCACTCAATACACCGGCGCAACGCTGTTTAAGAGCGGTAACTATCGCTACAACACCCACGGCTACAATTTGAATTTGGTACAGCCCTTGTTCCGCGAACAAAACTGGGCGGTGTATAGCCAATCGCAATTGCAAGATGCCATCGCCGCCACGCAATTACAGTCCGCCGAACAAGACTTAGTGTTGCGTAGCGCGCAAGCCTATTTCGACGTGCTGGCAGCCGACGACGGCGTGCAATTAGCCGAAGCGCAACAAGCCGCCATCACCGTGCAACTCGCCCAAGCCAAGCGTAATTTTGAAGTCGGCAGCGCGACCATCACTGATAGTCAGGAAGCGCAAGCGCGTTTTGACATTACCCACGCGCAACTCATCGCCGCACAAAGTAATTTAGAAATTAAACGGCGCGTACTGCAACAAATTACCAATGTTGATCCAACCGATTTGAAACGCCTAGCCGAGCCATTCAAAGCGGACGCGTCGGGCGTTGATTTGAATAAAGCTATAGATGCGGCGCAAGCCAATAATCCACAACTAAGTATCGCCAAAGCCAGTGCCGAATTAGCCGACAAAGAAGTCGATCGCAATCGCGGCGGCAACTATCCGACCTTAGATTTAGTTGCCAATTATGGCAAAGCCATTGCCAGCGGCGGCACATTTGGCGTGGGCAGCGACACGCGCAACGCCAATATCGGCGTGCAATTAAACGTGCCACTGTTCCAAGGCGGCGCGACTAATTCCAAATGGCGCGAAGCCGAAGCCAACCGCGAACGTGCTAAACAAGAACTGGAAAGCGCGCATCGCAATGTCACCTTGCAAACCAGTCAAGCCTACTTCGGCGTAGTCAACGGCGCGGCGCAAGTGCAAGCTTTGCAACAAGCTTTGGTGTCCAGCCAAAGTGTATTAGATGCAACCAAAACAGGGCAATCGGTCGG
>JAVHQO010000084.1:0-2939 GCA_036171175.1 Gallionella sp.
GCCTTGTCCTAGTGTGATGTTTTGCGTCAGCGTCGTCGCGGCTGCGTAATTACCGTTACCCGCTTGGCTGGCGGAAATTTGGCAGGTGCTGCCTTGTGCGGCAGAGCCTAAAACGGTAACGACTGCTGGGCTAGTGGATGCCGCTGGCAAGGTACATACGCTGGGGGTGTTGCTACTCAAAGAGACCGCTAGCCCAGAACTGGTCGTCGCGCTAATCGTGCCTGAACCCGCAACCACTAAAGTGGGAACGGCGGTGTAGCTAATTGTTTGGGCAGATTTTGCAATCGTGATGTTGCTGGTGGCTTGGGCGGGTGCGTTGTAGTTCGCATCCGCAGCTTGATTGGCATTGATGGAGCAAAGGTTGCCAGCATTTGCCGCCAGCGTGACGGTGATGGAGGTAGGATTAGCTGTCCCGACCGTGCAAATACTGGGTGTAGCACTGCTAAACGTAATCACGCCTGTAGAAGCACTGCTCGCACTGATTAAACCTGAGCCATTCACACTGAGCGTAGGGGGTGTGATTGCAAGCGTTGGTGTGCCTTTAGCTATTGCAAAAGCTGTCGTTGCGGTGGCGGCTGAATAGCCTATGGTATTGCCTGCGTTCAGCCCTGCGGCTTGATTCGCCGTAATGCTACATGTCCCCGCGCTTAAGCCTGTAATCGTGTTGCCTGCGACACTACAAATGCTAGGCGAGTTACTGCTTAATATCACGCCGCTGACCGAGCCGCCGCCTGTCGCTGACAACACGCCCGTGCCGCCGACAGTGATGGCTGGGGCTGCACCAAAAGTAATAGCTTGTGCGGCAGGGTTGACCGTCAATGCTAAGTTGGCTGTGCCAGTTAGCGCACCGTTCGTGGCACTTAAGGTGATGTTGTAGAGCGTTGCAATTGTTACGGCAGGGGCAGTGCCACTATAGTTGCCTGCAGCGGTCACCACCCGTCCAGAACCTGCGGTAATGCCATAAGTCGTGCTGTTGACTAAATAATCTTGCCCTGCGACAGGACTAATTGAACCTGCGTAAGTCGTACCTGAAACGGCAGTGATTACTTGAGGATTGATGACGGGGGTGATTAAAGAGGCAAAATAGGCAGAAAGATTATCGCGATTGGCGGTGGCATTGGCGAGATTCAACGCGCTCATGGATGCGCCTACCGCTGTTGCCCCCGTGGTGATATTGGTAGGTAAAGTGGCGTAATAATTTAAGGTTTGTATCGCGACAGTACCTGTAAACGCCGAGTTTGTGCCGACACTGGGTGCGCCGTGACAGACACTACAATTTGCTGTCCAGTACGTCGAACCTGTCGCAACCGTACCCAAAGTGTGATTGACCATGCCCGCGTAACTCGGCTGCGCCAAGGTGATAAAAATTAAACCGAGCAGCGACGCTGCTAGTTTTGGTGTGCCGTGAAAAACGACAGAGGGGAGAGGGAGTTTCAAGATATTCTCCTTGGTGCAAATTGTGATTGTGCGGGGCGGTAAATTGAATGAGCTTAATGAATATGACGCTTTAATAATTGGCAATATCTTAGCAACTGCCCAGTATAAAGTCACTAACGTGCTGACTATATTAAACTTTTATGATGCTTAATTAGCTATATAATTTTATCGATTTAATCTTCTTTTATGCCAAATGGTTGCCATGAATAAAGCCTTTACCAAAGAACCCGATCAGGACGAAGACGAGCTAGAGCCTGCCTTTAAGCTGTCTGCGGGGGCAAAAAACTACATCACGCCACACGGGCAGCGACGCTTACAAAACGAACTAGATAGTTTGTGGAAAGTTGAGCGTCCCGTGTTGGTGCAAACCATCACTTGGGCGGCAGGCAATGGCGACCGTTCGGAAAATGGCGATTACATTTATGGCAAAAAACGCTTGCGTGAAATTGATCGACGCATCCGTTTTTTGCGTAGGCGGCTTGATTTATCCGAAGTGGTGAATCCCGCGCAGCGGCAAGCGTGTGAGCAGGTTTTTTTCGGTGCGACGGTCACGGTTTATGACGCACAAAGTGGTGAGCATACCTACAGCATTGTGGGGGTAGATGAAGCCGATGTGGAACGCAATCGGATTAGTTGGGTGTCGCCGCTGGCGATGGCGTTACTGAAATTAAACGTCGGCGATGTCGCGCTATTGCGCACCCCGTTAGGCATCACCGAGCTAGAAATTTTGCGCGTGCTATATGTCGAATTGCTTTAGGAAACTCTGAGTCATTCCACCGTTCGCCCTGAGCTTATCGAAGGGTGTATTGAGCCAACCGATACAGTATTTTATTTAGTGCAATAAGGGCTTGAGCTGCACCATCACGTTGCGCAAAATCTGTGCTTGCGCGCTGGCATCTGGATGCAAATTGTCTGCTTGAAATTGTTCGGCGGATATGCCCGCCAACATAAACGGCGTGAGCGAAACTTTTTCTAGTCGTGCGATGCGCGCATACAACGCGCTAAAATTTTTCGTATAACTCAGTCCGTAATTGGGCGGTAATTGCATTCCTAGTAACAGCACTTTCGCCCCATCTTGTTTGGCTTTTTGAATCATCTCGTGCAGGTTTTTTTCCACCTCGTTGAGATTAGCCCCGCGCAAGCCATCGTTTGCTCCTAGCTCAATAATTATCCAGTTAGGTTGATGTCTAGCTAACACTGCCGCGATGCGTTGTCGCCCGCCCGTCGTGGTTTCGCCGCTGATGCTGGTGTTGATGACGTTAAGCTGTGGGTGTGTTTGCGCGAGTGCGCGCGTGAGTAAATTCACCCAACCCGCCTCGCGCGCAATGCCATAGCCTGCTGATAAACTATCGCCGAACACCACGATGTTTTGCGCGGCAAAAGCGGCGTGTGTGAGTAGCAAAGTGGCTAACAATAATATTTTTAAGGATAATCTTTTCATGGCAGCGATTGTGCAAGCAATAGGACTTTCCAAGCAAGTCAAAAGTCCCAGTTTAGAAGCC
>JAVHQO010000085.1:0-2934 GCA_036171175.1 Gallionella sp.
CACGGATGAGTTTGATTTTGTATTGCCTGAAAGCCTGATAGCCCAACATCCACCTACTTTACGCGGCACTAGCCGTTTACTCCATGTTCATGCTGATGCGCTGGTCGATAAATCATTTTCTGATTTGCTTGAACTGTTACGCGCCGATGATTTGCTAATTTTGAACGACACGCGCGTGATTAAAGCGCGCTTGTTTGGTACGAAAAAAACTGGCGGGCAACTCGAAGTGTTGGTTGAGCGGGTACTAAACAATCACGAGGTGTTGGCACAAGTGCGCGCCAGTCGCTCGCCTGTGGCGGGCAGTTTTTTAGAGCTGGCTGAGCAGATAAATGTTGAAGTCTTAGGACGTGAAGGTGAGTTTTTCCATTTGCGTTTTGATGCGGCGCAGACGGTTTGGGCATGGCTGGAACAGTATGGCCGTTTGCCGCTACCGCCTTACATTACGCACGCCGCCGATGGTGACGACGAGCAGCGTTATCAAACGGTATTTGCGCGTAATGACGGTGCGGTGGCTGCGCCAACGGCGGGCTTGCATTTTGATGATGTCATGCTGCAAGCCTTGCGCGATAAGGGTGTACAGACCGCCTTTGTCACCTTGCATGTAGGTGCGGGAACATTTCAGCCCGTGCGTGCCGAGTTTGTGCATGAACATCATATGCACAGCGAGCGTTACGATATTCCGCCCGCCACATTGGATGCGATTAACTTAGCGCGCAAAAAAAATGCGCGCGTGATTGCGGTTGGCACGACCAGTTTGCGTGCTTTGGAAAGTGCTGCGGTGTCGGGTGCGTTAAAAAGTGGCATGGGTGAGACGAAAATTTTTATCACGCCAGGGTTTCAGTTTCGTGTGGTGGATGTGTTGCTGACTAACTTTCATTTGCCGAAATCTACGTTGCTGATGTTGGTGAGTGCCTTTGGTGGCACAGAAAATTTACGCGCTGCTTATCGGCACGCAGTTAAAAATGAGTATCGCTTTTTTAGTTATGGCGATGCGATGTTGATAGAAAGAAGCTAGGTGGCTTGTGGGAGGTCGCCACAGCGAACCTGTGGGAACTCGATTTATCGAGCGATCTTTTTGATGTGGCTATCGCCCGACAAATCGGCCGCCTACACGCCACGAGCTAGTTAAAAATTGAAACACTGTAATCAAGGACAGCAGCAATGGAATTTACTTTATATAAAACCTCAGGCTTGGCGCGACGCGGGCAGATTTCTTTGGCGCATGGCACGGTGCAAACGCCAGCTTTTATGCCGGTTGGAACGTATGGCACGGTGAAGGCGATGTCGCCGTTGGAGCTGCATGAAATCGACGCGCACATTGTGTTGGGTAACACGTTTCATTTGTGGCTGCGTCCGGGGCTGGATGTGATTGAGGCACATGGCGGCTTGCATCAATTTATGGGCTGGAATTCGCCGATTTTGACCGATTCTGGCGGCTTTCAAGTGTTTAGTTTGGGCGCGTTGCGCAAAATTTCTGAAGAGGGCGTGAAGTTTTCTTCGCCCGTAAATGGCGATAAATGTTTTCTTACCCCAGAAGAATCCATGCGTATTCAAAAAGTGTTGAATTCCGACATCGTGATGATTTTTGATGAATGCACACCGCATCCTGCCACGCTGCGCGAAGCGGCCGATTCGATGCGTTTGTCGTTGCGTTGGGCTGCCCGTTCTAAAGCCGCACACGCAGGCAATAGCAACGCGCTGTTTGGCATTGTGCAAGGCGGCATGTTCGAGGAATTGCGTGATGAGTCCACTCGCGGGCTGACCGACATCGGCTTTGATGGTTATGCCATTGGCGGTCTGTCGGTGGGCGAACCCAAGGAAGATATGTTGCGCATTTTGCAGCACACCGCGCCGCAATTGCCGCACGACAAGCCGCGCTATTTGATGGGTGTGGGCACGCCCGAAGACATCGTCGCGGCGGTGACGCAAGGCGTAGATATGTTTGATTGCGTGATGCCGACGCGCAACGCCCGCAACGGCTGGTTGTTCACGCAATATGGCGACATTAAAATTCGCAACGCAGTGCATAAATTCGACACCAATCCGCTCGACCAAGACTGCACTTGTTACACCTGCAAAAATTTTAGCCGCAGCTATTTGAATCATTTGCAACGCATCAATGAAATTCTTGGCGCGCGCCTAAACACCATCCATAACCTGCATTACTACCAACAATTGATGCAAGAAATTCGGGCCTCGATTGAGGCGGATGCGTTCGCCGAATTTGTGGTGAATTTTCATCAGCGTCGTGCGCTGGGCGCGAAAATTTAGTCGATGCGTCGTGCTAGAATGCGCAGCTTTTTTTAACTCGGAGTGACAAAAAATGTTTATTAGCAACGCGTATGCAGAAGGTTCTGCCGCAGCGGCAGGCGGCGGTTTGATGGATTACTTGCCTTTAGTGGCATTGGTTGCGGTGTTTTATTTCTTGGTATTGCGCCCACAACAAAAGCGCGCCAAAGAACATCAAGCCATGATGACGGCTTTGCAAAAAGGTGACGAAGTCGCTACCAGCGGCGGCTTGGTTGGACGCGTGAGCAAAGTGCATGAAGATTTCGCGAGCGTAGAAGTGGCTGAAGGCGTGGAAGTTAAAGTGCAAAAATCGGCAATTTTGAATCTGCTGCCTAAAGGCACCATCAGCGCGATTAAGTAAAATCGTTGCTACCCAATTAACCGAGGTTCGCCTCGGTTAATTGTTTTCTGAATAAGTGTTTTTGAGGTCGCGATGAATCGTTATCCCGTGTGGAAATATATTTTGATTTTTGCCGTGCTGTTGGCGGGACTGATCTATACCTTGCCGAATTTTTTTGGCGAATCGCCTGCTGTGCAAATCTCGCCGCTGCGCGCCAGTGTTAAGGCTGATTTAGCCTTGCTGGCACGCGCCGAGAGCGCGCTCAAGGCAGCAAATTTAACGCCTGAATTATTGAGTTTGGAAGG
>JAVHQO010000086.1:0-2906 GCA_036171175.1 Gallionella sp.
TAAGGGGTTGACGAGTACCGCTATCAAGACTGCGTGGCACATCAACTGGCTACGAAAAAACACGATTCGTTATGAGACCTAGCCGATGCCTAATTTCCACGCCTTAGTTCCCGCCGCAGGTTTTGGTGCGCGCATGGGGCATGAAACGCCCAAGCAATATCTACCGTTGGCGGGGCAGCCGATGATTGCTCACGCGCTGGCGACACTGTGTGCCTGTGCCAAAATTCGCACCGTGTTCGTGGTGCTGTCTCCGGAAGATACTCAGTTCCATACATACGATTTTTCAAGATTTGGCGATAAGTTACAGCCGCTTTATTGCGGCGGTGCGACGCGCGCCGAGTCTGTGTTGAACGGCTTGTTAGCCGCCGAACTTGAGTCGGATGATTGGCTGTTAGTGCACGACGCAGCACGGCCTTGTTTGACCCAAGCGCATTTGCAAAAACTGATACACGAATTAAAAGACGATTCGGTGGGTGGCTTGTTAGCTGTGCCCGTTGCTGATACGTTGAAGCGTGCCGATGCAACCGGGCGCGTGCTGTGCACCGAAAGTCGCGAACAACTTTGGCAAGCGCAAACGCCGCAAATGTTTAGAGCGGGCTTGTTGGCGAGCGCGTTGCAGCAATGTAAAGACGTAACCGATGACGCATCCGCCATCGAGGCATTAGGCTTACAGCCCAAACTGGTCGCGTGCGAGCCGACTAATTTCAAAGTCACTTATCCGCAAGATTTATTGTTGGCGGAGTTATTAATCAAACAAGGAAAATAATGATGCGTATTGGACAAGGTTTTGATGTTCACCAACTAGTCGCAGGTCGCCGTCTGATTATCGGCGGCGTGGCTATTCCGTATGAAAAAGGCTTGCTCGGACATTCCGATGCGGACGTGTTGTTGCACGCGATTTGCGACGCGCTGTTGGGTGCGGCGGCGTTGGGTGACATCGGTAAACACTTTAGTGACAGCGATGCGAAATTCAAGAACATCGACAGCCGAATTTTGTTGCGTGAGGTGCTGCATTTGGTGCGTGCACAAGGGTTTCGCGTCGGCAATGTGGATGCAACCATCATCGCGCAAGCTCCCAAAATGGCTCCGCATATTGCGCAAATGGTGGCGCATATTGCCGCTGATTTGGGCGTGGAGAAAAGCGCGGTAAATGTGAAAGCCACCACGACCGAACAGCTAGGCTACACCGGACGCGGCGAAGGCATTGCGGCGCAGGCGGTGGTGCTGTTGCTCGCCAACTAAAATGAAAATCCTCGCGCTCGAAACCTCCACTGAATACTGCTCGGTCGCACTGAGTCTTGATGGCAAAGTCAGCGAGCGATTTGAGTTGGTCGGACAAAAACATTCGGAATGTTTAATTGCTATGGTCGCCGCCGTATTGTGCGATGCGCGGCTGAAATTAGCCGAACTTGATGGTATTGCTTATGGCATGGGTCCTGGTTCATTTACGGGTGTGCGTATCGCCTGTGGCGCGACGCAGGGCTTGGCTTTGGGGGCGAATCTGCCCGTGTTCGGCGTAGGTACTTTGCAAGCCTTAGCACAGGCTTCAGGACAGCATAAAGTCATCGCCGCATTGGATGCGCGCATGGGCGAGATTTATCACGCGGCATACGAATTGCGTGATGGCGAGTGGCTCACGCTGAGCGAACCGTGTTTTTGTAAAGCCGTTGCCGCGCCTGTGTTAGCTGGGCAAAACTGGTTCGGTATTGGTTCAGGTTTTGCTGCGTATGAGGCAGATTTACAGCAGCGTTATGCGGGGCAATTAGTCGGGCTAGATAACACCGCTGTGCCTCATGCTGCTGCGATTGCCGAGCTGGGCGCACGGGCTTTTTTGCAGGGTAAAGGTGTCGATGCGGCACTCGCGCAACCCTTGTATGTGCGCGACAAAGTGGCGTTGAAAACGCTAGAGCGTGAGGCGATCGCACAGGCAAAATTGGATGCGTGACATGACCTTGAGCGATGTCGCAGCGGTGTGCGCGATTGAACAGCAAGTGCAGCCGCATCCTTGGACACAGGGCAATTTTAGCGATGCTTTGCGTAGCGGTTATCGTTGTCTGGTCGATGAAAGCCAGCACGAAATCCTTAGCTACGCGGTGCTGATGCCGCTCATAGATGAAGCCGAGTTATTGACGATTGCAGTTGCGCCCAGTTGGCAGCGCAAAGGCTTAGGCAGCTTGATGTTGCGTGCGCTGCTGGACGGGGCGCGGGAGAAAAAGTTGCGCAAAATTTTCTTAGAAGTACGCGTGTCGAATCTCGCTGCGATTGTTTTGTATCGCGCCGCAGGCTTTGTTGAGATTGGGCGGCGGCGAGGTTATTACCAAACAGCAGACGGACGCGAAGACGCATTATTGATGGCGTGTGAATTGACAGGGGATGCGCGTGGATAGAAATGAAGCGATGTTGCGCGAATTGAATCTTTATCCGCAATGGACGTTGCGCGCGCCTGGGCTTGCTGCTGTAAGCCTTGCGCCAACTCATATGCCCGCCATTAAACCCGCTGCGCAGAACGCGACGCTAGCCTTGCCGCCTGCTGTAACGGATGCGATTCCTACAACAAATTTGCCTGTAGATAGGGAGTTGCAAGCAAGCGTTGCTAGCTTGATTACCGCTGTGGATTTCGCGCCAGCTAAAACTTGGCCTGAACTCATGCTGCAAGTGCGCGATTGCCAGCGGTGTGGCTTGCGCGCGGGCTGTGCGCAAACGGTCTTCGGTGTCGGCGATACCCAAGCCGATTGGCTGTTTGTGGGTGACATGCCCAGAGCCGATGAAGAGTTGCAGGGTGAGCCGTTCGCAGCGGAGATAGGGCATTTGCTCGACAATATGTTGGCTGCGATGCAGCTGACACGCGACAACAATGTGTACCTCGCCAATGTCGTGAAATGTCGCCCAAGCGATGATACGCATCC
>JAVHQO010000087.1:0-2884 GCA_036171175.1 Gallionella sp.
CCTTCCACTCTGTCTTCGACTACATGAGACTGACTAATGGCATGTAAAACACTGTCATTGCTTAATCCTACACCATACGAGAGCGTGTCTGAATAAGCGATGATTGAACCACGCCGTATCTGCATAGGTTCGATAACATCCTCACACGTGACCTCACCGGCACCAAATAGCACAACGTGCGCCGGGCCTTTAATATGATGAAAAATATGTCGGCCATCAATGAACGAGTTCGTATCAAACGCACGAGTAGTTTTTGGAAAATTTTCGGCTGTGACAGTCAATAAATTATCAAGCGTCACAATCATCCCTTCCCCCAGTTTTAATGTATGCTCAATTAATGAGCATACACTGTATGGCACGGTTATCTGAATTGATCCATTTTGAACATAATCCCAAAGATACGACCCACCTGATATCCTATATGCGGAAAAGCGTGAGGGGCATCGTATTGAAATCTCGCTATTCGGATAACGTGATATTGAATTACGCCGAATAAGGATGGGATTAGTGACATTTATATCGATTACTTTTGTTTGTTTTTTTCGTGTCATTCATCATCCTTGTTAAATCGACGAGGTTTGTATGTCAATTTTTTAAAAAGGACGCGTTGAAACAAATTTCTCAAGGGACTGAATAATATAAACATAAGACCTCCGATCCCCGATATCCAGACGATCCATTTAATTATTCTCGTAAATCCCGCACCCTCCTCCTCCACTTGCCTAGCATGTTTCTGCTCATCCTCGATTTCTTTTAATCGACTTTTAAGCTGTTCTTCTGCTTGCTGCCTTGCCTGCTCAGCCTGTTTTAATTGCTCCTTAATTACTTTTACATCAACTATTGTTGTGTTAACCTCCTCAACCTTACTGCAACCATAAATTGTAAGAGAAATAAATAAACAAAAAAGATATATTATGATGTTTTGTACGCGCATTTTTTGAAAGTTAGTTATTCGAAAATTGATATAAAATTACATACGTATAAAGTACACATGAATTTTATTATTGGGGCTTTGTGGTTGATGTGCAGTAACTTGTTATTGAATTTTACCTGAATCCGTAAGTTCAAACCACGAAATTGACAAAAAACCTTTTAGATTCAACGATTTGCCTCCAATGCCACGCTTACCCGCAAGGTGAACTGCGAGTTTAATGCAAGTTATTGATTTTTACTAAAGTTTCGGTGTTCGAAAGACGTTGTAAGTGTCTGATTTAAAAAGAGAAATGGCCTTTAAACTGGTAAAATTGGTTGTCTTGCAAACGTCCAATAACCAAGAGTAAAAGCCACGGTGAATCATGACACAACAGCCTGCGCATTTCCAGCGCTGACCTCGGATTTTCTTCGCAACAGCGACCGCTTGATTGACAACATCTTTGCTGACTTATGGAAACAAGTCGGGATGAAGGCGCTCTTGCAGCGCTGCGGTTTTCACAAACGCTCAGGCGTCGAAGTCAACGCTGTGCTGTATTGCCTGACGATGTGGGTTTGGTTGAAATCCAACTCCGTGAACCTGTTTGCCAGAGATTCGCTGCGCACGTTTTGCGCCGCAGGCAAAGATGTCTTGTACGAGGCCATGAATCGCGAAGACTGGAACTGGCGTGCCCTGCATTTGCGCGTTGCCCGCAAGGCGTTGCATCAATTGACTGTGCCGGGCACTGTCACAGCCTTTGTGCTCGATGACACCATCAAAATCCGCTCCGGCAAAAAGATGCCCGGCGTATCGAGCCACTTTGACCACACCACAGGGCGACATGTGATGGGTCAGCAGGTGTTGACCTTGGGGCTGTCGTGCGCCCAGGGCTTTGTGCCTGTTGACAGTGAATTGTTCACTGGCGAAACCAATGTGGTGGACTTGCCCGTACCGTTCAAAGATGGGCGCAGCATCGCCGCCGTTCGCCACCGGGCAGCGGTGAGTCAAACCAAGCCAGTGATGGCGTGCGCCATGATTGCCAGAGCCCAGCGAGCGGGTATTGAAGCGCAGTATTTACTTGCCGATGCGTGGTTTGGCACCAAGCCCATGATTGCAATGGCAGACGATGCGCTGCTCACGCCGATTGTGCGCATGAAGCGAACCAAGATGAAATACCGCCACAGCCTGCACATGCCCGACAAGGTGGTTTGCAAGGAGATGAATGTATGCGCCCTGTATCAGTCTGCGGTACGCGGGCAATGGGAGAAGGTGGCAGGCCAGCCCTACAAATCCAAGACCGTGGTGGTTGAGCTCAATTTGAACGACCCCAAGGATGATGCGCGCTGGATCAAAGTGCGTCTGCTTTTTGTGCGTGGTGTGCCTGACTCAGACAAGGCACAGCCAGGCAAACATGACTGGTGCGTGTTTCTGACGACTGATATCAAACTCGATGCCCAGAAGATGCTCGAACTTTATGCCATGCGCTGGGCCATTGAGGTCTATTTCAAAGAGTCCAAGCAACACCTGGGATTTCTCCAGGAGCAGGCGCTCCACTATGCCTGCTATGTCGCCTCCATCCATCTGACGGCGATACGGTTTTGTTTGCTGGTCATTGCCAAGCAGCAGCATGGTGCCAGTGGCGTTGCACAGATGAGGCAACAGATCGTGGGCAACGCCACCCAGATCGATTTCGCATCCAGGCTGTGGGGTTGCTTTCGTGCGTTGATCGCTGGCGCCATTGAGGAGGTCAAAGCAGTCCTGGGTGACGAGGCAGACCTGGTGATACATACCATCGATTTGCATGTACAACGCTTCTTTGTGCAAGCCCTGCAACTTGACCCCCTTCAGTTACGCTTGGAGGCCACGTAAATCAAGGTTTCTCAACCGATTTGGCTGTCAAAATGAACACCGAAACTTTAGTAAAAAACAAACTCAATGAGGCGTTGAGAGCCTGCGCTCCCATAACAGCTATTT
>JAVHQO010000088.1:0-2836 GCA_036171175.1 Gallionella sp.
GTTTGGATTATTGACGACGATAGGTCGATACGTTGGGTGTTGGAAAAATCTTTGACGCGTGCGGAAATTGACTTTAAGAGTTTTGCCAGTGCCGATGATGCGCTGCTCGAACTGAAACGCGGCGTGCCGCAGGTGGTGGTGAGTGACATCAAAATGCCAGGCAGTTCGGGCTTGGATTTTCTGCAAATTGTGCATGAAAAATATCCGCTGATTCCCGTGATTATTATGACCGCGTATTCTGATTTAGACAGCGCGGTGTCAGCGTTTCAGGGCGGCGCGTTCGAGTATTTGCCTAAGCCTTTTGACATCAATCACGCGGTCGAACTGATCGTGCGCGCCTTGACGCAAAGCCAGCGTAAAACCAGTGAAGCTGAGGCGGCGGTGGTGTCTAAGGATATTTTGGGACAAGCCCCCGCTATGCAAGAAGTGTTTCGCGCCATCGGTCGCTTGGCGCAGTCGAATGCCACGGTGCTGATTAACGGCGAATCGGGCACGGGTAAAGAGCTGGTGGCGCAAGCCTTGCATCGCCATAGCGCACGCGCCGCGCAGCCGTTTATCGCCATCAATACCGCCGCGATTCCTAAAGATTTATTGGAATCCGAATTGTTCGGACACGAGCGCGGCGCATTCACGGGCGCGGCGGCGACGCGACAAGGACGCTTTCAACAGGCCGAAGGTGGCACGTTATTTTTAGATGAAATTGGCGATATGCCCGCCGAATTGCAAACGCGTTTATTGCGCGTGTTATCGGACGGTAATTATTACCGCGTCGGCGGGCAACAACCCATCAAAGCCAACGTGCGCATCATCACCGCGACCCACCAAGATTTAGAAGAGCGCGTTAAACAAGGCTTGTTCCGCGAAGATTTATTTCACCGCTTAAACGTGATTCGCTTGCGCTTGCCACCGCTGCGCGAACGCCGCGAAGATATTCCCTTGTTGGCGAGTTTTTTCTTGCAAAAAAGTGCGCGCGAATTGGCGGTGGCAGCGAAACAATTTAGCGCAGCAACCTTGCAGCATTTGAGTCAACAAGACTTCCCCGGCAACGTGCGCCAGCTAGAAAATTTATGTCATTGGCTGACCGTGATGACCCCGTCGCAAACTATCGAAATATCAGATTTGCCGAATGAATGGCGCAGCGAAAGCGTCGTCGTGGCGCGTGGCGATTGGAGCGAACAGTTGGCGCAACACGCCGCCAGCGCGCTGCAACGCGGCGATGAAGGAATTATGGATAGCTTGACGCAACAGTTTGAGCGCACGCTGATTTTGCAAGCCTTGCAACACACTCACGGTCGTCGCATCGAAGCCGCGACGCTGTTAGGCATAGGGCGCAATACCTTGACTAGAAAGATTCAGGAATTGGGACTGGATAGCAAAGACGAATAATTAACTATGCCAGTTTTTTCAGCAGCTTGTCGTGGATGCCGCCAAAGCCGCCGTTGCTCATCACCAAAATTTGATCGCCTGATTTTGCAGCGGCGGCGATGGCGTTAATCAGTTCATTCAAATCATCTTTGACCACGGCTTTTTCACCCAGCGGCGCAAGTGCTTGGTGGGCATCCCAGCCTAAATTCCCCGCGTAGCAAAATACTAAATCAGCATCCTTCAAGCTGGCGGGTAACGCAGCTTTCATCACGCCTAATTTCATCGTATTCGAGCGCGGTTCTAGCACCGCCAGAATGCGCGCCGCACCAACTTTTTTGCGCAGCCCTGCCACGGTGGTGTCGATGGCGGTGGGGTGATGCGCGAAGTCGTCGTAAACAGTAATACCGTTCACCGTGCCTTTGATTTCCATGCGCCGTTTCACGTTTTTGAATTCGGCAAGAGCCGCCAAACCTTGCGCAACGGGAACACCGACATGGCGCGCCGCAGACAAAGCGGCGAGGGCGTTCATGCGATTGTGTTCGCCCATCAAGTCCCAGTGCAACGTGCCTTGTGCGACACCGTTTAAGCTGACTAAATTTTCCTCGTTGATGTTCCAGCCTGCATCGTTGCCGAATAATTCTACGGGTGTCCAGCAGCCGCGTTTTAACACGCGTTGCAGCGAGTCTTCGCGACCGTTACAAACCACCAGCCCATTGCCCGGCACAGTGCGCACCAGATGATGAAATTGCGTTTCAATGGCATTCAAATCAGCAAAAATATCGGCGTGGTCGAATTCGAGATTATTCAAAATCGCCGTGCGCGGATGGTAGTGCACGAACTTGGAGCGTTTGTCGAAAAACGCGGTGTCGTATTCATCGGCTTCAATAACGAAAAAGGGCGATTCGGTAATGCGCGCTGAGATGCCAAAATTTTCAGGTACGCCGCCAATCAGAAAGCCCGGCGTTAATCCCGCGTATTCCAATATCCACGCCAGCATCGAAGTCGTGGTGGTTTTGCCGTGCGTCCCCGCCACGCCCAACACCCACTTGTTTCCAACGAGGGTGTGGCTACGAGGTAACGCGCCCTGCGGCGCGTGAGTCTGCGCCGAAACAACCTGCTCCCGCAGGATGTTTTCCGAAAGCCACTGCGGGCCAGAGGCATACGGCAGGTTGCGATTGAGTATCTCTTCCATCAGCGCATTGCCGCGCGTCACCACGTTGCCGATGACGTACACGTCAGGATTCAGCGCGAGTTGCTCCACGCCGAAACCTTCGATGAGTTCGATGCCCTGTGCTTCGAGCTGCGTGCTCATCGGTGGATAGACGTTGGCATCGCAGCCCGTGACGCGATAACCCGCTTGCTTGGCGATGGCCGCGATGCCGCCCATGAAAGTGCCGCAGATGCCGAGGATGTGGATGTGCTTGCTCATAAAATGTACCGCGAAAATTTATGTTTTAAGGGGCGGATTCAA
>JAVHQO010000089.1:0-2833 GCA_036171175.1 Gallionella sp.
GCGGAAAAGATGGCGAACACCGATGCGCGCGCGCTGGCGTTGTCGTATGGCAGCCGTTTATTGCTGCAACGTTTGGGCGTGTGGGATGCGCTGCGCGAGGTGTCGGCGATACGCAGCATTCATATTTCGCAGCAAAAAACTTTTGGCCGCGCCTTGTTAAAAGCAGCGGAATTAGATGTGCCAGAGTTGGGCTATGTGCTCCCTTATCCCGCGCTGCAAGCCTCGTTGCAACAGGGTTTGAGCGCGACGCAGGTGCAGAGTATTTATGGCGCGCAGGTGACTGAGTTGCGCACGGCAACGGACGGCGCGGAGATTTTTTATCAGCAAGATGGCGCAGACAAATCGTTGCGCACGCGTCTTGCGGTGGTCGCGGATGGCGGAAAATTATTGGCGCAGCGTCATCCGCCTGAAGTGCGCGACTATGGACAAAGCGCGCTGATTACGCATGTGCGTTGCGCGGCGTTGCAGGCGCACACGGCGTTTGAACGCTTTACGCCGCATGGTCCGCTGGCGTTGTTGCCGTTCAAAGAGGGTTACGAATTAGTTTGGACGGCGGCACACGACACCGCGCAAGCGATGTTGAGCTGGGATGACGCAAAATTTTTGCGCGAATTGCAGCAACAGTTTGGCGAGCGCGTCGGTGAATTTACCCACGTCGGCAAACGCAGTTGTTTTGCGCTTGGACTTAAACGCGCGCCGCAGCAAACACCGCAGCCGCATGTGCTATTGCTCGGCAATGCCGCGCAGACTCTGCATCCTGTGGCGGGGCAGGGGTTTAATTTGGGGCTGCGCGATGCGTGGGAGTTGGCAGAAATTATTTTGGCAAGCGCGCCTGATGAGCTGGGCAACGAGGCGATGCTGGCAAATTATCGCGCCACGCGCCGCGTCGATAGAGAGGCGGGGATACGTTTTACTGATAGTTTGGTGCGTTTGTTTTCTAACGATATGCCGCTGCTAAGTGGCGCGCGTGGTGCGGCTTTGACGGCGTTGGACTGTTTGCCGTTTGTCAAAACTTTCGTGGCAAAACGCATGATGTTTGGTGCAAACGGTTAGTTGGGGCATCTCGATTGGTGGGAGCGCGATTTATCGCGCGATAGTTTTTTGCTATCCCCTCGCGCGATAAATCACGCTCCCATAAGATCGTGGCAATCCCTCTCCAGTCTGTTTGCTGGAACTTTTTACCAATGCCGACACCTCACGGCTGCAAATTTAGCGCGCATCCCCTATACTCCGCGCGCTTAAAAATAAAGGAACGACGATGAAAACCAAATACTTACTGGCTGTTTTATGTTGTGCACCGTTGATTGCGCACGCCGAGTTATATAAACAGGTCGATGCCGACGGGCATGTCACTTACTCTAGCGCACCATTAAAGGGCGGCAAGAAAATTTATTTAGAGCCGCTGCCGACCATGCTGCCCTTGGCTAAAACGCGCTCGGCAACACCAGGTAACTTTCCTAGAGTAGATGACGATGTGCAAAAAAGTCGCGACGATACGCGTCGTAAAATTTTGCAAGATGAGTTAGCTACGGAACAAAAATTACTCGCGGAAGCCCTTCAAAATCAAGCCAAAGCAGCCGACCAGCCACAGGGGAATTTTGTTGCGAATGGTAAAGCTATGCACAATGCCGCCGTCGCCGAAGAGTATGCGGCGAATGTCAGCAAACAAAATGAGCAAGTCTCGCTGCATCAAAAAAACATCGACGCGCTGAACGCTGAGCTGGCAAAGCTCAAGTAGTTTTTGGTGGCATGGAACGTGCTTAAGGGTATCTAGGCGTTGAAGTATCCGAGCGACACAGTATTGCGACGAAACTCCAATTGATAGCAACCCTTTAATAACGCGCATCATGCCCACACCCTCATCCCTCACTTTTGAAGCCTTAGCGACTGCGGTCATCCTCGTGGACAACGAGGCGCGCATCGCATATCTCAACCCCGCTGCGGAAAATTTATTCGAGCTCAGTCGCACCCAGCTAATCGGGCACGCGGTGTTGCAGGTGTTCAATCACACCGAGCAACTCGCCAGCGCGATGCAGCAAGCCTTACATAGTCGTGCCTGTTTTATTGAGCACGACATGCTGCTAGGCACCCCGCTGCAAACCAAGCTGCATCTGCGTTGCGCGGCGACCCCGCTCGACAACTCAGGCTTGTTGTTAGAGTTTCACTTGATGGATCGCACGCTCAAACTCGCGCGTGAAGAGCAGATGTTGGATCAAACCCAAGCCAATCGTTTATTGCTGCGCAACCTCGCGCACGAGATTAAAAATCCGCTCGGCGGCATACGCGGCGCGGCGCAATTATTAGAGCAAGAGTTCGACAAACCCGCCTTGCGCGAATACACCCAAGTCATCATCCAAGAGGCGGATAGATTGCGCGGTCTGATGGAAAAATTGCTCACGCCCCAAACCAGTGCGCAGCACAGCGCGGTGAATATCCACGAAGTTTTAGAGCGGGTGCGCAGCGTGGTGCTGGCGGAATTGCCGGAGGGATTACGCATTCAACGCGATTACGACATCAGCTTACCGCCGCTCATTGGCGACAAAGAACAGCTAATCCAAGTGATGCTCAACATTGTGCGCAACGCCGCGCAAGCCATGCAGGGCAAGGGAAATATCATTTTGCGTACGCGTATCGCGCGCCAAATTACGCTGATACGCCGCCGTCATCGACTTGCAATTTTGGTCGAGATTATCGACAACGGCCCTGGCATCGCCCCTGAATTGCGCGACACGGTTTTTTATCCTCTGGTGTCAGGACGCGCCGATGGGCATGGCTTAGGGCTGACGCTGGCGCAAGATTTTGTCAGCCAACATAACGGCACAATTGCTTTTGA
>JAVHQO010000090.1:0-13371 GCA_036171175.1 Gallionella sp.
GATAACACCATAACCATTTGCCGACCTTCCATTTTTGGGAATTGCTCGACCACACCATGCTCTTCTAAATCTGCCCGCACACGTTGAATCAATGCCATACCAATTTCTTGATGAGCCATTTCACGACCACGGAAACGTAGAGTAATTTTGGTTTTGTCGCCATCTTCCAAAAACTTAATCAAATTACGCAACTTAATGCTGTAGTCGCCATCATCCGTGCCAGGACGGAATTTAATTTCTTTGATTTGGACTTGTTTTTGTTTGAGCTTGGCTTCATGCAGCTTTTTTGCTTCAGCGTATTTGAATTTGCCGATGTCCATAATGCGACACACAGGCGGTTCGGCAAGCGGTGAAATCTCGACCAAATCTAATTCTGCAATATCCGCTAAACGCAACGCCTCTGCGATGGTAACGATGCCTAACGGCTCTTTTTCAACACCAATAAGACGCACTTGTGGTGCGTTAATCATTTCATTGATGCGTTGTGATTTATCTTGTGCTATTGCCGTATTCCTTAAAAAAATTAAGCCGTGCTACCCGTTTTTGATTTCGGTTTGCAGACGTTCCAACAAGGCTGGTAACGTCATTTGTCCGAGATCTTCACCACTACGGGACCGCACGGCAACCAATTCTGCTGCTACTTCTTTATCACCCAAAATTAACTGGTAGGGTAATTTCTGTAAGCTATGTTCTCGTATTTTATAGGTAATCTTCTCATTGCGCAAATCCAATTGCACGCGCAGTCCAGCAGCACGCAGTTGTTCGCTCACTTTAGTGGCATATTCAGCTTGTGCTTGCGAGATATTCATCACCACTAACTGCACGGGGGCGAGCCACATCGGGAATGCACCAGTGTGATTTTCAATCAACATGCCGATGAAGCGTTCTAGCGAACCTAAAATTGCGCGATGCAGCATCACGGGCGTTTTGCGCGTGTTGTCTTCATCGACGAACTCTGCCCCTAAGCGACCTGGCATGGAGAAATCGACTTGTATCGTGCCGCATTGCCATGAGCGACCGATGGCATCTTTGATATGAAATTCAATTTTGGGGCCGTAAAACGCGCCTTCGCCAGGCAGCTCAGTCCACGCCAAGCCTGATGCCGTTAATGCCGCGCGCAACGCAGTTTCTGACTTGTCCCAGATTTCATCTGTGCCAACACGACTGTCTGGACGCAAAGCTAATTTCACCGCCACTTCGTTAAAGCCAAAATCCTTATAGACCTTGAGCACTAAGGCATTGAAGGCGGTGACTTCGGCTTCGATTTGGTTTTCGGTACAGAAAATATGCCCATCGTCTTGCACAAAACCACGCACGCGCAATAAGCCGTGCAGCCCACCCGACGGTTCGTTGCGATGGCATGAACCAAACTCGCCGTAACGCAGTGGCAGCTCGCGATAAGAACGTAAATCGGCATTGAACACTTGCACATGACCTGGGCAGTTCATCGGCTTAATCGCGTAATCGTGCTTTTCTGATTCAGTGGTGAACATATTGGCTTGGTAATGTTCCCAATGCCCTGATTTTTCCCACAACACGCGGTCAATAATTTGTGGGCAACGCACTTCTTGGTAGCCGTTGTCGCGATATACGCGGCGCATGTATTGCTCAATTTCTTGCCACAACGCCCAGCCCTTGGGATGCCAAAACACCATACCTGGTGCTTCGTCTTGCATATGAAATAAATCCAGCTGTTTGCCGAGCTTGCGATGGTCGCGTTTTTCGGATTCTTCGAGCTGCAACAAGTGCGCGTCTAGCTCTTCTTTCTTTGCCCATGCTGTGCCGTAAATGCGTTGCAACATTTCGTTTTTGGAATCGCCGCGCCAATACGCGCCCGCCAATTTCATTAACTTGAAGGCTTTGAGCTTGCCTGTTGATGGCACATGCGGGCCGCGACACAAGTCAGTAAATTCGCCTTCGGTGTAGAGCGAGACAGCTTGATCGGCGGGAATCGACTCGATGATTTCCGCTTTGTAATGCTCGTTAATCCCTTGGAAATAACTTACTGCCTCATCGCGTGGCAAAACTTTGCGCGTCACTGGAAAATCTTTTTTTGCCAATTCTGCCATACGCTTTTCTATCGCCGTCAAATCTTCAGGCGTAAACGGGCGATGGTAAGAAAAGTCGTAGAAAAATCCGTTTTCAATTACGGGGCCGATGGTGACTTGCGCGTCTGGAAATAATTCTTTTACCGCGTGCGCGAGTAAATGCGCAGTCGAATGACGTATGACTTCTAAACCATCGGCATCTTTGTCGGTGATGATAGCCAACGCCGCATCTTGTTCAATTAAAAAAGAAGTATCGACTAGCTGACCATTTACTTTGCCTGCCAATGCTGCGCGCGCTAAGCCTGCTCCGATGCTGAGTGCGACTTCGGCGATTGTGACGGCTTGTTCAAAGCTGCGTGTTGAGCCATCTGGCAAAGTAATAACGGGCATATTGTTTCCAAAAATGAAGTGCGGATGAGCCGCACTTGAGTGGTTCGCTGCGAAATCAATAGGCGGTGATCTTTGCCAGCCTATTTTAGAGGTCGCGCATTATAAGGTGCGCAAGGGAATTTACAATCGGCAAGCTCGCTGCGCGGCTTATTTAGAGGATTGAGCGACCGAATGCCAGCTTTTTAACAGTAAAGCATTGCTCACCACGGTAAACGAGCTCATCGCCATGGCTGCGCCTGCAATGACTGGATTGAGCAGTCCGAAGGCGGCGAGTGGGATGCCCAGCACGTTATAAGCGAAGGCAAAAAATAAATTTTGGCGGATTTTTCTCAAGGTCGCACGCGATAAATCTATCGCATCGACCACGCTCATCAAATCATTGCGCATCAAGGTGATGTCGGCGGCTTCTAGCGCGATGTCCGAGCCTGCGCGCATGGCGAAACTCACATCAGCATTCGCCAAAGCAGGCGCGTCGTTGATGCCGTCGCCAACCATTCCTATCAAGATTTTATCGCCAGTGTTTTTGAGCGTTTGCACCTGTGCCGCCTTGTCTTGTGGACTTACTTCAGCGATGAATTCAGTGATGCCGACTTGCGCGGCAATCGCTTGCGTAGCAGCGGCATTGTCGCCACTCAACATCAACACGCGTATGCCCATACTTTGTAATCTTGCCACCGCCGCACGGCTGCTGGGACGCACTTGATCTTGCAGGGCTAGATAGCCAAGTAAAACTTTATCGTGTGCCATCACTAACACGGTTTTACCTTGTTGTTCCAAGTTGAGTATCACTCGCGTATCTAGGCTGATGTCGTGCTGCCGCGCTGCGTTTGGTGAGACTAATAAATAACTTTCACCTGCTGCGTTAGCACTTAGTCCTTGTCCAGGCAGCTCGGTGATCACAGCCGTGCTGGCGTGAATGTTGAGCTGTTGCGTATGCGCAAAAATCGCGCGCGACAAGGGATGCGTTGAGCTTTGCGTGAGCATTGCTGCCAGCCTGAGCAGTTCTGCTGTGCTGATATTGGCGGCTGGTAGCACCTCGGTGACACTGGGTTTGCCGACAGTAAGCGTGCCTGTTTTATCCACCACGACTATGCCCAGTTGCTGCGCGTGTTCCAGTGCTGCTGCATCTTTCACCAAGATGCCCGCTTGCGCTGCGCGTCCTGTGGCGACCACCAGCGCGGTGGGGGTGGCTAAACCAAGCGCGCATGGGCAGGCGATGACTAACACTGCGATGGCGTTGATGAGCGACGGGGCGAAGTCATGTCCGACAAAATACCAAGCGATAAAAGTCAGTAAGGCGATGAGCATGACGATGGGCACGAACACGGCGGAAATTTTATCGGCGAGAGCTTGAATGGCGGCTTTCGAGCCTTGCGCTTGCTCGACTAAACGAATAATTGCGGCGAGTTGTGTATGGCTGCCGACCGCCAGCGCGCGGCATTTCAAAGCACCGCTTTGGTTTTGTGTGGCGGCATATACCTTGTCGTTGACGTGCTTGCCGCGCGCCACGCTTTCGCCCGTCAGCATGGCTTCATCGACGCTTGAGTCGCCTTCGATGACGATGCCATCCACGGCGATGTTTTCAAACGGGCGCACTAAAAAAATATCATCTACTTGTAGCTCGTTAATTGGGATGCTTTGCAGTATGCCGTCGCGTTCGACTTGCGCGGTTTTGGGTTGCAAATTGAGCAAGGCTTCGAGCGCGCCGGAGGCACGACCTTTGGCTCGCGCTTCCAATAATTTACCGAGCAATACCAGCGTAATCAGCGTGGCACTCGATTCAAAATATAAATCCTGATTCAAGTCGAATAGCCACACCGCGCAGCTCAATAGATACGCGGCACTGGTGCCTAGTGCGACCAGCACGTCCATGTTCGCGCTGCGGTTGCGCAAGCTGCCCCACGCGCCTACATAAAATCGGCGACCCAGCCAAAATTGCACGGGGGTGGCGAGCAAAAACTGCAACCATGCAGGCAACATAAAATGGCTGCCGAATGCCATCGTCACCATGCCCGTCAGCAGCGGAAATGTGAGTGCCGCCGCGATGAAAAATTGCTGTTGCTCGCGGTTAAGTTGTGCGTTACGCGCCAGTTTTTCTGCGCCGAAATCGCGTGGGATATGCGCAGCGAAGCCCGCGTTTTGTATGGCTTTGATGACGGTTGCGAGTGGCGTGATATCGGGCTGAAAAGCTAGCTGTGCGACTTCGGTGGCGATGCTCACGCGGGCACTGACGGTGGGCAATTGGTTAAGTACTTTTTCCAGCCGTGTGGAACACGATGCACAGTGCATCCCCGTGATGTTGAGTGTCAGTTGTGTAGGCGTTGTCATGCGCAAATTATAAGGCGGGGGCGGCAGAGACGCGCTTTGTCGTTAAAGGCTGGCGTGGTTTTGCAGAGCCGCGAAATTGGTGAGGGTGATGTGCTCGCGACCCAGTTGCACCCAGCCTTGTTCGGCAAAATTTTTGAGCAAGCGGCTGACGATTTCACGCGCACTACCGAGCTCATCGGCGAGTGCTTGATGCGTGCTGTGTAAGGGATTCGGTTTGCTAATTAGCAGAGCAGCGAGACGTTGATCGAGCTTTTGAAATGCCACCGCAGAAACCAGCGTTATCAGGTCGGTAAGGCGGTCAGAAAACAAGCTGAACACATAGCTACGAAAGGCTGCGTTTTGCGCTAACAATTGATGAAAAATAGTCGCGGGCAGTACCAGCATTTCTAAATTTTCATCAACGATGCCGCGCGCTTGATAACGCGTGTGTCCGAGTAAACAACTGCTGGTGAGGATGCAGCTCTCACCAGGTTGTACGAGATACAACTGCAACTCGCGTCCACTGGCGGCAGCTTTGATGACGCGAATGCTGCCCGTCAAAATCAGCGGGAAGCCTAGACAGGGTTGATTTTCATCAAACACCAGCGTGCCCACGGGTAATTGCATGACGGCGGTATCGGCTAATAACGCGGCTAAATCGAGCGTGGCTAGCATCGGATAAAGTGCTAGTAGGCGTGTGCTTAAAGCGAGACTAGGCATGGCTTAGTGGCTTGCTCGTAGCGCAGCACAACATTCGCCCACCAGCGCGGGGCCGCGATAAATTAAGCCGCTGTAAATCTGCACCAAGCTCGCGCCCGCTTGAATTTTTTCCGCCGCGTCCGCGCCGCTCAAAATGCCGCCCACACCGATGATGGGCAAGGCATTTTGCAATTCGGCAGCGAGCGCGCGTATCACGGCGGTGGATTTTTCACGCACGGGCGCGCCGCTCAAACCACCTGCCTCATTGCCATATTGCAGGTTCGCTACCGCGTCGCGCGCCAGCGTGGTGTTAGTGGCAATCACGCCGTCGATGCGATGTTGCATCAGCAAGCGTGCTATTTGCGCAATCTGATCGGCTTCCATATCGGGGGCGATTTTCAATGCAATCGGGACATATTTTCCATGCGCATCGGCAAGTTTTTCTTGCTCGGCTTTGAGCGTCGCGAGCAATTTATCTAGCGCTTCATCGTTCTGTAATTGACGCAGATTTTTGGTGTTAGGCGAGGAAATGTTAACGGTGATATAGCTGGCGTGCGCATACACTTTGCGCAGACAAATCAAATAATCGTCAGCGGCATTTTCAATTGGTGTTAAGGCATTTTTACCTATGTTAATGCCCAGCACACCTTTGAAATTTGCGCGTTGCACATTGGCGATGAGCTTGTCCACGCCGTCGTTATTGAAGCCCATGCGGTTGATGATGGCGGAGGCTGCGGGCAAACGGAATAAGCGCGGTTGCGGATTGCCCGCTTGCGCCAACGGCGTAATTGTGCCGATTTCGATGCTGCCAAAACCGAGTGCGGCTAAGCCGTTGATGCAGTCGCCATTTTTATCTAAGCCTGCTGCTAGCCCGACTGGATTGGTAAAAGTAATGCCCATCACAGTGCGCGCATCGGACGGAATGCGCGGCGCAATCAAACCGCTCAACCCCAATGAATAAGAGGCATTGAGCCCTGTAAGCGTGGCGTGATGCGCCGTTTCGGGCGACAGTTGAAACAGCGCGGGGCGCAGGAGTGCATACATAATTTAAGACCTATTTATTTTTTACGACGACTGGAATAGGGAATTTTTTCTTCGCTTTGAACAGTTCGGTGCGTGGTTTGCCACGGAAATTTTCGGCAACCACATCGCCTAATTGCATACCTGTCCAAGCGAAAATAACCAAGCCTGTTTGGAGGAAAAATTGATTGATATTGATGCTCAATATGCCGCCATTATTTTGATAGACGAATAGCACGAAGTTACCGACTAATAGTCCCGCTAATGCACTGCAAATAATGCGCCCGTTGTCACCTGTTTTGAGTCCCGAAAAAAAGGTGCTTTCGTGCCATAAACATTGCAGCCCCATCAATAACAGCAGTGGCGAGCACCAAAATAAACTGAGTAATTGCGTTGTCCACAGTGCGCCGCCAAGCAGACCTACGATGGCTAAGGCGATAAAAATAGTCGCTAAAGTTGACGCGGCGGGTGGGGTGAAAAATAAGCGGTTGCTTAAACGTTTGAGTAGGCCGGGTAGGGCGGCGATTAGTGCGCGCGTACACAACACCGCAGGTACTAATAAGGCGAATAAAGGGCTGTAGAGTAGGGCTTGCAGGATGGGATTCTCAGTTTGGTTAATCCAACTGCCGACGAATAAATTCAGATAACAGACTAACCAAACTAATACCACGCTCGCACCACTCATCCAGATAAAAAAGTGTTGTTGCGTGGCGAAAATTTTATTGCCCGTGAGAATTTTGTTGAGGTGGTTTATGAGCACAATATAGCCCGCCAGCATCAGCGTAGTGAGCAACACCGCTGGTAAATTGACGATGCCCGCATCGCCGCGTTCGCTAATGCTAAGCGGCGCAACATCGCTCCAATTACCACCACTTAGATAAACTCCGGTGAGCGGCAGTAATAACAAACTGACCAAAAAAATGCTTAAACGAATTTTCATGCTGTGTCCTTTAGGTAGGGTTGCCAAGTGCCATTTTGCAACACTTGCGCGGGTTGATATTGGGTTTTGTAAGTCATCTTGGCACTGTCTTTAATCCAGTAACCGAGATAGACAAAATCGAGTTCGAGCTGGCGACACAAATCAATTTGCCACAGCACGTTGTAAACGCCAAAACTGCTATGCGCGAGATCGGGTTCAAAAAAGGTATAGACCGCAGAGAGTCCATCGGCGAGTAAATCAATCACGCTGACCATGCGTAAAATGCCCGCTGCATTGTGCTCGGATGGCTCGCGAAATTCGACGATGAAACTCTCTATATCGCTACGTAGTAAAAACTTTTCATAGGCTTCGTGATCATCGTTGTCCATCCCGCCATTTTTGTGGCGCGCCGCTTGATAGCGTTGATACAGGACGTAATACTCAGGCTTGTCGGCTAGCGTATGCAATGATGTTTGCAAGCTATTGTGTTGCTGCCAAGCGCGTCGCTGAGTGCGCGAGGGTAAAAAATCAGCCGCTAAAATTCGCAGACTTTGACACGCTTGGCAAGTGTCGCAACGCGGCCGATAAGTGTAGCTGCCACTGCGCCGAAAGCCTTGTTGCACCAGTTCGGAATAAATGCCAGGCGTAATTAAATGAGCGGGCGTCGCCACTTGCGAACGCGCTGGCAAATTGGGCAAATAACTGCACGCATAAGACGCGGTCAGATAAAAGTGCAGCGTGCTAAAAGGGATGTCGTTGAGCTGACTCATAAAAATAAATCGGCATCGAATTGCCAGTTTGAAACGGGCGCGCAGTTTACCAATTCTGTTAGCTGGCGGATAAATTCATCGCGTGGAATTTCGCGCGCGCCCAGCGACGCTAAATGTGCTGTGTACATTTGGCAATCAATCAGGGTGAATTGCCAACGCGCCAGTTGTTTACATAAATACGCCAACGCGATTTTTGAGCCATTCGGCTGCACGCTAAACATAGATTCGCCATAAAACATTCGGCCAATCGCCATGCCGTATAAGCCGCCAATTAAATTGTCGCCTTGCCAAACTTCCACGCTGTGCGCATAGCCTAAACGATGTAGTTCGCGATAAGCCGCAACCATGTCTTCGTGTATCCAAGTGCCTGCCTGATTTTTACGCGGCGCGGCGCACGCTTGCATGACCTCACTAAATTGCGTATCAAAACGGACTGTAAAAGCACGCTCACGCAGCACTTTTTTTAGCGAATGTGAGACTTGGAATTGACTGGGAATCAGCGTCATGCGCGGGTCAGGACTCCACCACAAAATTGGTTCGCCCACATTAAACCAAGGAAAAACGCCTGCGCGATAAGCCGTCAGTAAGCGTGCGGATGATAAATCTGCGCCCGCAGCCAACAAGCCATTCGGAGCTTGCAATGCCTGCTGTACAGCAGGGAACGGAGAGCTTGGGGTTAAGTAAGGTAACAATTATCTAGATAGTTGAAAAGGTTGTGAGATAAGCGTTGTTTATGGTTAGATGCGCGTAATTATAAAAATATATCAATCTTAGTGCGAGGCATTACATGTTAGCAAAGTTATTTGGCAAAAAATCAGATCACCCTATGTCTGACCTCAAGTCTGCGCAAGGGCTATTGGCTGAGTTACCTCACAATGATGATTACAAATCTTTGATGGAGTTGACTGACTGGATGGAGTCAGTCAGTAGTAATTCCGAATTTAAGTTAGAACATCAACTAGCATTAGTTTGCATGATAGACGAGGCTTCATATGTGCATACGCGCAAATTAACGCGTGAATATTTTGTCGAGTATGAGCTTAGTCAATTTCAAGAAAATCGTTTATGGCTGGTGTTAGGCAATTGGTATCGTCGCGCCCGCGAAGGCTATTACACGGCATTTAGTCGCTATTGCGAAGGTGATAAAAATTCTTCACTACTCAAAGCAAAATTGCCATTGTTGGTCGCGCGGACTTTGCGTGCCATGACACTAGAGTTGAAGTTTTGCTGCGTACGTTATGCGGCTATTGATCGCAATCATTGGAATATGTTGGGTGTGATGTATAAGCATGCCGAACGTGAGCAATACTTAGATACTCCTATTGCTTTGTATCCCGCTTTGCCACAACAAACGACTGTTAAGTTAGAGGCTGGGCATCTGCTGGCTTGGTATGGCTGTGGTGTGAGTTCTTTAACGCCATTAAATATGCATATTACCGAGCGTGTGGTCGCGCAATATTATGCGGCAGTCAGTGTGCAGAATCAGCCCTCTGTAGACAGTTTATTTGGCTTTGATTTGAATGCCGCCGTCGCCCCACGTCGGGTCAACGTTGATGCGACACTGCATCCTTATATGCGTTTTGTTGGTTTGGCTGACATGGTGCCGCATCTGACAAAACTGCTGAAAATTTTAGAGAAGAATATCGTTCCAGATGATTTGATTCTGGGCGGCGATTATGAGGCCGCAGTAGTGCGTCAAGCAGTGGAACATTTACACAATTTTGTAACGACCTTACCGCAACGGCGTATGCCGCGTAGGCTAACCAATATCAATATAAAAGTGGTGAGTGGCTACAATAAAATTGTCGATACCACTGGTGTGGGGTTAGATTCTGCTTCTGTCTCCAATTGGCAAATTCAAGACATCAGTGCCATCGGTTTTCATGCGGTGTTGCCAGAGGTTGGTAACCGTGATGTGAGTATTGGTCAGTTGTTGGGTATTCAAGCTGAGGGGGTCGGACACTGGGGCGTGGCAGTGATACGCCGTTTGATGCGTGGTGAAAATCATCAAGTGCATGTTGGCGCAGAAATTATTTCCAATCAAATTGTAGGGGTTCCCTTGCAAGTTAAGGGTGGCGGTAATGCTATGCAACAATTAGCTTTATGGCTTTATCCGAAAATAGGAGAGAGTGTGACTGAAATTAGCTTGTTGATGAAATCAGAAGCATATCAAGCAAATTGCAGTTATCACACTGAATTGGCAGGCAAGCAACTACTTCTTTTGCCAATTGGTATGGTGCAAAAAAATATAGATTGTGACTTAGTCAGATTCCGGGTGGTTGAACAACAATCTGCGGGAGACGACGAGGAGTAATTTTTTTAAGTCATCTTTGGTGCGGTCGAATAGCTACGCTTGCGTGGCTATTTTTTCGCCCAACCAGTTTTGTATGTCTGTAATTTCAGCCGCACACAGACTATGTTCCATATCGTATGTATGCCAAGAGACCTTGCAATTTAATGCGCTTAAACGTGCGGCACTGGTTTCACCTAAAGCGTACGGCACAACTTGGTCATGCTTGCCGTGTGCCATAAAAATTTCACAACTTCTTGCGGCGGCAGTAATTTCTTGTTCGGCCTTTTGATGTAGTGGTAGATAGCTTGATAACACCAAAACTCCAGCTAATACGGATGGGCTACGCAGCCCAACATGCAAGGCGATTGCACCACCTTGTGAAAAGCCTGCTAAAAAAATGCGCTTAGCGGGAATGCCGTTCGCGATTTGTTTTTCGATGAGTGCGTTAATTTGTAGCGCGGTGCGGCGGATGCCGAGTTCGTCTTGTTCACTGGCAATGCGTTTGTCAGTGATGTCGTACCAAGCGCGCATTACAAAGCCGCCGTTAATCGTCACGGGGATTTTATTGGCGTGCGGGAAAATGTAACGTACGGTGACGGGGAGTTTTAGCTCATCCACTATAGGCACAAAATCATGTCCATCTGCGCCTAAACCGTGTAGCCAGATAATTGCATAGCGTGGGTTTTTACCTGAATCTAGGACGATGTGTGGTAACAAATCGCTCATACGGGTTCTGGCAAAATATCGCGCAAAACCTGAAAAATATCGCGGAAGTTTTTTGGTGGTTTACCGAGTTCACGTTCTTTTTTTGCGTTACGAATTAAGCTGCGTAAGCGTTGCGCATCGGCTTGCGGATGAGCGGCGAGCAGTTCAGTAAACGCGCTATCGTCTTCGAGCAAACGGTCGCGCCAGCGTTCCAGTTGGTGCATGTACGCGGTGTGACCTTGCGATTTACCTTTCCAAGCGTCTAATTTGGCGATGATGGGCGCAGGCTCAATCTCACGCATCAGTTTGCCGATGTATTGAACTTGACGACGCTTTGCACCAAACGATGGAATGTTGCGCATGGCGCGTATTGCATCTTTTAAGTTTTCAGGTAAATCGAGTTGTGAGATTTGATCCTTGCTTAATTCGGTCAATTCTTCACCTAAATCACGCAGCTCGTGCATCTGCTTTTTAATTTTAGTTTTGCTAGGCCCCGTGTCCTCTTCCTCTTCATCGATACTTGCGTGATTACGCAAGCCACGTCCCCGCGTGTTCGGTGCGGCGGGCTTTTTGCTGCTAGGGGAACTTGTGCTTTCGTCTTCAGATTCAACGTAATCTTCGCCATCGCTATCGTCTCGGTCTAAGGACTCATCCTCCTCATAAGCATCGTCTAGCTCGTCGTAATCTGTTTCTAATTCGGGGGGCGTTGCGGGTGTTTGGTTAGGATTATGCGGATTCATTTTTGAAGTGTGTGTCTGATTGATGCTGCTATGATACCGCCTTTCACAATTTTGCCGTTTACTACATGAATGCTTTAGTCGCTCAACCTGCTCGTTTTTCCCATTCCCCCGATGAGTTGCGCAACATTGCCAGCGATATGTTGAGCTACGCCAAAACGCGTGGCGCGACTGCGGCGGCGGTGGATGTTTCAGTTGGGTTTGGTCAGGCGGTCACAGTGCGCCAAGGTGAAGTGGAAACCATCGAATATAACCGCGACAAAGGCGTTGGCATCACGGTTTATTTAGGTCAACAACGTGGCAGCGCGAGCACCTCGGATTTTTCCCAGCAAGCGATTAAAGACAGCGTGGATGCCGCGTTGTCGATTGCGCGTTACACCGCTCAAGATGATTGTTCAGGCTTGCCCGACGCGGAGTTATTAGCCAAAAATCACGCCGATTTAGATTTGTACCATCCCTGGGATTTGTCGGTGGATGCGGCGATTAGCTTGGCGCAACAGTGCGAGCAGACCGCTTTGGCGACCGATAAACGCGTCAGCAACTCCGAAGGCGCGACGGTTAATTTAAGCGAGTCGTTGTTTGTTTCGGCGAATAGCGCGGGCTTTATGGGCGGTTTTCCGACTTCGCGCAACAGTTTGAGTTGTGCGGTGATTGCAGGCGGCGACGACAGCATGGAGCGTGATTATTGGTATTCGGTGGCACGCGATGCGCAAGATTTATTGACGGCGCAACAAGTGGGAAAGTTAGCTGCCGAACGCTGTGTGCGTCGCTTAAACGCGCGCCAAATTGCCACCATGCAAGTCCCCGTATTATTTGAAGCACCGATTGCGGCGAGCTTGTTAGGGCATTTTGTTGGGGCTGTCAGTGGCGGCAGTTTGTATCGCAAGTCGTCATTTTTGTTGGACAAAAAAGGTCAGCAAATTTTCGCCCCGCATATCAACATTCGCGATGTTGCCGATGTGCGTAAAGGCTTGGCATCCAGCCCGTTTGATGACGAAGGCGTGCAAACGCGCAATCGCGACATTGTTAAAGACGGCGTGCTGCAAGATTATTTTTTAGGCAGCTATTCGGCGCGCAAATTAGGGCTGAAAACTACTGGCAATGCGGGCGGCAATCACAACTTGATTTTGCAATCGGGCGCGCTGGATTTCGCGGGCATGTTGCGCACTTTGTCGCGCGGCTTGTTGGTGACAGAATTGTTAGGCAGCGGCGTCAATGCTGTGACGGGCGACTACTCACGCGGCGCGGCGGGGTTTTGGGTGGAAAACGGTGAGATTCAATATCCCGTCGAAGAAATTACTATCGCGGGCAATCTGAAAGATATGTATCGCAATATCGTTGCCGTCGGTAATGACGTGTTGGTGCAAGGTTCGCGGCAATGTGGTTCTATTTTGGTTGAGGGCATGACCATCGCTGGGCAATAAAATAATTAGGCGGATTCAAATCTGAAGTGCAACTTTTGTAATCGAATTTAAGTGGCGAG
>JAVHQO010000091.1:0-2814 GCA_036171175.1 Gallionella sp.
CGCAACAACACGATGAGGTATTCGCAGCGGTGAGCCATTTGCCGCATTTATTATCGTTCGCGCTGGTGCATGATTTAGCGCAACGTCCTAACAAAGATCTGTTGCTATCCTTTGCTGCCAGTGGCTTTCGTGACTTCACCCGCATCGCGGCAAGCTCGCCCGAAATGTGGCGCGACATTTGTTTAGCCAATCGCGAGGCGTTGTTGGGCGAGCTGCAAAGCTATGTGGCAGAGCTGCAAAGTTTGCAGCTCGCGTTGCAAGACAACGATGCGCACAAGCTCGAAGAAGTGTTTAGTTTGGCGCGCGCGGTGCGCAGTAATTGGGCGGGACAATAAGTATTTGTAGGGCGGATAAGCAGTGCGTTATCCGCCATTTTTTAGGGTTCGCTGTCGGATGCGTGATGCTTATCCGACCTACCGTTTTATTCTGATTTGATATGAACCACACCGACTTTCTCGATATTCCTCCGCTGTTATCCGCGCACGGCACGCTGACTTTGCCTGGCTCAAAAAGCATTTCTAATCGCATGTTGTTGTTGGCGGGGTTGGCGCGCGGCACGACAGAAATTCGCGATGTGCTGATTTCTGATGACACCGAACGCATGTTGGATGGTTTGCGCAGTTTGGGCGTGAGCATCCACCAAGTAGCAGCGACGACGTTTCGCGTAACGGGTTGCGCGGGTGCTTTTCCTGTTAAAGAAGCGAGTTTGTTTTTGGGTAATGCGGGTACGGCATTTCGCCCGCTCACTGCCGCGCTGGCTTTGTCGGGCGGGCATTATCAGCTGTCAGGCGTGGCGCGCATGCACGAGCGTCCGATTGGTGATTTGGTCGATGCCTTGCGCACGCTGGGCGCGAACATTGATTACATGGGCAATGATGGTTTTCCGCCGCTAGAAATTTTTCCTGCGATCTTCACCGATGCGGCTACGGTGGCGGTACGCGGCGATGTGTCTAGCCAATTTTTAACTGCCTTGTTGATGGCGTTGCCGTTGTTGAATCGCACCGTCACGGTGAGCGTCATCGGCGAGTTAATTTCAAAACCGTATATCGAGATTACGCTGGCGATGATGGCGCGCTTTGGCGTGCTTGTGGCGCGCGATGCCAGTCGCAGCTTTACCATCGCGGCAGGCAGTGCATATGTCTCGCCGGGCGTTGTTTATGTGGAGGGTGATGCCTCATCCGCTTCGTATTTTTTGGCGGCGGGAGCGATAGGCGGCGGGCCGTTACGTATTGAAGGTGTGGGCAGCGACAGTATTCAAGGCGATGTGAAGTTCGCCGATGCCTTGCAATTGATGGGCGCGCGCATTACGCAAGGCGCGAACTGGATGGAGGTGCAAGCCCCGCTGTCGGGCAAGCTCACCGCGATAGATTTGGATTGCAACGCTATCCCTGATGCGGCGATGACGTTGGCGGTGTTAGCGTTATTCGCAGAAGGGACGACCACGCTGCGCAATATCGCCAGTTGGCGCGTTAAAGAAACCGACCGCATCGCCGCAATGGCGACCGAGCTGCGCAAAGTCGGCGCGACGGTGGAAGAAGGCGCGGATTTTATTTTAGTTACGCCCCCTCGTATCAAGGAGCGACGTATTCATAGCGTTGTCAATGTGGTTGATAGACGTGTGCAACAGCGCGCCCTGCCATGTGCACCAGAGCTGCTAGAGAACCCGAATAGTGGAATTGCTACCTACGACGATCATCGTATGGCGATGTGTTTTTCTCTCCTCGCATTTGCGCCGCAAGGCATACGCATCAATGAGCCTAAGTGTGTGGAAAAAACTTTCCCTGCTTATTTCAACGCGCTGGCGAGTGTCACTACAGCCGTTCCCGTGATTGCGATTGATGGGCCTTCGGCATCGGGCAAAGGTACGGTGGCGCAACGCGTGGCAGCGCAACTGGGCTATCACTATTTGGATAGTGGCGCGCTGTATCGCTTGCTGGCGTTGGCGGCGCGACGGGATGGTATTTTATTGACGGATGAAATCGCGTTGAGCCTGTTAGCGGAACACATCGAGATTAAATTTACTGGCGAACATATTTGGTTAGACGGTAAGTTAGTTGGCGACGAGTTGCGCAGCGAAGCGTGTGCCGCCGCTGCATCTAAAGTTGCCAGCTTGCCTAAGGTGCGCGCTGCCTTGTTGGCGAAACAGCACGCTTTCCGTCGTGCGCCAGGCTTGGTGGCAGACGGGCGCGATATGGCTTCGGTGGTGTTTCCTGATGCTAGCTTGAAGATATTTTTAACCGCATCAGCAGCTGCGCGCGCAGATAGGCGTTATAAGCAGTTGAAACAAAAAGGAATGGATGCTAATATCGCCGCCCTTTTGCAGGACATAGAGGCGCGCGACACTCGCGATACACAGCGTAGCGTCGCCCCTTTGCAACAGACCGCAGGTGCAATTTTGTTAGAAACCACCGCTCTGAATATCGAGCAAGCAGTAGGTTTTGTAACCGATGCGTACGCGCGGGTATGTCCAAAAAACTAGCCCTGACGACTCTCCGTTGTTGGGAATTTTTAGAGGCTCTCGAATTTATTAGCCTCTAAAGAAAGCCGCTAGAAATTGAAATAGCTAAGTAAGACTAACCCGCAAGGGGCTTCCCCATGAAACATAGTCGCCTAGGCTTCTTGTTTCGTGTGAAGGCGCGAATAAAAAATTGCGACGATGCACTCGTCCTCAGGTGGTTTGGCTGGGGGTAGAAGACTATGTGAGGAGTAATTTTTTGTGAGCAACAACGTATTGCGACGCTATTTTGATTTATAGCGGCTTTCTAAACTTAACCCGCCGTGTAAACGGTATTACTCTTAGGTGTATTCAATGAA
>JAVHQO010000092.1:0-13305 GCA_036171175.1 Gallionella sp.
TGCTATTTGAGTTGCTCAAAGGCATGGCGTTAACGGGGCGTTACATGTTTGCACGCAAAATCACGGTGCAATTCCCTGAAGAAAAAACCCCGCAAAGCGCACGTTTTCGTGGCTTGCATGCGCAACGTCGCTATGCCAATGGCGAAGAGCGTTGCATCGGTTGCAAATTGTGCGAAGCAGTCTGTCCTGCCTTGGCAATCAAAATCGAAGTCGCTGAACGTGCTGACGGCACACGTCGCACCACGCAATACGACATTGATTTAACTAAGTGTATTTTCTGCGGTTTTTGCGAAGAATCTTGCCCGGTCGATGCGATTGTAGAAACACGCAATTTTGAATATCACGGTGAGAAAAAAGGCGATTTGTATTACACCAAACCGATGTTGTTGGCGATTGGTGATAAATACGAAGCGCAGATTGCTAAAGATCGCGCCGAAGACGCGCAGTACCGTTAATAGCTGGTAGCGGATAGTTCAATGCAATGAGCAACTCCCTACTAGCGACTAACTTATCCAAAGGATAAACAAATGAACTTTACCGATATTGTTTTTTATGTGTTTGCCGCGCTCACCGTGTTTGCTGCGATGGGCGTGATTACCGCGCGCAATCCTGTTAATGCAGCCTTGTTTTTGGTGCTGGCATTTTGTAGCGCGTCGGGCATTTGGATGCTGCTCGAAGCGGAGTTTTTATCCATCGTGTTGGTGCTGGTGTATGTCGGCGCGGTGATGGTGTTGTTCTTATTTGTGGTGATGATGCTGGACATCAATTTGGTGCGTCTGCGTGAAGGTTTCTGGCGTTGGTTTCCATTTGGTGCGGGGCTGGCAGGACTGATGGTGTTCGAGATGATTTATGTGTTGGGTTCGCGCCAAACTCAAGCAACAGCTAACGCTATTGTCCATCCTGCCAATTACAGCAACACCAAAGAATTAGGCCGTTTGATTTACACCGATTATGTGTATCCCTTCGAGCTGGCAGCGGTGTTGCTGTTGGTCGCGATGGTCGCCGCGATTGCGTTGACTTTGCGTCGTCGGATTGGCGTGAAAACACAAAATGTTTCCGCGCAAGTGCAAATTCAAGCCGCTGATCGCGTGCGCATCGTCAAAGATATGCGCGACGGTCAGACGATTACCAAATAAGCCTCGCACATCAAAAATTCTTAGGGAGAGAGTACGCATGTTGACGCTGTCACATTATTTAGTTCTGAGCGCGGTGTTGTTCGCCATTAGCGTGGTCGGGATTTTTTTGAATCGCAAAAATGTCATCGTGTTATTGATGTCGATTGAGCTGATGTTGCTCGCGGTGAATACCAATTTTGTCGCGTTCTCGCATTATTTGAACGACACCGCTGGACAAGTTTTCGTGTTTTTTATTTTGACCGTGGCTGCTGCGGAAGCCGCGATAGGCTTGGCAATTCTGGTGGTGTTGTTCCGTAATTTACGCACTATTAACGTCGATGATCTCGGCAGCTTGAGAGGTTAAAGATGGATACGCAAACATTGCAAACACTGTATTTAATCGTGCCGCTCGCACCGTTGTTTGGGGCAGTTTTGGCGGGTTTGTTTGGTAAATTTTTAGGGCGCACTTGGACGCATCGCATCACCGTGGCAATGGTTGGTGTGTCTTTGTATGCCGCGATTCAAATTTTCCGCAGCGTGCTCGACGGGCATAATTTTGATGGTCCTGTTTACACTTGGCTGATTTCGGGGGGGACATCGTTCCATGTCGGTTTCTTAATTGACCGATTGACGGCAACTATGATGCTGGTGGTCACTTCCGTGTCGTTGATGGTGCATATTTACACCATCGGTTACATGAAAGACGACGCGGGTTACCAACGTTTCTTTAGCTATATTTCGCTGTTCACTTTCTCCATGTTGATGCTGGTGATGGCGAACAATTTCATGCAGTTGTTCTTCGGTTGGGAAGCGGTCGGTTTGGTGTCGTATTTGCTGATTGGTTTTTGGTTCAAACGCCCCACTGCGATTTATGCCAACTTGAAAGCCTTCTTGGTTAACCGTGTCGGCGACTTCGGGTTTATCTTGGGTATCGCGCTGGTGCTGATGGTGTTCGGTTCGCTCAACTACGCTGATGTATTCGCCAAAGTGGCAGAACACGCCCACGATGTCGCACCGATTGCGGGGATGCACGTCAATCTGCTCACTGCGATTTGTGTTCTGTTGTTCATCGGTGCGATGGGTAAATCTGCTCAGTTCCCACTGCATGTTTGGTTGCCTGATTCGATGGAAGGTCCTACGCCTATTTCCGCTTTGATTCATGCAGCGACCATGGTGACAGCGGGTATTTTCATGGTGGCGCGGATGTCGCCGATGTTTGAACTATCCGAAACTGCTTTGTCATTTGTGCTGATTATTGGTGCGATTACCGCGCTGTTTATGGGCTTCTTAGGGATTATCCAAAACGATATTAAGCGCGTGATTGCCTATTCAACGCTCTCTCAATTAGGTTATATGACGGTAGCGTTGGGTGCATCAGCGTATCCGATTGCCATCTTCCATTTGATGACGCACGCCTTCTTCAAAGCCTTATTGTTCTTGGGTGCAGGTAGTGTGATTATGGGGATGCACCACGATCAAGACATTCGTAATATGGGTGGTTTACGCAAGTACATGAAAATCACTTGGATCACATCTTTGATTGGTTCTCTAGCGTTAATTGGTACACCGTTTTTCTCTGGCTTTTATTCTAAAGACAGCATTATCGAAGCCGTGCAAATGTCGCACACACCAGGGCATACCTTTGCTTATATTGCAGTGCTGGCGGGCGTTTTTGTTACCGCTTTCTACTCTTTCCGTATGTACTTTTTGGTGTTCCACGGCGAAGAGCGTTTTGGTAAAGCAGCAGCGCATGATGATAAACACCATGCTGCAAAACATCATGTTGCAAAAGATGCCCATCATGCTGCGGCAGCGCATGACGATGCACATGCGGCACACGATGACGACGCAGCGCATGAACATCACGGTTTAGGCGTGGGCGAAAAGCCGCATGAATCGCCGTGGGTGGTCACGTTGCCGTTAGTGTTGTTGGCGATTCCTTCTGCTGTGATTGGTTATTTTGCGATTGAACCAATGTTGTTTGGTGACTTCTTCAAAGAAGCGATTTACATCGCGCAAAACCATCATGTGATGCACGAAATGGAAGAAGAATTCCACGGCGCATTTGCCATGACTTTACATGCACTGACTAGTGTCGCGTTGTGGCTCGCAGTAGCGGGTGTATTCAGCTCGTGGTTCTTCTATATGAAGCGTCCAGATATTCCTGCGGCAATCCAAAAGCGTTTTCAGTGGATTTACACCGTGTTGGACAACAAGTATTACTTCGATCGTTTTAACGATTGGTTCTTTGCAGGTGGCGCGCGTGGGGCGAGTAGTTTCTTGGGCAAATTCGGCGACAAGATTTTGATTGATGGCGTGTTGGTGAATGGTTCGGCGAACTTGGTGGGCAAAATTTCCAGCGTGGTACGTCGCTTCCAATCTGGCTACATTTATCACTACGCGTTCACCATGATTACGGGCGTGTTTGTATTGCTCACCATCCGTGATTGGTTCTAAGTTGGGTATCTCGAAAAATAAAAATCCCATCGCTATGCGGCGTTGCTTTGATATTTGAATTTTTAGAGACACACATAAAAATTATTCCTACTTGCTAAATTAAAGGAAACAGCATGATTTTTGGACTACCCGTAATTAGTGTCGCAATCTGGTTGCCGATTATTTTCGGCGTGCTGGTATTAGCCACTGGCGATGATAAAAATGCGCCTTTAGCGCGCAACTTAGCTTTGCTCGGTTCGATACTGGGCTTCTTGGTGACCTTGCCGCTGTATTCAGGCTTTGACATCAGCACTAGCGCGATGCAATTTGAAGAGCTGCACAATTGGATTCCGTTGTTTAGCATTCACTATCATTTAGGCGTAGATGGCATTTCCATGCTGTTTATTTTGTTGAATAGTTTGTTCACGCCCTTGGTGGTATTGGCGGGCTGGAAAGTCATCGACAAACGCGTGGCGCAATACATGGCGGCGTTCTTGATTATGTCGGGCATAGTCAATGGCGTGTTCGCGGCACTGGATGCGATTTTGTTCTATGTGTTTTGGGAAGCAATGCTGATTCCGATGTTCATCATCATCGGCGTGTGGGGCGGACCCAATCGCATTTACGCGACCATGAAGTTCTTCCTCTATACCTTGTTGGGTTCGCTGTTGATGTTGGTGGCGTTGCTGTATTTGTATCGTCAAACTGGCGGCAGTTTTGAGATTTTTGATTTCCACCATGTGGGCTTGACCATGCAGGCGCAGATTCTGATTTTCATCGCCTTCTTCTTCGCCTTCGCGGTGAAAGTGCCGATGTTCCCTGTGCACACTTGGTTGCCTGATGCCCACGTTGAAGCCCCTACGGGCGGCTCGGTGGTGTTGGCGGCGATTATGTTGAAAGTGGGCGCGTACGGTTTCTTGCGCTTCTCGATGCCGATTACCCCTGATGCCAGCCACAAGTTGGCGGGCGTGATGATTGCATTGTCGCTAATTGCGATTGTTTATATCGGCTTGGTAGCATTGAAGCAATCGGACATGAAAAAACTAGTGGCGTATTCCTCAATTTCGCACATGGGTTTTGTCACGCTAGGCTTCTTTATTTTTAACGCCTACGGCATGGAAGGCGCGCTGATGCAGATGATTTCGCACGGCTTTGTGGCGGGCGCATTGTTCCTTTGCATCGGTGTGTTGTATGACCGCGTACATTCGCGTGAAATATCCGCTTATGGTGGTGTGGCAAACAAAATGCCCATGTTCGCAGCGTTCTTTATGTTGTTCGCGATGGCGAATAGTGGCTTGCCAGGCACGAGTGCTTTTGTTGGCGAATTCATGATCATTATGGGCGCGGTTAAAGTGAATTTTTGGTATGCCTTCGCGGCGGGTTCCACGCTGATTTTTGGTGCGGCTTATACGCTGTGGATGTATAAACGCGTGATTTTTGGCGCAGTGGCAAACCACCACGTTGCCGAGCTGACCGACCTCAATTTGCGTGAAAAAATTATCTTTACCTTGTTGGCAGTTTTGGTGTTAGGTATGGGCGTGTATCCCTTGCCCTTCGCGGAAATTCTGCATGTATCGGTGAATGATTTACTCGAACACGTTGCGCATTCAAAACTAATTAACTAAAGCTAAGTCGAGAGAGGGCTGCTACAGACTTCTCTCGATAGCCCACTGACCCGTTTTTAGAGGTGTATATGAATTTGATGGCGAACTTAATGCCTGTTGCCGCAGAAATTTTCCTGTTGTGCATGGTTGGTACGATTTTAATCGTGGATTTATTGCTCACGCAGCACGGTAAATTTTGGACGTATTTATTGGTGCAAATCACCTTGCTCGGCTGTGCACTGATTACTGTTGCGACGCACGTGGATGGCGTGGTGTATGCCTTCAATAAAATGTATGTGGACGATTTGATGTCCGACGTGCTCAAGCTAATGAGCTATTTGGGCGTGGCTATGATGCTGGTGTATTCACGGCAATACTTGTTAGTGCGCGGCTTGTTTACTGGCGAATTTATGGTGCTGGCATTATTTGCGTTGCTTGGTATGAACGTGATGATTTCGGCGAATCATTTCTTGACCTTGTATCTGGGTTTGGAATTACTGTCGTTGAGCTTGTACGCCATGGTGGCGTTGCAACGTGATTCCGCCACGGCGACGGAAGCGGCGATGAAATACTTTGTGTTGGGCGCATTGGCTTCAGGCTTATTGCTGTACGGCATGTCGATGTTGTACGGCGCAACTGGCACGCTTGAGCTCGGTGCGATTAAAGATGCGATTAGTCATGGTGTCACTAACAAAGCCTTGCTCACCTTTGGTTTGGTGTTCATCGTGTCAGGCTTGTCTTTCAAGCTCGGCGTCGTGCCGTTCCATATGTGGGTGCCAGACGTGTATCACGGCGCGCCGACGGCGATGACTATGTTTATCGGCTCAGTGCCTAAACTCGCTGCCTTCGCTTTTGTGGCGCGTATTTTGGTAGAAGGCTTGCAACCACTGGTTCACGACTGGTCAGGCATGTTGATTATTTTGGCAGTTGCCTCGATGGCGTTGGGTAATTTATCCGCGATTGCGCAGACTAATATGAAGCGCATGTTTGCCTATTCGACCATCACCCATATGGGCTTTTTGCTGCTCGGTTTTATCAGCGGCAGCGTAGAGGGTTATGGTGCGTCGATGTTCTATGCGATTACTTACGTGCTGATGTCATTGGGCTCTTTCGGCATGATTATGTTGTTATCGCGGGCAGGTTTTGAAGCCGATAAATTAAGCGATTTTAAGGGCTTGAATCAACGTAGTCCGTGGCTCGCATTTATGATGATGTTGCTGATGTTTTCGATGGCAGGTGTACCGCCCACAGTAGGCTTTTATGCCAAGTTATCAGTGCTTAATGCGGTGGTGGTAGCGGGCTACACATGGTTGGCAGTGGTGGCGGTGTTAATGTCGCTTATTGGCGCGTTCTACTACTTGCGCATCGTCAAATTGATGTACTTCGATGCACCCGAAAGCCATGAAAAAATTCATCTGTCGCCCGATAGTGCGATGCTGATTAGCTTTAATGGTTTAGCGGTATTGGCACTGGGTATGATGCCTGGCATGTTGATGGCAATTTGCGCTGCCTCGGTGCAATACTCATTATTGTTGCGCTAAGACAGACAGTAAAACCATGTCTGCGGATAGTTTGAAGTTGGCTGTTCAACCTTACCAATTATTGAAAAATCTGCAAATGCAAATGCTCACGGCAATCTCGTTTGCCATGAGCATTTTTTTATTGTTGTGGTTGGCCGCATGTTCTTATTTGGTTGTGTCGTATGTGTGGTACGGCATTGTGTTGTGTCAGCTCATTTCGACTTTGGCGTTTGCGCATTATTGGTGGAGTAAAAATTTCACTTGGCTACGCCGTGCGCAGATTTTATTTTTACTGTTCACGCCCTTAATTGTCCAGTTAAGTATTGCGGGCGCGCATTTATCGGGCATCGTGTTCTGGAGTTTCCTTGCGCCTTTGGCGGCATTTCTAGTAGGTGAACCAGGCAAGACGCGTATTGGGCGATGGGTGGCGGCTTATATCGCGACAATTTTGTTGGCCTACGGCATCGTTTGGCAGCAAAGCGTGGGTGTTGATTTAACAGGCGCGCAACTCGCACAGTTTTTGATGCCAATTAACTTTGCAGTCCTGAGCTCTTTAGTGGCTTGGTCGCTGTATTACTACTCACGGCGGCGCGCCGAAATTGAGCAATTACGCAAAAATCAATTCTTTGATTTGCGTACCCAGCATGATGTTGCCAGTCTGTCCAATCAACGTAATCTCACGCTCATCAATAATTTACTCCCCGACCGTATTGTGCATCGTCTGCTGGACTTACCCGCCATGATTGCGGATGGACATGCTGATGCAACAGTGATGTTTGTTGACTTGGTGGGTTTTACCCGTCTCACCGATCGACTCTCTCCCGCACAAATTATTGATTTACTTAATCAGTTGTTTTCAGGTTTTGATGCGATTGCTGATTTGCATGGTTTAGAAAAAATCAAAACCATAGGCGATGCTTATATGGTGGTCGGTGGGTTAGCCGCCCATCCGGGTGACGACTATGTGCACCATGCGGTGTTAGCCGTGCAAGAATTCAAAACTTTTATTGCGAGTGATTTATCGGCGGATTTTGCTGATTTAGATTTGCAACTGCATATTGGTATTGCCACGGGACCCTTAATGGCTGGGGTGATTGGGCGTACGCGCTTGACTTACGATATATGGGGGGCAACAGTTAATTTGGCTAGCCGGCTATCTGAAGCAGCGCATGCGGGTGAAGTGTTGGTTGATAAAGTAACGCATCAACGTATGGTGCAGCACTTTGATTTTGCGGGTGCGCAACAGCTCAAGTTAAAAGGCGGCGAACAAGTGTATGCCTATAAGCTGCTGCACCATAAAGATGAAAATGTAGCCGTTTTTTCCTCATAGATACTGCTTTAGCCCCGTTTAATTATCGTTCAACGCATAGGAGAAATAGCATGGAATTCATCGTGGTAATTTTAGTTGTACTCGCGTTTTATGGCTTTATCTGCGTGCGTATCGTGCAACAGCAAACCATCAAAATGGTTGAAACCTTTGGTAAGTATTCACGGACTTTAGAACCTGGATTGAATTTTATTTTAGTACCATTTCAAACTGTTGCAGGCGAGGTGGATTTACGCATCACCGAGGTCAAGAGCGAAGTTAATATCAAGACCATAGACAACGTGTTTGTGGACCTGCCTGTGAATATCCAACTGCGTGTCAATCCTGAGCGCGCTAACGATGCCTTTTATCGTCTGACCAATCCACCGCAGCAAATTTCGACTTGGGTACTGAATACGATTCGTGCGATTTCATCGGGCATGACGCTGGAAGATATGTTCAAAGATCGTAATCAAATCGTTAACAAAGTTGCCGAAGAATTGGCGGAAAAGTTATCCGATTACGGATTTTTATTAGAAGCCGTGCTAATCGACCAGCCTAGCGTCTCGCAAACCGTGCAAGAGTCATTTAATCGCGTAGTCGCTGCGAAGCGCTCTGCCGAAGCGGCCGAGCAAGAAGGTAAAGCTGAAAAAATTCGCTTGGTGGCCGTGGCAGAAGCTGAAGCACAAGCCCAGCGTGAGCGGGCCAAAGGCTTGGCAGATGCGCGTAAAACTTTGGCTGAGGGGATTGCTGCCTCGATGCAAGAGTTTGAAAAGCATGGCGTATCGGCAGCGGAGTCAATCAATATGTTGACTGAAATTAACCGTATTGATGCCTTACGCGAAATCGGTAAACACGGCAACACTATTTTGGTGGATATGGCGAGCAATAGCGGCATTGCACTGAATTTACCCAGCAAGCAATAGATTTATTCGGGACAGGTTACAGGCTCATGCCCTAATGGTGTAGCAGGGCAATGACGCTGCGGAGTTCCTGTTTAAGGCTGGCCAGATTAAACATGCTCTGCGTGACAGGGATGCTAGCTACTGGTGCTCGTTCTACTAAGCCCACCATTTCATGACCTTCTAAGCGATTGCGCGCGCCATTGATGGTGAAACCTTGCTCATATAGTAGTTCGCGAATATGCCTAACCAATAATACTTCGTGGTGTTGGTAATAGCGTCGATTGCCACCACGTTTGACTGGTTTGAGCTGGGTGAACTCCTGTTCCCAATAGCGCAACACATGGGCTTTTACCCCACACAGCTCACTCACTTCGCCGATGGTGAAGTAGCGTTTGGCAGGGATACTAGGCAGTTCGGAATTAGGCTTGTGGATTTCCATGGTAAGACTTTTCCACGGTGGTTTTTAGCTTTTGGCTGGGATGGAAGGTCACCACGCGACGTGCGCTAATTGGGATTTCTTCACCTGTTTTAGGGTTGCGTCCTGGACGTTGTGGTTTATCGCGTAATTCAAAATTGCCGAAACCTGAGAGTTTGACGCTTTCGCCCATTTCCAGTTGCGCGCGAATCTCCTCAAAAAAAGTTTCAACCATATCTTTGGCTTCGCGCTTATTCAAACCGACTTTTTCAAACAGCAAGTCGGACAATTCTGCTTTGGTTAATGTAGGTGTCATGGCTTCCTTAATTGCGTAGTTGCGCGCCGTGTTGTTGTAGTGCTGAGACTAATAGCGCAATACTGGTTTCGATTTCTGCATCCGTTAAATTCTTTTGAGTATCTTGTACTAACACACGGAATGCAAGGCTTTTTTTGCCATTCTCCAAACCTTTGCCGCGATACACATCGAACAGCGCAATCTCGTGTACCAACGGTGCTTTAACAGCGGTCATGGCGTTTAACAAGGTATCTGCGTTGACGGCTTCATCTACCACTAGGGCGAGATCGCGACGCACGGGTAAAAACTTAGCAATATCGCTTAGACGTGGCACACGGCTGGTCAGCAAAACCTCTAAATCCAACTCAAACCACACGGGTGCGAGCGGCAAATCGTGTTGTTGTTGCGTGTGCGGATGCAGCTCGCCTAACCAACCAATGGCACGCTCCCCGACAAAAATTTGCGCGCTACGCCCTGGATGTAAAGCCGAATGCTGCGCTGCCACAAAGCGCAACGCGAGTGAGCCACACAAGGCTTCTACATCAGCTTTGACATCGTAAAAATCGACTGCGCGTGCCGTCACGCCCCATTGTTCGGTTTGTTGCATGCCATACGCCAAGCCTGATAAACGTGAGGTTTGCAAATAGTCATCACCAGACTTGGCGAAGCATGCACCGACTTCAAACAAGCGCACACGAGTTTGTTTGCGGTTCAAATTAAAGCGCAGTGCATCAACTAATCCGCCAATCAAACTGCTGCGCATCACTGCCAAATTACTCGCGATAGGATTTTGCAAAACTAGCGGATGCTGATTGCCACATAAGTCACGTTCGGTTTGTTCAGCCAAAAACGCCAAGCTGACAATCTCTTGATAATCGCGCGACACTAGCACTTGCTGCACGCGGCTTAAAGGACGTTGCGACTCGCTGCAAGGCAACATGGTCAGCGATGTCTTAGGCGCGAGCGCGGGGATGTTGTCGTAGCCATACAAGCGTGCCAACTCTTCGACCAGATCGGCTTCGATAGTCATATCGAAACGGAAGCTGGGCGGAGTAACACGAAAATCATCACCATTAGAAGTAAAGACGAATTGCAAGCGCGTTAGCAGTTCTGCAATCTGTTGATTGCTCAGTGCGATGCCCAAAATTCTTTGCACCCGTGAGCGACGCAGCGCGATGGCGGGGCGGGCGGGCAGGGTGTTGCATACGGCGGTGATTTCACCAACCGTTCCTCCGCAAATCTCCACCAGTAATTGCGTAGCGCGTTCCATTGCTGGCTGCGTGGCGGCAAAATCCACCCCGCGTTCAAAACGGAATGATGAGTCTGTTGCTAAACCGAAGCGGCGCGCACGGCCTACTATTGCATCGGGATGGAAGAATGCCGATTCCAGAAATACATTGGTGCTGGTGGTTGCTACGCCGCTGTCTTGTCCGCCCATGATGCCAGCGATTGCCAGCACGCCCGCGTCATCCGCAATAACCAATACTTCACTATCGAGTTGTGCGACTTGCTCGTTAAGCAAGGTCAGTGATTCGCCTGTGCGCGCGCGGCGCACGGTGACGCCGCCAGACAGTTTTTGCACGTCGAAGGCGTGCATGGGTTGCCCCATTTCCAGCATCACATAATTAGTAATATCGACCACCACGTTAATGCTGCGCAGTCCGCTGCGCTCCAAGCGACGCTGCATCCAAACCGGGGTGGCAACCGCTGCATCTACGCCGCGAATTAAGCGACCATAATAGGCGGGACACGCTGTTGCATCATCGACTTTAACGCTGAGTTTCTCATTCGACGTAAGGCTGGTAACCTTGATGTCCAAAGGCTGGCAAGGCGTTGCGGTGAGTGCGGAAACTTCGCGTGCGATACCGAACAAACTAGAACAATCGCTACGATTCGGCGTGAGTTTGAGGGTGAATAACTGGTCGTCCAAATCCAAATATTCGCGGATAGTTTTGCCAACTGGCGCGTCTTCTGGCAACAGCCAAAGTCCGTCACTGGTCTGCGCCAAACCCAATTCTTTTGCTGAGCACAACATGCCGAATGACTCGATGCTGCGTACCTTGGCCTGTTTGATTTTGAAGTCGCCTGGCAACACTGCGCCGATACGCGCACACGGCACTTTTACACCGACCGCGACATTGCTTGCACCGCACACGATGCTGATGGGCTGCGCTTCACCGACGTTGACTTGGCAGACATTGAGGCGGTCGGCATTGGGGTGTTTAACCACTTCCAATACTTGCGCAACCACTACATTGTTAAAGGCTGGCGCGACCGCGTCCATGCCTTCGACTTCCAGTCCTGCCATGGTCAGCAGATGCGATAGTTCCGCGCTAGTTAGCGCAGGATTGACGAAAGTTCGTAACCAATTTTCAGAGAATTTCATAGTGGTGCTTCTTAGTTAAACTGTTTCAAAAAGCGTAAATCGCTTTCAAAGAATTGACGTAAATCGTTCACGCCGTAACGCAACATTGCCAAGCGTTCCACGCCTAAGCCGAAGGCAAAGCCCAGATATTTTTCGCTGTCGATATTGACGTTTTTCAGCACGTTCGGATGCACCATGCCGCAGCCGCCGATTTCTAGCCAGCCGCCTTTCCAGCTCATATCCATTTCGGCAGAGGGTTCGGTGAAAGGGAAGAAAGAAGGGCGAAAGCGCACTTGTAAATCGTCTTGTTCAAAGAAGCGTTGCAGAAAATCTTGCACCACGCCTTTGAGATTAGCAAAGCTGACATTTTCATCGACCCACAAGCCTTCGACTTGGTGGAACATCGGCGAATGCGTGGCATCGGAATCGACGCGATACACGCGACCTGGCGAGATAATTTTCAGCGGTGGCTGATTGGCTTCCATGTAACGAATTTGCACTGGTGACGTATGGGTGCGCAACACATGTTCGGGATCGAGATAAAAGGTGTCATGCATGGCACGCGCTGGATGATTGTCTGGGATATTCAGCGCGGTGAAATTATAGAAATCGTGTTCGATTTCAGGGCCAGAAGTGACCGCAAAACCCAGTGAGTGAAACAGCTGCTCAATGCGCTGCAAAGTCAGCGTAATCGGATGCAGTCCACCTGTGCTTGCGCCGCGTGCTGGCAGGGTGACATCCAAGGATTCAGCCGCCAATCTTTGCGCTAATTTGGCGTGTTGCAACGCATCGCGGCGCGCTTGAAGTGCGGCTTCGATTTGCTGTTTAACCACGTTAATTTTTGCGCCAGCGGCGGGGCGTTCTTCATTGGATAGTTTGCCCAAGCCTTTGAGTAAGGCAGTGAGGCTGCCTTCTTTGCCCAGATACTTTGCTTTGACTTGCTCTAGTTCAGCTTCGTCGCTAATCACAGCGAACTGCTGCAAAGCAAGTTCTAAAATTTGTTGGAGTTGTTCCATTTTTAATTCAGTTCCCTTGAGGGAGAGGTGCACAAACAAAAAAGGAGGCGTGAGCCTCCTTTCGATTGCCGCAGTTTAACCATCAAACTGCGAAATTTCGCTTACTTGCCGAGGCTGGCACGCGCTTGCTCAACGAAATGAGCAAACGCTGCCTTGTCGAAAATCGCGATGTCCGAGAGAACCTTGCGATCCACTTGAATATCTGCTTTTTTCAGGCCATTCATAAACACGCTGTATGGCAGACCGAATTCACGGGCTGCCGCGTTGATACGAGCAATCCACAAAGTGCGGAATTGGCGTTTTTTCTGACGACGATCACGGTAAGCGT
>JAVHQO010000093.1:0-2786 GCA_036171175.1 Gallionella sp.
CTGTTGAAACCATATCAACAGGCACGCCACATACTTTGGCGATACGTTCTAAATAGTTACGCGCGGCAAGCGGCAACTGTTCATATTTTTGGAGACCCAACGTGCTTTCATGCCAGCCTGGCATTTCTTCGTAGATGACTTCGCAATCACCCAATACGTCAGCACCGACGGGCAAAATATCGCTGACCACGCCGTTGATGCGATAACCCACACCGAGACGCACCAGCTCCATGCCATCCATCACGTCCAGTTTAGTGACGCACAAACCAGATACACCGTTAATTTGAATCGAGCGTTTTAACGCTGCTGCATCGAACCAACCACAGCGACGCGCGCGTCCCGTGGTTGAACCAAATTCGTGGCCGCGTTTTGCCAAACCCGCGCCGATCGGATCGTGCTTATTGACTGCGTCATAGAGCTCAGTCGGGAACGGCCCTGAACCTACGCGCGTGGTGTAAGCCTTGGTAATACCCAACACATAATTCAACATTTGCGGACCTACGCCTGCGCCCGCGCAAGCCGCACCCGCGATGCAGTTGCTGGAAGTGACAAAGGGATAAGTGCCGTGATCGATGTCCAGCAGCGCACCTTGCGCGCCTTCAAATAGCAGACCGCGACCCGCTTGATGTTCTTCATACAAAGCACGCGGCACGTCCATCACCAACGGCTTGATACGTTCTGCAAATGCCAGCGTGTCATCTAAGGTTTTTTGGAAATCAACGGTGGGTGCATTGAAATAATTTTTCAGCACGAAGTTGTGATAATCCAGCACTTCACCGAGCTTGGCGGCGAAGCGTTCGCGAAAAAAAATATCTTGCAAACGTATCGCGCGACGCGCCACTTTATCTTCGTACGCTGGGCCAATACCGCGTCCAGTTGTACCGATTTTGGCATCGCCTTTTGCCAACTCGCGCGCCTTATCAATCGCCTCGTGATACGGCAAAATCAGCGGGCACGCTTCGGAGATTTTTAAGCGGCTATACACGTCGATACCCGCAGCTTGCAGCTCATCCATTTCTTTGATTAATGCCTGTGGCGACAACACTACACCGTTGCCGATATAACACGTCACACCCTCTCGCAAAACGCCTGACGGAATCAGGTGGAGCACGGTCTTTTTGCCATTGATTACCAGCGTGTGTCCAGCATTGTGACCACCTTGAAAACGCACCACGCCATGCGCGTGATTAGTCAACCAGTCAACAATTTTGCCTTTACCTTCATCGCCCCATTGGGTACCGATTACCACTACGTTTTTAGTCATTACACTGATTCCAATTTGAAAATTTCTCTAATCACTTTATAACGCGACAACGTGCCAAACACCTTGTTGCAAAACCAATTCACGATCGCATTGCAATTCTGCACGATGCGCAGCATCAGCCAATAAATCAACAACAACGTTTTCTCCTGCCGCACGCAATTGCGCAATTTTTGCTTGCAAGGAAACATCAGCTAAGTGTGGCGCATAAATAGCTCGTTCACTGGCTTGCACTGGCATTAAGCGATATAACTGTCGCAAATCCATACTAAATCCCGTCGCAGCGCGTGCGCGACCAAAGCTCTTACCCAACTCATCATAACGACCGCCTAGCGCAATCGCATCATGGCTGCCCGCGTGATACGCGGCGAACACCATGCCTGTGTGATAGTGATAGCCGCGCAAATCCGCTAAGTCGATACCGATACTGCCCACGAGAGGTTGGAGTTGCTGCGCCGCCGTTGCTAAATCTGCTAATGCGGCGTGAATTTCTGGTAAATCAGGCAAGACTTGTTGGGCACGCTCAAGCACTTCATTTGGCTTGCCATATAAACTCGGCAAAGCTAACACCGCTTTAGCCAGACTAGCTTCCAGCGGAGCGACTAAACTTTGCAGCGCGGTGCTATCCTTACTTTGCAACACACTAAACAGTGCCGCTTCCATGTCTTTATCAAGCTGGGCATGTTGCACCAAAGCACGGAATACGGCGACATGACCTAAATCCAAATGCACATTGCGCAGGCCCAATAAATTCAACGATGCCAACATCAACCCTTGAATTTCTAAATCACTTGCCAGACCACTGTGTCCGTACAACTCCGCACCAATTTGCATCAGCTCACGAGTGCGCGTCAGACCCACCGGTTGCGTATGCAATACGCTGCCCGCATAGCATAAGCGTGCGATACCCTGATGATTCAACAGATGCGCGTCGATGCGCGCGACTTGCGGCGTGATGTCGGCGCGCACCGCCAGCGTGCGACCGCTGAGCTGATCGACCAACTTAAAGGTGCGCATATCCATCTCAGCACTGGCATCAATCAACAACGATTCGGCATATTCCAGCAACGGTGGCGCGACTAATTGATAGCCAGATCGGCGCAACAAACTCAACACTTGTGCGCGTATCTGCTCTACTTGCCACGCCTCGTCGGGCAGCATGTCGTTGATGTATTCAGGAAGCAACCAGTTCGGCATTACGAAATCTCTTTTGATATATTTTTTTCAACGCGATGACGGCTTACTTGCCAGACTTAGCGGAACTTTTCAGGTATTTGAAAAACGCTGAGCTCGGATCTAACACCATCACATCGCTCTTGTTTTTGAAGCTTTGTTTGTAGGCTTCGAGGCTGCGATAAAACGAGTAGAACTCAGCATTGCGACCGAATGCGGCAGCGTAGGTTGAAGATGCTTTGGCATCGCCTTCACCCTTGATTTTTTGCGCATCGCGATAGGCTTCCGCCAAAATCACTTCGCGTTGTTTATCCGCATCCGCCTTAATTTTTTCGCCTTCAGCAGCACCTGT
>JAVHQO010000094.1:0-13172 GCA_036171175.1 Gallionella sp.
TGGCGAAAAGACGGCGCAAGCCGCGAAACAGCGCGCCTATGAGGGGTAATTTTGCGTATAGCTGAGCACTACTATCCCAATAATCACGGTGGTATTTGACCTTGCCGTGCGCATCAAATTTCAGCACCGAGTTGCCGTGAATAACATAGTCGTGAAGGCGGAAAAACTTCACCTGAAAACTAAAATCCCACACCAGTACCGCACCCTCTTCAGTTCGATAACTGTTGAGAATTTTGAAGCGTGGCTGCTGCAATTTGGTGAACATATCGCGGAAGATTTTTTGTATCTCGGCAAGCGTATTCACCTCATTAAACGGGTCACAAAAATACGCATCGTCGGCATAAAAATCACTCATGCGCGCCACATCTGCTGGCTGTAACTGTTCAAAAAACGCGACTAAATTTTCGGCGTAGCTTTTCATCGCGTCGCTCGCTTCACTACATAAAAATACGCACGATAGGGCAACAGCTTAAGCAGCTTGAGCCACAGCGTGAATCGCTTGGGAAAATGAATCTCAAAATCGCCGCGCGCGAAGCCGGCGATAATTTTTTGCGCGGCTTGTTCGCTGGTCAACAGCGCGGGCATGGCAAAGTTATTTTGCGCAGTTAAACGCGTCGCCACAAAGCCCGGATTGATGAGCGTGACGTTGATACCGTGCGACGATAAATCCAAATACAAAGTCTCGCTAAAGTTAATCAGCGCGGCTTTAGTCGCACCATAAATCAACGCGTTGGGTAAGCCGCCATAGCCCGCCACGCTTGCCACCACGGCGATACCACCGCGCCCTTGTTGGAGAAGTTGCGGCACCACCGCTGCGACTGACGCAATCGTGCCAGTCACGTTGATGTCCAACATTTGCCGAGCTTTTTCGGCATCAAACGCACTCGCGCGCATCTCGTGATAGACCCCTGCGTTGGCAATAAACAAGTCGATGCGTTGATGTTGCGCGAGGATTTTTTGCAGCGTTGCATCTAAAGTTTTTACATCCGTAATGTCACAATTCATCGCTTGCGCGCGCGGATAACGCGCACATAAAGCCGCCAAATTATCGACCCGACGCGCAGTCAAAATCACCGTCGCGCCGCGCTGCAAAAGTTGCTCTGCCAAGCTCAAGCCTATGCCCGTGCTTGCGCCGCTAATCCAGACAACTTGCTCGTTCCAATTGCTAATTTTTTGATTGAGTGACATCCGCTTTACGCATGTTCCAGTTGAATTTGATAGACGTTGGTCGCGCCTGCATCAAAACCACCTTCGCAATACGCCAAATAAAAATGCCATAGCCGGCGGAATTTTTCGTCGAACCCTAACGGCGCGATGTCATGCCAACGCGCTGCAAATTCGGCGCGCCAGTGGCGCAAGGTGTGTGCGTAATCCGCGCCAAAAGGATGAGCATCAACCACGCGTAATCCCGCCGCATTAGCAAGCTCGGTAAATTTTTCTAAGGAGGGCAACATGCCACCGGGAAAAATATATTGTTGGATAAAATCGGTGCCTTTGCGATAGCTGGCAAACTGCGCATCGGCAATGGTAATGGTCTGCACCAGCGCTTTTCCATCAGCTTTTAGCAGGCGTTTGAGCGCGGCAAAATAAGTCGGCCAATACGCTTCGCCCACCGCCTCAAACATTTCAATCGACACGATAAAATCATAGTGTCCGCGCACGTCGCGATAGTCGGTCAGCGTCAAGTTGGCGCGCTCATGCAAGCCGAGTTTTTTTAAGCGTGCTTGCGCAAAACGTAATTGACTGGGTGAGAGCGTTACACCGTCCACTTGCGCGCCATAACGCCCTATCGCGGCTTCGGCAAAGCCACCCCAACCGCAGCCAATTTCCAACACCTGCACACCGTGATGCAGCCCTAATTGATTGGCGATGCGACTGTATTTTTGGCTTTGTGCTTGCTGCAAAGTTTGCGTGTAATCACCCGCAAATAATGCCGAGGAATACGTCATGCTGCTGTCCAACCAATGTGCATAAAAAGCATTGCCTAAATCGTAATGCGCCAAAATGTTTTTGCGACTGCCCGCACGGGTATTGCGGCGCAGTAAATGTTTAAGGCGATACCACGCCACGCGCAACGCGTTGCCACCTAACAGCGAAGCAAATTCGGCACGATTCGCCAGCGCAATTTGAATCAGCGCGGCAATGTCAGGCGAGCTCCACCAACCTTCCATATAGGTTTCACCAAAACCGATGTCGCCGCGTGCCAGCAAGGCTTCGCAGACTCTCGCGTCATGCAGATGTAAGTGCGCTTGCACACCCGTATGCGCATCGCCGAAATGGTGCTGTGAGCCATCTGGCATGGTTAGATGCAGCGCGCCATGACGAATTTTTTGCAGCAGCGCGATAAAAACTTGCGTCGCGCGCGGCACTGTTGGCAAGCTAGCCAGCGTGGAATGATCAGAACTCATAGCGAGGTCTCCTTGGTGGGGGGCGAAGGTTTTGAAAAAAACTTTAAGCCTTTGCGCCACAGTGCAAAGGCTTGTAAATGGATGCGCAGCATCACTGCGAGCGTGAGCCAAAAGTGGCGCAAAAATAATTTGATTAAGGCGCGGCTGCTATACGTTTGTGGCTTGCCCGCTAAGGCGGTTACGAGTAACAAGGTGTCGTCGGGCGCGTAATGATTGATACAAAAAATCGCCTCTTTTTGCCAGATAAAATTAAAGCGATAACTGCCTTCGGTTGCCATAAAAGGCGAGACATGAAAAATTTTATGACAGCGCAGTTCTTGATTTTCTTGGATGGCTGACTGGTCAGCGTGTGCCAACAAATAAATATGCCGCTCGCCAAAGGTGTTGTTCACCTCACACAAAATGGCGCGCACTTCACCTGCTTTATCGTGACAAAACCAAAAGCTCACCGGATTAAAAACGTAGCCCAACATGCGCGGCAAGGTATGTAAATAAATCGCGCCATCCGCCGTTGTGATGCCATTTTTTAGCAATAAATCATGCGCCCACGTTGCCAAATCCGAACCGTCCCGCGCACCGTGATCGCGACGATAAAAACTGAATAAATTAAATCGTTCCAGCGAAAAAAACGGCACGCGCAACGCCGCCACATCGCTCAAGGCAAACCGCAAAAAATAATGCGCATAACTAAAGCGATGCGAGCACGGACTGAGCCGCTGGTGCATCACTTGGCCTACATAAATGCGCGGGGCTTTCATGCTTTCGGCGTGTGCCAAGGCGGTGACACACCGAAGGCAGCGGCAACATGCAGCGCAGACTTAAGCCCGTCTTCATGAAAACCATAGCCCGTCCACGCGCCACAAAACCAAGTACGGTTAACGCCTTGCAGCGCGGGCAATTTGGCTTGTGCGGCAATCGCCGCACTATCTAATAGCGGATGCGCATAGGCGATGTCGGCCAACACATATCGGGCAGGAATCTCGTCAGTGGGATTGAGCGTGACTAGCAAAGGAGTCTTGATGGACAAGGGTTGCAGCTTGTTGATGAGGTAGCTGACGGCCACCGCTTGCGTGGTTTTATCGGTCGCTTGGGTGTGAAAATTCCACGCCGACCACATCGCTTTTTGCTTAGGCAACACACTCGCATCGGTATGCAGCACGGCACGATTCGGCTGGTATTTAATCGCACTCAACACGGCAATTTCAGCGGCACTCGGCTGGCTCAACATCGCTAACGCTTGATCGCTATGACACGCCAGCACCACTTGATCAAACTGCTCAGCACCCGATCGACTCAACACCACCACGCCAGTTTCGTCGCGAATAATTTGCTGCACGGGGTCGCCAGTTTTAATCTGTCTAATGACTTTGCGCAGTTTTTCTACATAAGTGCGCGAGCCATTTTTCACCGTCATCCATTGCGGCCGATTGCTCACTTGCAGCAATCCATGTTGTTGGAAAAAACGGATTAAGGTGAGCGCGGGAAAATCCAAGACCGTCGCCGTCGGGCACGACCAAATCGCCGCTGCCATAGGCAACAAATACCATTGCGCAAACACCTCGCTATAGCCTTCGCGCGCGAGATATTCACGCAAGGTGACGCTGCCATCTGCCTGTTCTAACAGCGCGGGTGCGGCGCGATTAAAGCGCAGTACATCGCGCACCATGCGCCAAAATTTTGGGCGCAATAAATTCTTTTTATCACCGAATAAAGTCGCCAGCGACGCACCAGCCCATGCCAAATTTTCACGCTTGATTTGCACACTAAAGGACATTTCACTCGCCACCAGCTCGACTTTTAAGTGGCGAAACAACGACAGTAAATTGTGATAAGTGCGGTCGTTGCACACCAAAAATCCCGTATCCGCAGCGACCTCTACCCCGTCTATTTTGACATCGACGGTATTGCTGTGTCCGCCTAAACGCGCGTCAGCTTCATACAAAGTGACATCGAAATGCTGGCTCAATAACCACGCCGCAGACAAACCCGCGATGCCTGAACCGACCACTGCGATACGTTGAGTTTTATATGCCATGATTTTTTTATTTAAGGGGGTGCGGAAAAAATCAGCTTCGCTCATTGCGCCAACAACTTTTCTAGCTCCGCCACAAAGTCAGCCGAATCAGGCTTCACATCACTGGCATACGAGCTGATTTTTTTGCCATCGCGACTGATTAAATACTTATGAAAATTCCATTGCGGCGACTGCCCAGTAGCTTTAATCAAAGCGGGATACGGCGCGCTGGGCTTGGCACTGGTGATGCTGGCTTTTTCAAACATCGGAAATTCCACGCCGTAAGTGAGCTTGCAAAACTTGGCAATTTCTTTATTACTGCCAGGCTCTTGTTGCCCAAAATCATTCGATGGGAAACCCAACACGGTAAATCCACGCGCCTGATATTTGCGATACAAGGCTTCCAAGCCCTTGTACTGCGAAGTAAAACCGCAGTAGCTGGCGGTGTTCACCACCAGCACCACTTGCCCCGCGTAGTCACATAAATTCGCGGATTCGTCATTGAGATTTTTCAGTTGTACATTCAATACAGCAGGACAACTGGCAGCGGCTTGAGCGTTAAAAGTTACCAACAACAAAATTAGGAATAGTTTTTTCATCATTGCCTCGTCATAAAAGTGCTCGTTATGTGTCTATACGTTGCACGCGTGAATTTAGATTCCGCGCAACAAAACTAAGTCTTGCTCATCGAAATCGAGGCATGTCGTTGCATGGTGCTGTCTAGATTGGCTCCAATTACCGCGACTTCTGCCAAGAAAGCATTGGCTTGTTGTGGGGTGAATTGGAACGGTTGAAATACACCAACCTCGCTGTACTTAATCACCAGCTCGTTATCTAAGCCGCCAAAAAAATTGACGTGCTCCATCGCCCAGCGCGGGAATAGGCGCGAGGCAATCGCGTTGTAGTCAATCATCACGCACTTGGCATGACGCGGATCGGTGGCGATGCGCAAATAGGTTTCATTCACTGCGTGTCGCTCGCCTTCTAAGCATTGCAAAAAGTAGCGGTCGGAATAAAACAACACGCCGCCAATTTTTTTCACACTGTTATTTTTTTGCGAGGTTTGCAAAATTTGTGTGATGTCTTGTGTGTTCAAATTGGTAGTGGAATAACTGGCATAAATCAGACGAACTAACATGAAAATCTCCTAATTAAATTAAAGTAAAGGGTGTCTCAAAAAACTCAAATATCGAAGCGAGGCTAGGCGCGAACTAAAAATTACAACGCGGCACTTGTCCTCAGGTGGTTTGGCTGGGGATAGAACTGCTATGTAAGGCATAATTTTTTGTGCGCAACAACGCATCGCGAAGAGATTTTAATTTTTAGAGATGCCCTAAAAATTGCGGGGCGTTTTTTGCAAACTGGCGGGCATGGTCAGCGTCGCCATATCCCACTCTTCCAAAAACAAAACTTCATACAAACATTCTTCCAATGCGACATGAGCGCGCAAAGTGTCAGCAGCGATACGCTGATGCACCGCCTTATCGGTTGCCGTCTGATTGATGCAGTTTTGTTGATACTCATATAAGTCGCGCAGGCCGATTAAATGCTTGGCAACTTGGGCAGGACAGGCGCATTGATAAATCAAAGATTGGTCGATGATGTGGCTGAGTTGTTGATCGCTAAATTGGCTTTTCACAGCATTTTCCTTAAATCGTTATATGAATACAGGGCACGGTTTCATTGAATCCGCGCACGGTTAATGCATCTTGCAAGGGATGAGATTGAAAAATAAAACGCGCTTTGCTTGCGACATCTTGCGTCGCTAAAATTTCACCCCCCGCAGCCTTGCTACACAAGCGCGCAGCAAGATGCACGTGCGCGCCGATCACATCAAAATGGAAGTGCTCTGCCGTACCTAAGATGCCTGTCAAAACCAAACCGTCGCTTATGCCGATACCGACTGGCGTGCTTTTTGCCTCAACTGATTGTTGAATCGCACTGGCACATTTCAAGGCTAAATGACAACGCGCAGCACCTTCAAAAACCGCCAATAGACCATCGCCTGTGGTCTTCACCACCATGCCGTCATACCGCCGAATTAGCTCAGCTTGGCTGGCGAGCACGCGATTGAGATTGGCAAAGTAAGCACGCGCACTTTCACGCACAATGAGCTGCGTCGAGTCGCGAATGTCGGTGAACATCACAGTCATATCAAACAGCTCAGCACTACCGGGCGTGGGCTGCGCAAAGATGCGCCGCAGCGCACCTGTCGGCAAAAAGCGCAGCAGGTTGAGATGCTCGTAATTTAATTTTTTCTGCTGGCGTTGCGCCGCGATGCGCTCACTTAAATACGCGCTCAATTGCTCTAAATCAATTGGCTTATCAAACAGCCTGTCGATGCAAGACTGTTGCGTGTGCAAGGCCTCTAAAGCCCGATGCGGCGCACCTGGGCTGCTAATCACCACCACTAAACTGTCTGGTAGCGCGCGCTTGATATGCTGTAAAAAATCGAATGGCGGCGTGTCATTAACATGATGATTAAGAATAACCACGCTGGCGTTGGCGAGTAGTTGATCTAGCGGTTTATCCACCCACGCCTCATACGCGTGAATTGAACAATCGGCTAGGCAAGCCAAGCGTTCTAGCAGCAGCGAGCGCGTATAGGCACTGCTATCAAAAATCAACACATCTAAATTAGACGGGGTATCCACTAGTACTCCTTAAGCATTTGTTCGCAACTCGGACACACGCCATAAATCACTTCTATCAGTGCATCGACAACTTGACTCTCTGGCGTACGCCACAGGCCATCTTGGCGCACATGGTTGCAAATACTGCAACGCAGCAAGGTGTCGCGCCCGCGCTGCGTGGCGGTTTTGAACGTGACCAAGTGAGGAAACGTTTCGCTGTACAAGTGTTCATGTGAGTAATGCACCGCGCCGCTACTATCAGCGTTGACATGGGCGCGCATAAAACGCCGCACGCGCGGCGAATCACAACGGTAATCGAACACCACCTCGCGCTCGCCACGCCGTGCCAACGCCAACACAGCCAAGGTAAAATTTTTGCTCACTTTGCCGCTAATCGAGTCCAATAAATTTAGCCCTAGCACGGCATCGTTCGCCAACGCTGCGCCATCGTTAGCGTGCGCAAAGCTGTCCCACGCAGGGTTCACACGCACAATGACATTGTCTTGATCGACGCTCAGCTCCACCGTCGCCTCTTGGCGCGGCTGAGCATTAACAGATGCCGCCAGTGAATGACGCATAGCGATAACCTCAAAAGTGCTCATGAAAGTGCGGACGCAAACACGCATCAAGCAAAATCAAACGATAAAAAATGTACTGCCAAGTGAAAGGTGAAACCAGTAGTGCAAATGTTTCGCGCCATGATGCGAAGAAACAAACTACTTAAAACGAGGGCGCATTCTAAAGGTAAAAAAAAATTTGTGTGAAAATTTCACTGTCCCGCAGCACAGCGGTATTGCTGCTCAGGTGTAAACAAACCCTAAAAATGACGCATTAAAAACTAGCGCGCAGACGTACTTTTACGGCATCATCGGGGTCTGCACGCAATCAACATTTTGTATCCTGATGGACAATTCCCTATCCTTAGTTTTAATTTTATTAGCCTCCGCCGTGTTCGTAGTGGTGCTGTGCCGTTTGCTAGAGCTGCCCGCAATGTTAGGTTATATCAGCGTCGGCATCGGCATCGGCCCACACGCGCTGGCGTGGTTGCCGAACTCGGCAGGCACACAACATTTAGCTGAATTTGGCGTGGTATTTTTGATGTTCAGCATCGGCTTGGAATTTAGCTTGAGCCGCTTGCGCGCCATGAAGCGCACGGTGTTCGGCTTGGGCGGCGCACAAGTGTTGGTCACACTATTGCTAGTGCTGGGTGCGGCAACCTTATTCGACATGAATTGGCAAACGGGCTTAGCGTTAGGCGGTGCGTTGGCGATGTCGTCCACCGCGATTGTCAGCAAAATGCTGGTGGAGCGCGCCGAGTTAAATCTGCCTTATGGTCGGCAGATGATGGGCGTGTTGCTATTCCAAGATTTAGCCGTGGTGCCCCTGCTGATTATTATTCCCGCACTCGGTCAAAACTCACCCAACCTCGCCGCAATTTTATTATTCGCCACCCTCAAAGCAACGCTGGTATTGGTGTTGTTACTGCTATTTGGGCCACGCTTAATGCGTCATTGGTTTCATCTAGTGGCGCGCCAAAAATCTTCCGAGCTATTCATGATCAACGTGTTATTCATCACGCTAGGCTTGGCATATCTCACCGAACTGGCGGGACTTTCGCTCGCTTTAGGCGCGTTCGTGGCGGGCATGTTGATTTCGGAAACTGAATATCGTTACCAAGTGGAAGAAGACATCAAACCGTTCCGCGATGTTTTGTTAGGCTTATTTTTTGTCACCATTGGCATGAAGCTCAACCTCGCTTTAGTGCTACAAAATTTAGCTTGGGTAATCGTCGCGGTCTTCAGTTTAATTCTCAGCAAAGCCATCATCGTGACCCTGCTGGCGCGCTTCGTCGAAAAGGATTGGGGTATCGCCTTGCGCAGCGGCATTGGACTAGCGCAAGCAGGCGAGTTTGGTTTTGTGCTGCTGACCTTAGGCAGTCAAGCACAACTACTCGAATCGGACACCTTGCAAATCAGTTTGGCGGCGATGCTGTTGTCGATGCTGTGCGCACCTTTTTTAATTCAGCACGGCGAAGCGATTGCGCGACTTTTTTCCGCCTCCGAATGGACTAATCGTGCCATGCAAATGCACCAAATCGCCATTCAAAGTATGGGACGTAAAGCCCATGTGATTATTTGCGGCTATGGGCGTAGCGGCCATACGCTGGCGAATTTTTTAGAGCAGGAAAACTTAGCTTTTATCGCGCTGGATTTAGATTCGCATAGTGTGCGTGAGGCAGCGGCAGAAAAACGCAATGTGGTGTATGGCGACGCGGCGAAGCGTGAAGTGCTCATGGCGGCGGGTTTAATGCGCGCCAGTGCCATGGTAATTACTTACAAAGACCGCCACTCGGCATTAGCGATTTTGCATCACACTAAATCGCTGCGTCCCGATTTGCCCGTCATCGTGCGCACCAACGACGAAAGTGATGTCGAGATACTCAAACAAGCGGGGGCAGCCGAGGTGGTGGCGGAAGTTGTTGAAGGCAGCGTGATGCTCGCCTCGCAAGCCTTGTTGATGGCGGGCGTACCGCTCAATCGCGTGATTCGTCAAATTCAATCCAGCCGCGCGCATCGTTACGCCGTGTTCAGCGGTTACTTTAATCAGGTCAACAGCGACGAGGGCAGCGAACATTTGCAGCCGCGCTTTTTAAGCGTGTATCTCAAAAAAGAACATGCCGCCGTCGGTAAATCTTTGGCGGAAATGGCGTTGGCGGATTTACAAGTTGAAGTCAACGCGGTACGTCGTCATGGCATACGCGGCGCAGAACCGACTGCCGAGACACAACTACTGGCAGGCGATGTGCTGGTATTGTTGGGATTGCCAGATGCCTTAAAGCAAGCGCAACTACGCCTGCAAAAGGGTTTTGGCGGGTAAGTGTGGCGGCGCGTTGGGGCTGAGTGGCAACGGGTAAGAAGAGCGCGCTGGCTTTTCTACTGAGCCAGACAGTGCCGTTCCGCTAGCGACTAGCTACCCGTTATTTTTTGATACAGTCGATATTGCTCGCTTTTATCATCCATACGCGAGCCTTCCCAAATTTTTTGCCAACGCGTTTCATTCAGCAAAGGTTTGGACAATTTATGCCCTTGCACTAAGCGCAAATCACAGCGTTTTTTGGCATCGAGCTCGGTCAAGACATTGCCAAAATAATGCAGCATGGCGCGCTGTCCATCGCCTAAATTTTCGCGGCGGATGCACTGGTAATGATCAGGCAAGGCTTTTTCTAACGCCATCGCCATATTGCGGTAACTCTTGCCGCTATCTAGCCAAGGCAGCCATAAAGTCATCGCCAGCGTCCAAATCAAGGTCATGCCAGCCGCCCAATTCACCACCGCGCGGCGCATCGAACGCCCCACTCGCCACACCAAAACAATCCATAGCAAGGTGGCAAATAACGCCACGCCAAACGCAGTCAGATTAAGCACTGGTGTGAAGCTCGGTTGATAAGCGCGCAACACTTGGGTAATTTTTGCGCCGTTATCATCCAACAAGCCCAGCCAGCCCCACCACAGCGCAATCGCCAACAGTGCAAACATCATCAAGCCAAACCAGTCCAAAGCGTTCGCCGCACCGCGTTTGAGCATAGACAGCGAGGCGGTTGCCAACAGCGCAATTGGTAACAAAATCGGCAACACGAAGGCTTCTTGAATGTTGGGCACAAAACTCAAGGTCAACAACATCACCACAAAACTCACCAACGGTAGTTGCAAATCGTCACGCATTGCCAAACGCTGCCGCGACTTCCATACCACCCAAACCGCTAACGGCCAAGCTGGCCATGCCATCCACGGCAAATTCTGCAAGTAGTAAAACGATTCGCTGCCAGGCAGATGCTGCGCGTAACCAAACCAACGACCCAGGTTGTGCGTCCACGCCCAGTCGTTAAATAATTTTGGCGATTTTTGATACAACAATGCCGGCCAAATCGCCATAAGCGGCAGTGCCAACAGACTCGCCAGTGCCACGCTGCGCCAATAAGTATGACTGCGCCAAACGGCAAAGAAAATCGGCAGCGCAAGGGCTATCAGCACAAACAAAATCGGCGCGATAAAGCCTTTCGCCATAAAACCCATCGCGATACCAAGCCCAATAAACAAACCCGCTCGCCAAGTCTTTTCTTGACTGTGTGAAAAGCCGTAAAGCATCATCGCGATGCCTGCCAGTAAAGCTAAATCGGTCACCATCTGATGCGCATGAACCAACATGCCTAGGCAGCCGATAGTAATAATCGCCGCCGCCCAACCGCGATTTTCGCCGTACAACTTGCGCCCTGCTAAGCCAATGAACAACAAGCTCATCCCGCTATACACACCACTCGCCAAGCGCGCACCGTCGTGCAAAGGTAGTACCCCAGCAAAGGCTTTTGCCAGCAGTGCCGCCGTCCAATAAAACAATGGCGGCTTATCCATAAATGGCTCGCCCGCCAAGGTTGGCACCAACCAATCGCCGTGCTGCACCAGCCAATAAATAATGCCAAAGCTGTATGCCTCGTCGGGCTTCCACGGGTCGTGTCCAAGCAAGCCCATGCCTACCCATATCGCACACAACATGAATAGCATCAAGGCTTTGCCTGCGGTAACAGGATTGGGGTCAGTCGGTTTTATGAAGTACATTTATTGCACCACTTTAATCAGTTGCCCGACTTGCGGCTCGCCTGCGGGATACAGTCCATTCAATAAACGCAAATAATTCTCACTCGATTTACCCAGCGGCGATTGCTGCGCCAAGGTCTTAAAAGTCTCGCCATTGGCAACTTGCACAACATGCAGTTTGAGCGCGTTAGCGAGCGGTAATTCTGCTTTGCCTAGGCTATGAAAACTAAGCAACGTGGCGCGTATCTCGGCTTGATATTTCGCCAACAACTCAGCCGTTTTGGCTTCTGCCTCGATAACATAAGCACGCGTGCCAACATAAATCACCGCGCCAGTGCGGGTAGGCTGGCGATACAACACCGCGTCTAAGTCGTGGCTTGTAAGCTGCTCGATTTGCACACCCGTACCAGCCACGCGTTGGGCATACGCCAAAGCCGAGCCGATGGGTTTATCGTCAAACTTAAAGTTAATTTTTGCCTCCGCCGCATCGCTTAACGCATACAAAGCATCGGCTAAATTGTGCACTTGCCAAGCGGGCGGGAATGCGACGGCAATGTTCATATCGGCTTGATAAAACACATTGTTGCGCAACACACCCTGCTCACTTGCCTCATTAAAAGTCAGCCCGTCTAGCGCGTGTAAAAACTCGTCATGTCCTAAAAAAGCCTGCGCCACAGTTTGCTTGCCCGCCTCGGCAACCGCCTGTTTTAAGCGTGTGTCGTTGTCTGGGTGAGTGGCGAATACACCATGATAACGGCGCGCTTCGCGCCCTTCTTGTTTCGCCAAAATCGCGTCCTGCGTTTCTTGGTTTTTTAACACCCCGATAACTTGAATAATCGCTTGCGGGTCGTAACCACTCGCTGCCAAATAACCTGCACCTAAGGCATCTGCTTGTAATTCGTGATCACGTCCATAGCCTGACAATAGTGCACCATTCAAAACATTGCCGATGTTTTGACCATTTTGGTTGCGTAGTTGCGGCACAAAAATCGACGCAATGGTCAGCCCGATATTGGCGGCTTGCGCAGCACTTTGCTGACGCACACCATGCCGCGCGGTGACATGCCCAATCTCATGCCCCAGCACTGCCGCCAACTCCGCCTCACTATTCAAATACGCCAAAATGCCGCGCGTGATATAGACATAACCACCAGGTAACGCAAAGGCGTTTATCTCAGTCGAATCGAGCACCGTAAAGTGATAGCTCAAATTAGGTCGATGACTATGCGCAGCGAGTTTTTGTCCAACGCGATTCACATAGGCTTGCAACGCCTCATCGGCATACACGAGATATTGCTTGCGCACTTCAACATCGGCAGCTCGCCCCGCCGCCAGCTCTTGATTCTCCGACATCATCACGAAGTCAGCACCGCCTGTGACGGGATTTTGCGCACAGCCCACCAACAGACTCAACACGCCTATTAGCCCTAGCACACGATTAAGCAAAATCTTCATCACTATTCCTTTTTGAAAACGAGGCGCAGATTCAATTTAGAAGTGCAACCGCTTGCGGTTGCTTGGTGTA
>JAVHQO010000095.1:0-2772 GCA_036171175.1 Gallionella sp.
CACAGGTGTGCCAACGGCTTAATCAAATTATTCAGTTAGCTTAAATTCAACGCTGAATTTATCTCAAGCCCAACCGCCGCATCGCTTAGAATGCGCGCTCGAAAAAATCCATCCGCCCCAAAATTCCCTCATGGCAATCAAAGCAACCGTACACAAAGCCACGCTGCAAGTCGCCGACATGGATCGCAATTATTTTGCTGATCACGCGCTGACGGTGGCGCGCCATCCTTCTGAAACCGACGAACGCATGATGGTGCGCTTGCTCGCGTTTGCCTTGTACGCCGAGGAATATCTAAGTTTTGCGCAAGCCATGACCAACGACGATGAGCCAGATTTGTGGTGCAAAGATTTAACGGGCGCGATTCAAAATTGGATAGTGGTGGGCTTGCCTGATGAGCGACTGTTACGCAAAGCCTGTGGTCGCTCGAACAGCGTGGTGTTGCTGACTTACGGACGCTCTGCCGATATTTGGTGGGCAGAAAATGCGGCGAAATTGCAACGCTTGAATAATCTCACGGTGCTGCGTTTGCCTAATGAAACCACGCAAACTTTGGCGACGTGGGCGGCGCGCAATATGACGCTGCAATGCAATTTGCAAGCACGCGATATTTTGCTGACCTGCGATAAAGGCATGTTAGAAATCGACCCGATTGTGCTGATGGGAACCTTCCGCGAGGCGTAAATGAGCAGCTGTCCGTGTGGTGGAAAAAGTTATGAGAGTTGCTGTGAAATTGTTCACCAGCAGCGCGATGCCGCCGACGCAAAAATTTTGATGCGCTCACGCTACAGCGCGTATGTGCTCAAGATTGATGACTATTTACTCGCCACTTGGCATCCCCGCACCCGCCCCGCGCAGCTTGATTTAGCCAGTGACGATAGCCGCTGGCTGGGTTTGGAAATTAAAAGTTTCCTACCGTTATCCGCCACCGTTGCGAGCGTTGAATTTGTGGCGCGCTACAAAATTGCGGGACGCGCGCATCGCTTGCATGAACGCAGCCGTTTTGTGTATGAAAACGGCGCGTGGTTTTATCTCGAAGGGGTGTTTTTGTGAGTCCGCAACACACGCTAGGCAGCGAAAAACTCGCGGTACTGTTTGCCGATATTTGCGGCAGCACCGCGCTATACGACAGCCTAGGCGACGACCTCGCGCGACGTTTAATTAGCCAATGCCTCAAGCTGTTATGTGCTGAATTGCCGGCGCAACAAGGTGTGTTGATTAAGACTTTAGGCGATGAAGTGATGTGTACTTTTCCTAGCGCATTGCAGGCTCTCGATGCTGCCTGTGCGATGCAGCGCGCCATGGAAAAAGCGCAGTTTGAAGGTGGACACAAGCTGATGGTGCGCATCGGTTTTCATTTTGGCGAAGTGTTGTGTGACGCAAACGATATACATGGCGACACAGTCAATGTTGCCGCGCGCGTCGCCTCGATTACGCGTGCCACGCAGATAATGACCACGCTTGCCGTTGCTAAAAATTTGCCCATGGATCAACGCGCCAGCCTGCGCCAAGTGATGCGCGCCGAGTTCAAAGGTAAGCAAGAACGCTTGGATATTTTTCAGGTGGTGTGGGAGCCAGACGACGGTGAAAGTACCCGCATCGGCATCCCCGCGTTTCGCAAATTCCCTTTGGATTTAGAAGAATTAACGCTGACCCACGCGGGCAAAACTTTGCATGTCAATCAAGCACTGCGCTGCGCAATTTTGGGTCGTGACAAGAGTTGTGAACTGGTGGTGAGCAGTGATTTTGCCTCGCGCCAACATGTGCGCATCGAGTTGCGTTTTGATAAATTTGTGCTGATAGACCAAAGCACCAATGGCAGTTATGTGCGCGCGGAAAATGGCGAGGTGACGTATGTGGTGCGCGAAGAAATTCAGCTCAAGGGCAAGGGACAAATTAGTTTAGGCAACCCTGACTTCGCTTACCTGAATGAGTTAGTTAATTACGCGATACACAGCAAAAGCAGTGCCGCATCATAGAATCTCGCGCGATCGTTAGCCCAAAAACTTGCCGATACGCTCATACAAACTCAGTACGATCTCAAACAAAATTAAGCCAATCACATACCACTCCAGTTTGTGCAACTGCTTGTTGTCCCACACGTCCGCAAGCGTTTGTGCCGTATCTGAAATCAAGCCCAGCTTGCGATTCAGAGCGGCCTGACGTTCATGCAGCTCAAATTCATCGGCCAAACTTGCGTACAAACCGGCGAGTTGTGGAAAGTCCCACAACGTTTCTGGCTTATCACCGATTTCCGCGCGTCCCACCATGCGATGTTCAATCAACAATAGATGACCAATTTTTGAGAGCAGCTTTTTCGATCCGCCGCTGACTTTACCGTGCGTGGCAAGCTCTTGGGCAAGCGGTTCGATTTTGTCGAACTCATTAGCGACTTTGTTTTCGTACAGAGTTAGCACTAAATGCTTGCTCAACGCATCGGCGATGAGCTGTAATTTTTCTAAAGAAATGCTATCGAGCGACACCGTGCCGCTTTGCACACCGAGATGATTTGTCCCCGCATGGATGGCTAGATCTTCGACATCAGGCGTGCTGTAGGGGTTGCTCAGCAAGGGTTTTAGCGATTCGATAAAGCGTAATTCCGCCGCATTATCCACTCCAAATAACACCAGCACACCATAGCGAAACAACACCGCAATGCCGCCACTCGCATCGACCTCTAAGGTGAGCGGCGTGGGCGACAAACAGTCGGAAAGTTTGAACGACTTCAAGTCGAGACGATCGCCCAGCAGCAACGCGCGCGCTTGCAAATCACT
>JAVHQO010000096.1:0-12998 GCA_036171175.1 Gallionella sp.
GGTTTTTTCACTGCTACTGCTTTTTTAGCGACAGGTTTTTTAGCAGCGACGACTTTCTTCGCTACTGGTTTTTTCGCTGCTACTACTTTTTTAGCGACAGGTTTTTTAGCAGCGACGACTTTCTTCACTGCTGGCTTTTTTGCGGCGACCACTTTCTTCGCTGCTGGTTTAGCTTTCTTTACTGCTGCCATTTCGTTCTCCTTCTGATGAGATTAAAAAAATACAACACCTACGATTACTACCCCCTCAGCTCGTGCGTTATGGAATCACGATCTAAAGCCTAAACCTAAAATCTAAAGCCTCTTAACTGAGGCGATAGGTAAGCGTTAATCAGCAACACTGGTTAAAATTTTAAGAGCTCTATCAGTCCCACGATAAGGCACCACCTGTTTGATATTCAGTGACGCGGGTCTCGAAGAAATTCTTTTCTTTTTTCAGGTCTATCATTTCCGCCATCCAAGGAAAAGGATTGCTCGCACCTTGATACAAAATATCCACGCCGATTTGTTGGCAACGACGATTGGCGATAAAACGTAAATACTCTTTGAACATCCCCGCGTTCAAACCCAGCACGCCGCGCGGCATAGTGTCTTCAGCGTAGGCATATTCCAGCTCTACGCCTTTTTGAAACAGCGCGCGAATTTCTTCACGGAATTCTGCGGTCCACAAATGCGGATTTTCCATTTTGATTTGGTTAATCACATCGACACCAAAATTCAAATGCATCGATTCGTCGCGCAAAATATATTGATATTGCTCGGCCGCACCAGTCATTTTATTTTGCCGACCGAGTGCCAAAATTTGCACGAAACCAACATAGAAAAATAGGCCTTCCATGATGCAAGCAAACACAATCAAGCTGCGTAGTAAGTCTTGGTCAGCTTTAGGTGTGCCTGTTTTGAAAGCTGGGTTAGTCAATACGTCAATGAAGGGGAGCAAGAATTCATCCTTGGCGCGGATGCTTTCAACCTCGTGATACATGTTGAAAATTTCACCGTCATCCAAACCCAAACTTTCCACAATGTATTGGTAAGCGTGGGTATGAATTGCCTCTTCAAAGGCTTGACGCAACAGATATTGGCGACATTCTGGATTGCTGATATGACGGTAAGTGCCGAGCACAATGTTGTTCGCAGCGAGACTGTCGGCGGTGCTAAAGAAACCTAAATTGCGTTTGATTAAACGGCGTTCGTCATCGCTGAGCTTGTCGCTTTTCCACAAAGCAATGTCAGCCGTCATATTGACTTCTTGCGGCATCCAATGATTTGCGCAAGCTGCCAAATACTTTTCCCACGCCCATTTATATTTGAAAGGAACAAGCTGATTTACGTCAGCATTGCAATTGATAATGCGCTTGTCTTCAACACGGATACGACCTGATGGCACTTTATTCGCGAGTGCCGATGAGGACGAAAGTGGAGTCATTTTTACTGCTTGCAAGTGCATTGAAGTTGTGCCATCTAAGTTCGATGCGCGCATCATACCTAAAGCATTTTCATTGCCTAGCGTTTTCTCTTCAAAAGTCAACATTATTTTTTTCCTCCTAAATTTTTCATTACTGACATGCCTCGCATTCGGGATTATCAATCGAACAAAATTGCGTTTCAGGTAGCGCGTCTGAACCACTGGAAACGGCGTTTAATGCGCCCGCTTTGCCCGTCGATTTTTCTGCCGAAGTCGCGCCCAAAGTACGCAAATAATAAGTGGTCTTCAAGCCACGCAACCACGCCAGCTTATACGTTTCATCGAGTTTTCGTCCCGACACACCCGACATATAAATGTTCAACGATTGCGCTTGGTCGATCCATTTTTGACGACGCGATGCGGCTTCAATAATCCAGCTGGGTTCAACTTCAAATGCGGTCGAATATAGACTGCGCAATTCAGCAGGAATGCGATCAATTTTTGCCAAGCTGCCATCGAAGTATTTCAGATCCGCAATCATCACCTCGTCCCACAAGCCTAAAGACTTTAGGTCGGCAACTAAGTAGTCATTCATCACGGTGAATTCACCTGACAGATTCGATTTCACAAAAATGTTTTGATAAGTCGGCTCGATACATGCCGATACGCCAATGATGTTAGAGATGGTCGCGGTCGGGGCAATCGCCACGCAATTTGAGTTGCGCATCCCGTGCTGTTTAATGCGTGCACGTAATGCGTTCCAATCCATACTCACCGAAGTATCCACTTCCACATAGCCGCCGCGCTCTTCGCGCAGCATGTCTAGCGTGTCTTGCGGCAAAATACCGCGATCCCACAAACTGCCACGATACGTCGCATAACGACCACGCTGTTCGGCTAATTCGGTCGAGGCCAAATAAGCAAAATAACATACCGCTTCCATTGAACGATCCGCAAATTCCACCGCCGCTGGCGACGCATAGGGAATGCGCAAACTATGCAAGCAATCTTGGAAGCCCATGATGCCCAAACCCACGGGACGATGTTTCATATTAGAGTTACGCGCTTTGTCCACCGCGTAGTAATTGATGTCGATAACGTTATCCAACATACGCATGGCAGTACTGATAGTGCGCTGCAATTTTTCGTGATCGAGCTGACCAAATTTCTCATGGCCGCGCGGATATAAATGTGCGGCTAAATTCACCGAACCTAAATTGCATACCGCGATTTCGCTGTCATTGGTGTTGAGGGTAATTTCGGTACACAAATTAGAGCTATGCACCACGCCAACGTGCTGCTGCGGGCTGCGGATGTTGCAAGGATCTTTGAAGGTAATCCACGGATGACCTGTTTCAAACAACATGGTCAACATCTTGCGCCACAGGCTCGCTGCTTGAACGGTCTTGTGCACTTTGAGTTTACCGCTCGCGGCGAGGGCTTCATAAGCGGTGTAAGCAAGTTCGAATTCGCGACCAAATTTGTCGTGCAAATCAGCCGTGTCATTCGGCGAGAACAGCGTCCAATCGCCGCCTTCCATGACGCGTTTCATAAACAAATCAGGAATCCAGTTAGCGGTATTCATGTCGTGGGTGCGACGGCGATCATCGCCAGTGTTTTTGCGTAAATCCAAAAACTCTTCGATGTCTAAATGCCACGTTTCCAAATAAGCGCACACCGCGCCTTTACGCTTGCCGCCTTGATTCACTGCAACCGCAGTGTCGTTAACCACTTTAAGAAACGGCACCACACCTTGCGACTGACCATTGGTGCCTTTGATGCGCGCGCCTAGTGCGCGTACTGGCGTCCAATCATTACCCAAACCGCCTGCGAACTTTGACAGCAAAGCGTTTTCTTTAATCGCGTCGTAGATGCCTTCTAAGTCATCTGCAACGGTCGTCAAATAGCAGGAAGATAATTGCGAACGACGCGTGCCCGCGTTAAACAAAGTCGGGGTCGAACTCATAAAATCAAAGCTCGACAACAGACGATAAAACTCAATCGCACGTTCGTTTGGATTGGCTTCATTGAGCGACAAGCCCATCGCCACGCGCATAAAAAAGGCTTGCGGCAACTCGATACGCTTTTCGTTGATGTGCAAGAAATAGCGGTCGAACAAAGTTTGCAAACCCAAATAACCAAATTGCAAATCACGATTGGCATCCAGCTCTTTACCCAAACGCGGCAAGTCGAATTGCGCCATTTTCACGTCCAGCAATTCCGCTTCTATCGCTTGTTTGATATAGCCTGGGAAGTAATCGGCATAACGCGTTGCCATGTCCGCTTGCGTGACTTCTACGCCTAACACCAAGCTGCAAAAATCATTTAGCAACAAGCGCGCGGTGACAAAGTTATAAGCAGGATCGGTTTCAATCAAGGCGCGCGCTGAGAGCACCAAACATTTGCTTACCTCATGTTGCGGCACACCGTCGTACAAATCTTTCAACGTCGCTTTAATAATCAATTCGGGATTCACCGCATCACCCAAGCCCACGCAAGCCGACACCACCAAGGCATTGAGGCGCATCAAGTCCAGCGGGTGCAACACGCCGTTCAAGCCGAGCACGTTAATCGCCACCGCAGGTTCAATCGCCTTCAGTGCAGCGCGACTACGCGAGCGTTCTTCGCGATACAACACATAGGCGCGTGCCACATCGTGTTCACCTGAACGCATCAATCCCAGCTCAACTTGATCTTGAATATCTTCGATATGCAGCGTGCCACCATGCGGCATACGACGCGTCATTGCGCCGACTAAATTTTGTGTGAGCTGCTCTACCATATCGCGCACCCGTGCCGATGCGGCAGCTTGCGCACCGCCGACCGCGATAAAGGCTTTGCTTAAAGCGATGGCAATTTTGCCTGGCTCAAATGCCACCACTGAACCATTGCGGCGGATGACTTTGTATTGATCGAAATTAGCTGAATTAGCGGAGGTATTAGGCATATTAAATTGGCTAGAAACAGAGGGAACAGCATTGGTGGTGAGTGCTTGCGGCATGAACTTCTCCCTGATGGATGGAAAATGAAAGGAATCTTGAGACCACTACATCTAGTATTTTTTAGCAGCAGATTCACTAATTGTAGTATCTGAATACAAAATTACCAAGCAATAAAACAAAAAAAACGGCCTAGATAATTAGGCCGTGCCGCGCTGCCTTGCCACGACAATAAATTAGTTTTTGCTAATGTTTGTGAGGTAGCGCAACCAGTCAAAAAATTTGCCCGGATCGGTTTTACGCTGCGGGGCAATATCGCAATGTCCAGCGATGCCCGCAAAGTGATAGTGCGCGCGCAAGGTTTGCGTGAGCTGTTGCAAGGCTACATATTGGGCATCTGTAAACGGCGTGGTGTCCGAACCTTCTAACTCCACGCCTAGTGAGTTGTCGTTGCAACGCGCCGCACCTTGCCAAGACGATGCGCCCGCGTGCCAAGCACGATCTAAGCAGGACACAAACTGAATAATTTTCCCATCGCGGCGAATAAAAAAATGCGCCGAGACTTTCAGTTCGGCGATGGTTTGGTAATACGGATGTGCATCGACATCTAAGCTATTGGTGAACAATCGCTGCACGCCATCGCCGCCAAACTCATTGGGCGGCAAGCTGATGTTGTGTATCACTAACAAGTTAATTGCCGCGTCAGGGCGCGCGTTGCAATTCGGTGAAACGATCTGTTGGCAGCCGCTCAACCAGCCTCGTTCATCAACTTTCATCATCCGTCCCTTCTGGTGCGTTGATGCCCAAGCGTTCCATGCGGTAGCGGATTGTGCGTAAATTTAAGCCCAATAATTTTGCCGCAGCGGTGCGATTGAAATAGGTTTGCGTCAAGGTCGCCAACAAAGCGCGCCGCTCCACCTTATCCAAATAATCTTGCAACACATATTTTCCCGTAGGCAGATCGGCCGCCACAGCTAATGGCAGAGGCTGAGCAGCGGCGTGGATTTGCAAATCCTCTGGTGTGATGATGCCGTCGCTGCACAACGCCAAAGCGCGTTCGATAATGTTTTCCAGCTCGCGCACGTTGCCTGGAAAATCGTAGCTTTGTAGCGTGCGTAAGGCGACCTCCGAAAAAACCACCTGCGCCCCCATGCTCAAGCGTGTCAGGGTGTGTTGCGCGATGTCCGCGATGTCCTCGCGCAGCTCACGCAAAGCGGGCATTTGTATCGGAATGACATTCAAACGGTAATACAAATCTTGGCGGAACTTGCCTTGTTTAACACGCTCGGCAAGATCGTTATGCGTGGCACTAATGATGCGCACATCAATCGCCTCCTCAACGGTTGCACCCACTTTGCGCACGCGCTTTTCTTGTATCACGCGCAACAATTTCACTTGCATCGCCAATGGCAAATCGGCGACCTCATCTAAAAATAATGTCCCACCATGCGCCGCTTGAAAAAATCCATCGCGGTCTTTATCTGCGCCTGTGAACGCGCCTTTTTTGTAACCAAAAAATTCGCTTTCCATTAAATTTTCAGGAATCGCACCGCAGTTCACGGCGATTAAAGGGGCATCAGCGCGCGCGCCTTGCAACACAATCAAGCGCGAAGCCAGCTCTTTGCCACTGCCCGACTCTCCCGTGATATGGACAGGTGCTTGGCTTTTCGCCACGCGAGCAATCAGGTCGCGCACCTTGTGCATGGCAGGCGCATTGCCTAGCAATAATTGTTCGCTGCTATTTTTTTGCTCAGAGACACGCAGCGCAGATTTCACCAAGCTGCGCAGTTGCTCTAAGGACACGGGCTTGCTCAAATAATCAAATGCACCCGCCTTGAGCACAGTCACGGCGTTGTCCAGATTGCCGTGCGCGGTAATCACTGCGACGGGGATAGCCAGATTTTTTTGCGCGATGTACTCGACAATTTGCAAGCCTTCGCCGTCGGGCATCCGCATATCGGTGAGGCATAAGTTGTAATGACGGCTCGCTAGCTTTTGCAAGGCTTGCGCAACATTGCTGGCCTTATCGACTTGCAAACCCATTTTGAGCAAAGCCATTTCCAGTAGCTCTAAAATATCTGCCTCGTCATCGACGATGAGCACGCGCGAATTTTTATTAAGCGAGTTCATTTTCATCCTGACGTGACACTCCAAAAATAATACCAAACGATGCGCCGATTTGACTCGCGCGCGGCTGATAAATCAATTGCGCGCCATTTGCGGCGCACAGCTCTTTGGCAATATACAAACCTAAGCCAGTGCCTTGTTCAGCGGTGGTGAAGAAGGGTTCAAATAGTTTGGCTTGACTAGCAATCGGCACACCCGTGCCATCATCCTCGACAAACACAGCGAGCTGTTGCGCGGTATTTTCACAACGCAATACCAAACTGCCCGACTCGCAATGCCCGTGCCTTAAACCATTTTTTAGCAAATTCCACAACACTTGGCGTAGCTGTCCACGATCGAACTTCACGGTCAGCGGCGCGTCCATTTCAACCACAAGCACGCCTGCGTCTAGATGTTCGGTTTGCTTAAACTCTTCCGCTAGTGGTGCTAGAAAATTGGCTAACACGATGTCGTCACGGCGCACCCGATCACGCCGATTAAGCTGCATCACCTCAGTGACAATTTGATTGATGCGCTGAGTGTTATCCAACACCATTTGCAGCAAGCGTTGCTGCGCGGCGTTCAAATCATCTTCTTGCAACAACTCGGTGGCATAGCTAATTGCCGAGAGTGGATTACGCACCTCATGCGCGATATTGGCGGTGAGTCTGCCCAATGCTGCCAATTTAATTTGCTGCGCCTGCGCCTGTACACGCTGCATATCTTCTAAAAAAATCACCACGCCGTGTTCGGCATCGCGCTCCACAGCTGCTAAACGCAAGCGCACTTGCACACCCGCATCCAGCAACAACGTTTCGTTACTGACTTGTCCGCTATATTTCCACAGCGCGTATTGACCAAACAACATAGGAAACGCCTCCGACAACAGCTCACCTGATGCGCTGCTGCGTTGCAACATGCGCACCGCGTTGGGGTTCATCTGTCCGATTGCCCCTTGCGCATCTATCAGCAACACGCCGTCTTGCATATCGCGCATCACCAACCGACTGGCTTCCGACAAACTGACTAAATCCAAGCCACGGCGTGCCGCCAACTGCTGACTATCCACGGCATGTTTTGCCAAATTTTGCGCCATCCATGCCACAGCAAAATACGCCATGCACAACAAACCCACTTGCACGAATTTGCTTTCATCGGCATTGCTATACAACACACCAAAGGTATGGACAAACAAGGTTGCAAGACTGGCAAGCGCGGCAAAAAATAAAGTGATTTTGCCGCGACTGACCAAGCCCGCCGCTGCCAATGAAATCAACAGTAACAAGCCGATATTGCTTTGGATGCCGCCATATAAATAGGAGAACAGCGACACGGCTAAAATATCGCCGCCGACTTGCCAGCTCAACTGCCAAATAAAGCGATGGCGGTCTAAGCGTAAGAAAATAAACGACAATAATACCGATGCTAAATAGACCAGTGCTACTGAGAAAAACAGCAGCAGTTGGTCGGGACCGAGGGAAAGTTTGCTGCCGAATGCGCCGCCCAAAATAACCAAGAGCAAGGCTTGCAGCAGACGATAAAAATTGTAGTAGCGCAGCGAACGCCAAAAATCTAAGGGGAGTTTTTCGGGTGGGTAAGCAAACTTCATCAACAGCTACTGGGCTGAAATTTAGGCGCGGTAGGCATCGCGATGAGCCGCGCAGCAAAAGTTTTCGCCTTGCGCGGTCACGGCTTCACTACTCGGAATATGCACGCCGCATTGTTTGCAGCGCAACATGATTTGCGGCTCAACTGGCGGCGTTGCAGCTTGATTCAGCGAGTTGTTACGGTAGCGGCGCAGCAGCACATAAATCACGCCGACAATCGCGAGGATCAAAATTAAACGGCTCATGGCAATCTCCTGATTAGAACTCGCGATTCGCGGCGAACTGGGCTAAATCCAACAAACAGTGTTTATATTGGCTGTCAGGCAATACCGCTAATGCCGCACACGCTGCCGCCGTTTCCGCTTGCGCCACGCTACGCGTATAAGCCAACGCCCCCGTGGCGTGAATAATCGCCAACACCTCGGCAAACTTCTCTACGTCACCGTTTTCAATCGCCGTGCGCACCACTGCCGCTTGTTCGGCAGTGCCGTGCTGCATGGCATAAATCAGCGGTAAGGTCGGCTTACCTTCCGCCAAATCATCACCTAAATGTTTGCCTATTTTCGCTTCTTCAGCCGAATAATCCAAAACATCATCGACTAACTGAAACGCCGTGCCTAGGTGCATTCCATAGGCTGCCACCGCTGCTTCTTGCGCCGCATCCGCGCCGCCTAAAATTGCACCGAGGCGCATCGCCGCTTCAAATAATTTCGCGGTTTTGCAATGAATCACGCGCATGTAATTAGCGACATCAACATCGGCATCGTGGCAATTTAACAGTTGCAACACTTCGCCTTCGGCAATCAAATTAGTCGCATCCGCCAAGGTCTGCATCACACGCATTTCACCTACTTCGACCATCATTTGAAACGCGCGCGAATATAAAAAATCGCCCACCAAAACGCTAGGCGCGTTACCAAACAGCGCGCTCGCGGTGGCTTGCCCGCGCCGTAAATCCGACTCATCCACCACGTCATCATGCAGCAAAGTTGCGGTATGAATAAACTCCACCACCGCCGCCAAATCGTGATGCTGCCAGCCTTGATAGCCAAACGCCTGCGCCGACACCACCACTAACGCGGGACGTAAACGCTTGCCGCCGCCAGTAACAATGTAGTTGCCGATTTGATTCACCAGCGCAACTTCAGAATGCAGTCGTGTGCGAATCACCGCGTCCACCGCCGCCATATCGCTGGCGAGTAATTTTTTGAAAGTAGCTAGAAACACGTTTTTTCCTGAATGAATACGCCTGCTACACACAGCAAGGGCTAATTTTGCGGCGCGCATTGTCGCATAAATTATCTAGGCAACAGGCTCGGTGTCGCTTCAAAATTTTGACCGATGACATCAGCCTCAGCCCAAAGCCCGCTATCCACTCTAAATTACTCACTTCCTCTATAATCACGCCTCTTTTTAGCCTCAATAGTGGAGCGAACGATGATTTTAGTGACAGGTGGCGCAGGGTTTATCGGCGGAAATTTTGTGTTGGATTGGTGCGCGCAGCACGATGAAACAGTGATTAACCTAGACAATCTCACCTACGCAGGTAATCTCGAAACGCTCGCCAGTTTGCAAAATAATCCGCGCCACATCTTCGTCAAAGGCGACATCGGCGATGCCAAGTTGCTTGCCGAATTACTCGCTAAACATCAGCCGCGTGCGGTGATTAACTTCGCTGCTGAAAGCCATGTGGATCGCTCTATCCACGGCCCTGAAGAGTTCATTCAAACCAACATTGTCGGCACCTTCCATCTGCTCGAAGCAGTGCGCGCCTATTGGGGAGACTTGGCTGCTGAGGCAAAAACTGCGTTTCGCTTTTTGCACGTCTCTACTGATGAAGTATATGGCTCGCTGGCAAAAGGTGAAGCTGCGTTTACCGAAACGCACCGTTACGAACCCAATAGTCCGTACTCCGCGAGCAAGGCCGCCAGCGACCATTTAGTGCGCGCTTATCACCACACTTACGGCTTGCCCGTGTTGACCACGAATTGCTCGAACAACTACGGCCCATATCATTTCCCCGAAAAATTAATTCCATTGATGATCGTCAATGCATTGGCAGGTAAAAACTTACCCGTGTATGGCGACGGTCAGCAAATTCGCGACTGGTTGTACGTTAAAGATCATTGCAGCGCAATACGTCGCGTGTTGGAAAAAGGCACGCTGGGCGAGGTTTACAACGTTGGCGGCTGGAACGAAAAAGCGAATCTGGACATCGTGCATACGGTTTGCGCGCTGCTTGATGAGCTGCGTCCTAAAGCGGATGGCACGTCGTATTCCACACAAATTTCGTTCGTCACCGATCGCCCTGGCCACGACCGCCGCTATGCGATTGATGCGCGCAAATTAGAGCGCGAATTGGGCTGGAAACCTGCGGAAACGTTCGAGACGGGCATCCGCAAAACCGTGCAATGGTATTTGGATAACCAGCTCTGGGCGAGCAATGTGTTGTCAGGCGAATATCGCCAGTGGGTGGACAAAAACTACGCTGCACGCACCTAAAATTCACATTTCGTTGCAATCCTGTGTTACTCGCAAAAAATCACTGCTTACATATTAAATATATGCCGCGTCGTAATTTTTCACTCGCGCCTTGTCTTGCTTAGAGCTGTGAAATTTTTGAATGAATACTATGAAAATCCTCTTACTCGGTAAAAACGGTCAAGTCGGCTGGGAGTTGCAGCGCAGCTTGGCGCCGCTAGGCGAAGTCATCGCGCTGGATAGACATAACGGTGGCGACTTAAGCGATTTAAGTGCTTTGGCGGAAACCGTGCAGCGCATCGCACCCACTGTCATCGTCAATGCCGCCGCGCACACCGCTGTGGATAAAGCTGAAAGTGAAGCTGAGTTGGCAATGACGCTCAACGCTTACGCGCCACAACTGTTGGCGCAACAAGCAAAAAAGCTCAACGCCACGCTGATTCACTATTCGACCGATTATGTTTTCGATGGAAGTGGCGATGCAGCATGGCGCGAAGACGATGCTCCCGCGCCGTTAAATGTGTACGGAAAAAGCAAGTTAGCGGGCGAGCAATTCATCCAGCAATCAGGTTGCCGACATTTAATTTTTCGCACCAGTTGGGTGTATGGCGCGCGCGGCGGTAACTTCGCTAAAACCATGCTGCGACTGGCGGGCGAGCGCGATACTTTGAGCGTAATTAACGACCAATGCGGCGCACCGACGGGCGCAGATTTAATCGCCGATGTCACCGCGCACGCGCTACGCACCCTGCAAACACGCCATGAGCTGTCTGGGCTGTATCACTTAGTCGCCAATGGCGTGACGACTTGGCATGACTACGCCAGCTTGGTGATTGCTGTTGCGCGTGAACGCGGCATCAATTTGAAAGTGGCGCAAGACGCGATTCATGCTGTGCCCAGCAGCGCGTTTGCAACGCCCGCACAACGTCCGCTCAACTCGCGTTTGAATACGCAAAAATTGCAAGATACTTTCAACTTAACCCTGCCTGATTGGCAGCTAGGCGTGCAACGCATGCTCAGCGAAACTTTGGAGAAATAGCATGACAAAACGTAAAGGCATTATTTTGGCGGGCGGTTCAGGTACACGTTTGCATCCCGTGACGCTGGCGGTGTCTAAGCAACTGTTGCCTGTCTATGACAAGCCGATGATTTACTACCCACTTGCGACTTTGATGTTGGCGGGCATCCAAGACATTTTGATTATTTCTACGCCGCAAGACACGCCACGTTTTCAGCAACTGTTAGGCGACGGCAGCGCGTGGGGTTTGAATTTGCAATACGCGATTCAGCCCTCACCCGATGGTCTTGCGCAGGCATTTATTATCGGCAAAGATTTTGTTGGTAACGCCCCCTCAGCGTTAGTGTTAGGCGACAATCTTTTTTACGGACACGGCTTCCAAGAGCAGTTGCGCAACGCCTCTAAACAGCCTACGGGCGCGTCGGTTTTTGCGTATCACGTCAGCGACCCTGAACGCTTTGGCGTGGTCGAATTCGACAACACAGGCAAAGCTATTTCCTTGGAAGAAAAACCGCTCAAACCGAAATCGAATTACGCCGTCACGGGTTTATATTTTTACGACAATCAAGTCATCGACATTGCGCGCGACCTCAAGCCTTCACCACGCGGCGAATTAGAAATCACCGATGTAAACCGCGTGTACTTAGAGCGCGGACAGTTGTCAGTCGAGATGATGGGGCGCGGCTACGCTTGGCTGGATACAGGCACGCACGAATCACTGTTGGAAGCGGGGCAATTTATCCAAACCGTGGAACGTCGCCAAGGCTTGAAAATCGCCTGCCCAGAAGAAATCGCTTTTCACAATGGCTTCATCGACGCGGCGCAATTAGAAAAACTTGCGCAACCATTAATCAAAAGCGGTTACGGCGCGTACTTGATGCAAGTGTTGAAAGAAACGGGGCAATAACATGCAAGCGATTACCACCAAAATTGCCGATGTACTGATTATCGAACCTAAAGTGTTTGGCGATGCGCGCGGCTTTTTTTACGAAAGTTTTAACCAACAAAAATTTAATCAGCTACTCGGTTACGAAGTGAACTTTGTGCAAGACAATCATTCGCGCTCGGTCAAAAATGTGTTGCGTGGGCTGCATTATCAAATCCAACATCCGCAAGGAAAATTAGTGCGCGCCACGCACGGTGCGGTGCTGGATGTAGTGGTCGATATGCGCAAAAGTTCGGCTACGTTTGGGCAACATGTCAGCGTGGAATTGTCGGCAGAAAATAAACGTATGTTATGGATTCCGCCTGGTTTTGCGCATGGCTTTGTGGTGCTGTCCGAGAGTGCAGAATTCCTCTACAAAACCACCGACTATTGGTATCCCGAACATGAGCGCAGCTTGTTGTGGAACGATGCCACGGTGGCGATAGACTGGGCTTTGCAAGCCGAACCTACTGTATCGACTAAGGACGCACTGGGTAAGGTTTGGGCTGAAGCGGAAT
>JAVHQO010000097.1:0-2731 GCA_036171175.1 Gallionella sp.
TCTCCCAGACGGCGAGGGCGCACACGAATCGCCACGCGATGGTCAAGTTAATCGCCATATCCGCAGTTTTGTGCGTCGCCAAGGTCGCTTGTCGGTAGCGCAACATCGCGCAGTCGATACTTTATTGCCGCGCTTTGGCATTGCGTACGCCGCGCAACCGCTCGATTTGCCAGCGGCTTTTGCACGCACTGCGCCGAAAATTTTGGAGATTGGTTTTGGCATGGGCGACAGCACTGCAACCATCGCGCTGGACAATCCCGCTAACGATTATTTGTGTCTAGAAGTGCATACGCCGGGCGTGGGCAATCTGCTTAAACTCATTGATGCACAAGCCATTGCCAACATTCGCATCATCCAACACGACGCAGTCGAAGTGATGCGCGACATGTTGGCGGACGATGCCTTAGATGGCGTGCATATTTTCTTTCCTGACCCGTGGCACAAGGCACGGCACAACAAACGTCGCCTGATTCAATCGCCATTTATCGCCGCCTTGGTGCAAAAAATAAAAGTCGGCGGCTATATTCATGTCGCCACCGATTGGCAAAATTATGCCGAGCAAGTGTTGCAAGTTTTGAGTGACGAACCGTTGTTGCAAAACACCGTTGCCGACTACGCGCCGCATCCTGACTATCGCCCGCTCACCAAGTTTGAAAAACGTGGCTTGAATTTGGGACACGGCGTGTGGGATTTAGTCTTTAAGCGAATTTAATTTCAGCAAGGAATCGTTATGTCTAACTTAACTCGCCACGATTTTCGCACCCTCGCCCTTGCTGCTTTAGGCGGGGCGTTGGAGTTTTACGATTTCATTATTTTTGTGTTTTTCGCAGTGGTCATCGGCAAGCTATTTTTCCCTGCCGATATGCCCGAATGGTTACGCCAGCTTCAGACTTTCGGCATCTTCGCGGCGGGCTATTTAGCACGACCGTTAGGCGGCATTGTGATGGCGCATTTCGGTGATTTATTGGGGCGCAAAAAAATGTTCACTTTGAGCATTTTGCTGATGTCCGTACCGACCTTCGCGATTGGTTTATTACCGACTTATGCCGTCATTGGCATCTGGGCACCGATATTTTTATTGGCATTGCGCGTCATGCAGGGCGCGGCTATCGGCGGCGAAGTGCCGGGCGCATGGGTGTTTGTCTCCGAGCATGTGCCCGCGCGTCATGTCGGCTTCGCCTGTGGCACGTTGACGGCAGGCTTAACAGGTGGAATTTTGTTGGGCTCGTTGGTGGCAACGGCAGTGAATCGCAGCTACAGCCCCGCCGAATTGTTGGCTGACGGTTGGCGCGTGCCGTTCATCATCGGCGGAATCTTTGGCTTCGTGTCAGTGTGGCTGCGCCAATATCTGCACGAAACACCCGTGTTCAAAGAGTTACAAGCCAGAGCCGCACTCGCCGACGAGCTACCCTTAAAGCAAGTGATACGCGCGCATCGTCCCGCCATTGCGCTGACCATGTTGCTGACTTGGCTGCTCTCGGCGGCGATTGTGGTGATGATTTTGATGACCCCGACGCTGCTGCAAAAACTATTCGCCATTCCCGCTGCCACGGCTTTGCAAGCTAATAGCCTAGCGATTATCTTTTTGAGTATCGGCTGTGTGGTATTTGGCGCGTTAGCAGATCGGTTCGGCGCGGGACGCGTGCTGATGCCAGGCTGCGTGATGTTGGGATTGACCTCTTGGTTGCTGTATCAGCAGATGCGCGTCGCGCCCGAAAATCTTTACCCGCTGTACGCCTTGTGCGGATTTTTTGTCGGCATCATCGGCATCGTGCCTAGCGTTGCGGTGCAAGCCTTTCCGCCCGTGGTGCGCTTCTCTGGCTTGTCGTTTTCCTACAATGTCGCCTACGCGATTTTTGGTGGACTCACGCCGATTTTAATCAGCCTTGCTTTGCCGCTAGACCCGCTCGCGCCCGCGCATTATGTGTTGGCATTAAGTGCGCTCGGCGTGGTGCTTGGCGCGCTGTTGTGGCGGCGAGAAGGTCGTCGTTAAATTTCAATGCCTACAACATTGAGGCATAAATTTGATGCAACTTTTGCTATGCGAAAAATGTTGGCGGCTTTATAGCACGCACAACAGGCAATCCAGTATGAGGTCGTCGGCTACGGCATTGCTTAATCACTAACTATTTATACCGTTTGTTGCAAAAAAACCACACTTGATAAAATTAGTTTCACGCGGTTGACTAAATTTCTATAAATTTCGCCCCAGTTCTGGCAGGGAGGTTCTGTTGGCACTGTTAATCAACTTAAAAGCTGTATATAAAACTTTTTAATTTCGAGGATTTCAAAATGAAGAAAATCGTTCTCTCACTGGCAGGCGTTATGGCTGCTGTGGCATTTGCTCCTGAAGCATCTGCTGTTCCAGTTTTCGCACGTCAAACAGGCATGGCTTGTTCAGCTTGTCACTTCCAGCATTTCCCATTGTTGAATGGCTTCGGTCGCGCATTCAAATCAGCGGGCTTCACCATGATGGGCGCACAAGGTAAAGTTGAAGGCGAACATTTGGATATTCCTGACCGTTTGAACATGGCCGTGTTGACAACAATGCGTTATGAAACTGTTTCAGGTACACCTAACGCAACGCGTTACACAGTTCCTTCAAGCGGTGGTGAAACTGCTATTTTCTTGGGTGGTCGTATCTCTGAATTCGCTGGTTTCTTGTCAGAAATCGCTGGTGCGGCAAAATTGGCAGTGTTGTTCCCAGTAGCTGACGCACGCGTTGGTTTTG
>JAVHQO010000098.1:0-2682 GCA_036171175.1 Gallionella sp.
AGGAAGCGCAATTTTTCGGGTTTACAGTTTTGTATTTCAGTATTCGTTTCACCCGCTAAATCTTCGCTAAATTGAGCTGCGGATTCGACACCCTCAGCATCATTTTCTATCTGAGTTTTTTTAGATTCCGCCCGCCATAAAATCCCCAACCAAGCAAAGACTATCAAGGTTGTAAGCAGAGTGATTTGTGTTTGCCATAGTTGCCACCACCAACCCATTGCTTGTCTTCTGTAATCATAATGACTGGCATGTGCATTTAATGCGCGCGTCGGCAGATTCCAGTAAAAGGGTGAGTGGGGAAGCGGTTGCGCGGTCGCCGTTGGGAGGAGGGCGGCAATGCGATGCTTTGCAATAACCCGCACAATTTGTTTGCATAAATCACTCCGTTGATCTGCTTCACAAGTTGCCAGGGAAGTTGCCAAATCGTGTAATTGCGTTGCTATGATTTCGCATCCATGAAGGCTCAAATGTTTTCGGCATAATTGATCCGCCTCGACTAAATCGTTCAGCGGAATACCCTCTCGCCAATCACTATTTGCGGTGACTTTAATTTGCGCTTCCAGTGATTTGATGAGCCGCTCATCCGCCGATTCGCACGCACATAAGGCTATAAGGGCGAAGAGCACAACGCTGAGTAAACGCATCGTTATTTGCCTACTAATTGGAAATCAATTTTGCTGATGAGCCATGCTGGAACATTGCTGGTGCGATCAATGACCCAATGCCCACGTTGGTTCTTTTCCCATATGGCGAGTGGCTGATTGGGCGCAACAGCAGCGCGATAACGCTCAATGATAGCTTTGCTGTCGGAAATAATCGCGAAGCGGTGGTAAGCAGGGGACGGGTCATTTGACGACTGCAACGCGCGCACGATACTCGCTACAAAATCATCCAAATCCCTCGCCCATTTTGCGCTGAGTTCGATCTCAACCGCAATGCGCAATCCTGTTTTTCCGATCCAAACAGCATCAGGTTTTTTGGCACCAGGTTTATCTCCCGCCTGGTCAATCATGCGCTCAGTTTCAAAGCCCTTAATCACGCCAGCATTCAGAGCCTTGATGGTGGATTGCTGCGCCAGTAAATAATGCCGAATTTGCTGTTGATTGACGCGATAGGGATCTGTTTCAGGATAGCGATACAGCACGGGTGAGTGTCGCTCTGCTTCTTGCAGCCCACGTTCCGACAAAGTAAAAATACTCACTGGATTACCAGAGATAGTTTTAGTCGCGACCAACCAACCTTGTCGCGCTAGTTTTTGCGCATATCCCGCTGCGGTGCGGTTCAATAATAGTTGCACCATGCCCGCCGAGGTGTAGCCAAACTGATAAATAAACTGAATGACTTTAAGGCGCGATTCTTCGCCAATTTGACGCGGACTTTTGCCTGTTGCAGCCAATATCATGCGTGCGGCGGCCAGTTGATGGCTGACACGAATTGCTTCTTGAGTTTGAGTATTCATTGTTGCCTTCCTTGTAAATTGCGTTACTCATTTCTGATGCGCTTTCTGATAGCTATTTGTGACTCGATAGATTTAAGCCGCAATCAGAATCACATGACGACTACGAACGCAGATAAAGCCTGCGTTCTGCGCACTTAAATATGCACCATACGGCCTCCGTGCCGGAGGTTGGCTGTCGCCAACTACGCCGTATTGATTGGGCTGGACGCCCAATCTGCATATTTCTGTTTGCCTTTCGTCGCTACGCTCCTCCAGCAGTCGGCTGTCGCCTCCTTCGGGGCCGCCGCGCGCAGCGCGGCTACCCTCTGCGCGGGCTTCGTTGCACGCCATCTTCGACGTTGTTCAACTTGGTTCTGCTTACGCATCACTCTCGCTGGACGCTCGACCTCCGAACTTCGTTCGGCCATCACCTTACGGTGATGCGCACAGAGGGTAGCCGCGTTGCACTCGGCGGCGGGGCTGCACCCCCCAACACCGACCGTGCGCTGGGGCGCACTTTCAGCCGCGTTCGCGTCTTCATTCGCTGTCGGCTCCCCCACCAACAAGCAACCTGCTGGGGCAGGCTGCTTTTATGGGCTACGCGCTGGACGCTGCTACGCCCAACCGCGCTGCGGTTGGTTCCCGTCTTGCTGTAATGTGTAGGCTTAATCATTTATATCTAATAATCAATTAAAGGTGACAAATCAGAATATACATATAGACATATAATCAGATAAGTGGGCTAGAATGACTGGAATAATTTATAGTAAAAGGTAACTAAATGGCGAGACCCACTAAGTATCTAACCGGACAAGACAAAATTGAAGCCGCACAGCCCACGCGTAATCTTATTCAGGAAATTAAAACCACTAGCGGCAAAACCTATGCTGAAATTTCTGCTGCCTTGAATGCTTACCCCTTGCAACCTTATCGGTTGGTGATTAGCGAAGCGACGTTGAAAAAATATGCTTCTGGCAATAGCCCGATGAGCAAACAAAGAATGACCAACGTTGCCAAAGTTGCTTTTAGTTTGGGCTGGCTTTCACTAGAAAACTATTGGACTTACAATTTTGAATTTGATTTGGCGGCACAAGAGGCCAACCTGTCTGAAGTGCAGCGTGACGCATACCGTAAGAGCCGATTATTTCAAGCCATTAGAGGCTTCGCTGACGCAGGTTATTTGCGTGAAGAAGTGCAGGCTGTCATTGACAATGCCTATCAAAAATTAGCTCACGAATTTGAGT
>JAVHQO010000099.1:0-12593 GCA_036171175.1 Gallionella sp.
GCCCTTAAAGCCCTTAAAGCCCTTAAAGCCCAAGCCCGTCGTAAAAATTTCTGGCTGCTGATTTTGATTGCCATGCTGTCAGTCTCTAACGTGTGGGGCTTGCTCGACATCAGCCGCCAAGTGGGCAATTTGGAGCGCACCGAACAAGCGCATAGCGCGCACTTGCTCGCGCTGATTCACCAAAGCCAAGACTTAGCCGAAATTCAAATCGAATTCAAAACTCAAGTTCAAGAATGGAAAGACATCCTGTTGCGCGGCAATGATGCCGAGCTATACAAAAAATACTGGGCAGGGTTTGAACGCAGCGAAGCCCTTGTGCAAAAAAAATTACTCGATTTACAGCTCGATGAACTCGCCCAATCCAACTTTGAATCCAGCAACACGCACCTTAGCCCCAGTGCCTACAGCGAAAAATCTTTAGCGCAGCTACGCGCTTTCGAGCAACGCGATTTAGCGCATATGAACTTCGCTGAAAAAATTGGTCTAGCCATCCAAGCTCACCAGCAACTCGGCGTGATTTATCGTGAATTTTTAAGCCGCATCCCACTCAGCCAAGACCGCGATTACGCCTTTGAAATAGACAAAAATGTGCGTGGTATCGACCGTTGGTTAAGTGCCGAATTGAATGCCTTGCGCGCCGAAAGCGTGACCAATCAAACCTCTTTGCAAGCCTTGGCGAGTGCCAAACAGCAGCAAGAAATTCATGACTTGCGCCTCGATATTCAACGCACTGTCATTTTTGTTTTGATTGCGTTGCTGGTGAATTTATTGCTGCTTATTGAGCGCATCCGCACGGCTACAAACGAACTTGACACGGTTAAAAAAAATGCCGATGCGGCAATTTATCAGCTTGCCTATTCGGATGGCTTAACGGGGCTGCCTAATCGGCGCATGTTCCAAGAACGCCTCACTCATGCGATTAAACACTCTAAGCAAACCCAACATTATGGCGGGCTGATTTTCCTCGACTTAGACAATTTCAAATCCTTAAACGACAGCAAAGGTCATGCTAAAGGTGATTTGGTATTGATTGAAGTCGCACAGCGTTTACGCGCCAATGTGCGCACCTCTGATGTCGTGGCGCGGTTAGGCGGCGATGAATTTGTGGTGGTGTTAAATGATTTACGCGGCGACTTTGAAGCCGCCAGTGAGCAAGCGGGCATCATCGCCGAAAAAATTTGCATCGCGTTAGGTGAGCCGTATCACCTTAAGAGCCATACCCATCACGGTGGTGCAAGTATCGGCGTGGCATTGTTTAATCGTGGTGAAATTGATGGCGAAGAAATTATTAAACGCGCCGATACCGCGATGTATCAAGCGAAACGGGCAGGACGTAACACCGTGCGCTTTTACGATGAGCTGGTGCAAGACAGCCTGGACGCTCGCAGCAGTTTAGAAAGCGCGCTACACGCCGCCCTCACCGACCATCAATTTGAATTGTTTTACCAAGTGCAAGTTGATCGCAATAAACACGCTATCGGCGCGGAAGCCTTGCTGCGCTGGCATCATCCCGAATTAGGCATGATGTATCCGACGCAATTTATTAACTTAGCAGAAGAAAGTGATTTGATTATTCACCTAGGGCAATGGGTGCTCAATACGGCGTGCGCGCAGCTCAAAGCATGGGAAGCACAGGCGCATACACGCGACATTGTGCTGTCGATTAACGTCAGCGCGGCACAATTGCGTAAGTCTAAACACTTGAGCAAAGTAGAAAACGCGCACATCAGCACCACGAAATTACACAAGCCCACCTTTGTCGAGCAAGTGCAGGTTGCACTGCAACAATCAGGTATCAACCCAGCGCGCTTGAAGTTGGAAATTACCGAGAGCATGGCACTGCATGACATCGAATACACCATCAGTTTGCTACAGCATTTGAAAGCCTTGGGCGTGAGTATTTCTATGGATGATTTTGGCACGGGGCATTCTTCGCTCACCCATCTCAAACGACTGCCGCTCGACCAAATCAAAATTGACCAATCCTTCGTTGCCGAAATTGCCACCGACAATTACGACCAAGCGATTGTGAAATCCATGATTGAAATGGCGGCCAGTATGAACATCAGCATCCTCGCCGAAGGAGTCGAAACCACCGCTCAAGAAGATGCTTTAAGCGCGCAAGGCTGCCATAACTTCCAAGGTTATTTATTCGGCAAGCCGTTGGCATTGAAAGAGTTTGAGCAAGCCTTGCTAGCGATTAAATAAGAGACTAGAGAGGTCTAATTTGGCCTCCTAGAAACACCTCATAGGTAGTTTTATGCCTTCAACAAAATCGCCAGTTGCGCGGGCAACATCGCCAACGGTTCGCGACTAAAACCGCTCTTGCCAAACTGCTGCAAACGCCCCATCACAAAGCACAACAACAAATTGGCGTGCGCGCTCACATCCACGGACGCACCCAGTTCGCCTTGCGTTGCCGCCATGCGCAACGACTGCTTTAAGGTTGCTTCAATCCGATCAAAAAATTGATTGATGCGCTGCTGCAATTTTTCATCTTCATTGACCAGCGCGTCGCCAATTAACACGCGCGTCATGCCGCGATTTTTTTGCGCAAATCCGAGCAGTAAAGACACCACTGCCTCGACTTGTTTCACGCCACTTTTTTCATCTTGGGTAATTTTATTGACCAAACCAAACACGGTCTGTTCGATAAACTCAATCAAGCCTTCAAACATCTGCGCCTTGCTGGAAAAGTGCCGATACAGCGCGGCTTCGGACAGCTCTAGCTTCGCCGCCAAGGCAGCCGTGGTGATTTTTTCACTACGCGGTTGCTCCAACATATGCGCCACAGTTTGCAGGATTTGCAGCTTACGTTCGCCAGGTTTTGCCGCCATTTTTTATCCTTAATTAAATTCGATGCAGCGCGTCACGCAACTGCAAAATGCTTTTGATTTTGACATCCACGCACGCCTCATTTTGCAAGCCCGCGTTGACCCAAACGGTACGCATCCCCAATTTTCTGGCGGTACGCAAATTTTCCAAACTATCTTCCACCATCACACATTGCGCAGGCTTCACGCGATGCTTTTGCAACAGCTTCAAAAAACCAAAGGGATGCGGCTTAGGGCGAAATCCCGTGTGCTCTACCGTCATTACCTCAGCAAATAAATCGCTGATGCGCAGCAGCTTTAACACCGCAACCGCATAGTGTTTAGGTGCGTTGGTAAACAACACTTTGCGCCCTGGCAAACTCATTAAAACAGGGCGTAAACGCGGCTCGCGTAACACCATTTTGTCCAGCTCTGGAAATTGATGGGTCTGCTGCAAAAAATGATTTGGGTCAGTGTCGTGATGCAACATCATGCCGCTCAAGGTCGCGCCATAACGCTGCCAATAGTCGATACGCAAAGCATTTGCCGCCACTTCATCAAGTTGCAAATGTTGCTGCAAATACGCCGTCATGCTGCGATTGATATGCGGAAAAATATGCGGCGATGCGTCATGCAACGTGTTATCTAAATCAAAAATCCACAGCCGATTGCTCATATCACATCCGCAGCCCGTTCGCCCTGAGCTTGTCGAAGAGTGAGTGCATCCTTCGACAAGCTCAGGGCGAACGGTTGGAGGAATTTCATTACTTGCTTTTAATCAGCGTGCCCACGCCTTCGTCAGTCAAAATTTCTAGCAGCAGCGCATGTTGTACGCGACCGTCGATGATGTGCACTGACCTGACCCCGCCACGCGCAGCATCGAGTGCCGAGCCAATTTTTGGCAACATGCCGCCCGACAATGTACCGTCCGCAACCAAGTCATCAATTTGTTTCGGTGTAAGCCCGGTGAGCAGATTGCCATCTTTGTCCAATACACCTGGGGTGTTGGTCAGCAGCACTAATTTTTCGGCATGTAGCACTTCGGCTAATTTGCCTGCTACTACGTCGGCATTGATGTTGAGCGTCTCACCATTGGGTGATACGCCAATCGGTGCGATGACGGGAATGAAATCACCCGAATCTAAAAAGGTAATGATGGCGGGGTCAATTTTGTTGATGTTCCCCACCAAGCCGATGTCCAACATTTTGCCAGGCTCAGTGTTGCTTTCCAGCAGGAGTTTTTCAGCGCGGATAAAGCCGCCATCTTGCCCCGTCAGCCCAACCGCTTTGCCGCCGTAGCGATTGATAAGATTGACGATGTCTTTATTGACTTTGCCTAGCACCATCTCGACCACGTCCATGGTCTCTTCGTCGGTGACGCGCATCCCCTGAATAAACTCACCCTGCTTGCCGACACGCTTGAGCATGTCATTGATTTGCGGCCCGCCGCCATGCACCACCACAGGGTTCATACCGACCAGTTTCAACAGCACCACATCGCGCGCAAAACTCTCCTGCAATTTAGGATCGGTCATGGCATTGCCACCGTATTTAATTACGATGGTTTTATCGAAAAAGCGTTGGATGTAAGGCAGAGCCTCAGCGAGCACCAAGGCTTTATTTTCGGCAGTAGCAGCGGTCAACGGCATGATGTTCCCTCAAAAAATTAGGCACTGATTTTACACGGAAGAACAGAATTGAGGGGGCGGATAGCGTGTAGGCGGCTAATGATGATGCATATGTTGATGCTCATTCATATTGGCATCCGGCTTGATTTCGACCAAAGGTTTCACTTCGGCAACGGTAGCGACGCTAATAATTTTTTTATCGGCTAATTGAATTTTCAAGGTCAGCGGCACGGGCGTGCCTTCTTTGATTGGGGCTTGCAAACCAATCAACATTAAGTGCAGTCCCGCTTCGCCCAAATCCACTACTTGCCCCGCAGGCAAAGCGAGCTCTTTTACCTCGCGCATTTTCATCACGCCGTTATCCATTGTCATGCGATGCAATTCGACGCTCGCGGCTGCGGGCGTGCTAACACTGATTAAACGTGCCGCTGGTACGCTCTTAATTTGCAAATCGACCATCGCGGTGGTCTGTCCAGGCGCGCTAGCGCGCACGCGCGCTTTGTCAATTTGCACCTCGCCTGCCGTCGCGTTAAAAGTAAGTAAAGCTGTCGCAAGCGTTAAGCATAATTTTTTCAGCATGATGAGTTCCTAAGGAAGATTTTTGAAGGCGCGGATTATAGGTTATTGAGAGGGTTGAATAGCTGTTGAGGCATAAAAAACGCCTCATCGTATTTAGCAGTTTTTTCAAGCCTCTTGGGAGGAGACAATGGGAAAAAATCTGGGGGAGACCCGCTAAATAAAGGTGAGGCGCAAGGCATTATTGATTAAATTTTTTAGCTTGGGAATGCGGCATTTTGTCGCACCCCCTTGCACAGCCAAGTGCCAGAAAATTTTATCCGTACCAGAGGGCTAGATTTTGTGGTTGCGGCATAACCTGAAGGTAACCCTACACCGCAAAATGACGCACATAGGGTGCGACATTTTGTCGCACCTTGAATAGCCGCCAGACTATTACAATGCGCGCCATGAAAAAATTGCTGCTGTTCGCCTCGCACGGTCACACGCCGTTAAGTCGCCTCGTGTTGTTACGCCATATAGCCATCATCGCGCAATTGCTCACGCTGCTCGGCGTGTGGCACTTTCTCGATATGCAGCTCGATTGGCAGCCCATGCTGAGCACCATCGCCATCCTCACGCTCATCAATTTACTGAGCAGCTTGCGCTTACACAGCGCGTATCCCGTTGCTCATCTCGAATTGTTTGCGCAGCTGTGCGTGGATGTGTTGGCGTTAAGCGTGTTGTTGTATTACGGCGGCGGCTCGACCAATCCTTTTGTCTCATTATTTTTATTGCCGTTAGTGATTGCGGCTGCGACCTTGCCGCAACGCTACATTTGGGGCATGGCGGCACTTACGCTTGCCTGCTACAGCACGCTGATGATTTATTTCGTGCCGCTGCCGCACAGTCACCATGATCACAACAGCGACAGCGCGTTTACCACCCATGTGCTGGGCATGTGGTTAGGATTTTTTATTAGCGCAATGGTGGTGGCATATTTCGTGACACAAATGGCGGTTGCGGTGCGTAAACGTGACGAGCAATTAGCGCACGCACGCGAAGATATTTTGCGCAACGAACGTATCGTCGCGCTGGCGACACAAGGTGCTGCGGCTGCCCATGAAATGGGTACGCCGCTCTCCACTATGGCGGTGGTAATAAACGAAATGCAACATGAATTACGCGCTGGTGAAAATCAGCCGCCAGCAGAATGGCAGGACAATTTAACCATCCTGAATGAGCAAGTGCGTGGCTGTAAACGCATCCTCGATAAAATTTTAAGCAACGTGGCAAACGTTGATACGCCTAGCGTGCAAGCCACCGAACCGCTGATTGCTGCGGTGTTAGACGAGTGGCAATTACTGCGCCCCAACGCGAAATATCACTATCTAGCGGGCAGTGGCAATGCGCACATCCAAGCCGATAGCACCTTGCGCGCCGCGCTGATGAATCTGCTCAATAACGCCGCCGATGCCAGCCCTGACGGCATCCTAATCCGCAGCGAATGCACCGCTACCCAGTTCATTTTGAGCATCGTCGATAAGGGCACAGGACTGAGCGCGGAAGCCTTACAGAATGCGGGGGCAGCGTTTTTTACCACCAAGCAAGAGGGACGCGGCCTAGGCTTATTTTTAGCCAATGCCACGGTGGAACGCTTGCGCGGAAAAGTACGCTTGTTCAATCACGCCGAAGGCGGCGCGATAACCGAATTGAGTATGCCTTTAGTGGCGATGCCGCAATGAATCACGCGCTAAATATCACCCGCGATGAACTGCCTTCGCTACTGTTAGTCGATGACGATTTGACCTTTTGCAAGGTGCTAAAAAGCGCGTTAGAAAAGCGCGGCTATCAAGTCAGTGTGGCACACAGTGTGGAAATAGCCCGACCACTGGCAGAACAAAATCCCCCTGAATTTGCTGTGGTCGATTTGAAAATGCAGGGCGCGAGCGGCTTGAGTTTGGTCGAATACTTGCACAGCCTAGATCCCAATACGCGCATCGTGATGCTGACTGGTTATGCGGCGATTAGCACGGCCATTGAAGCGATTAAATTAGGCGCAACACACTACTTAGCCAAGCCCGCCAATGCAGATGAAATCGTTGCTGCGTTTGCGCATGTTGCAGATAGCAATACCAATATAGAAACCACCCTGCCGCTGATTGAAAATCTGGAGTGGGCGCATATTCAGCGTGTGCTGCACGAACACAGCGACAACATTTCCGCTACCGCCCGCGCGCTCAATATGCACCGCCGTACCCTACAAAGAAAATTAAATAAGCCACCGCTTAGATAAGGAAAGCCGCAAGTGGAACGGCGCGTTGTGCCTAAGTGGAGTATCGGTGTGGGTTGGTGCAGAGCCGCCAGCCACTTTCGAGTGGCTAATGCTGCTGAATCAAACGATTGATTTTCGTCAGCGATTGAATGATGTGTTGCATCGCCAAACTGTATTCGTTTTTGTAAATTTCAATTGCGCCGTCACGATCGCCATCGCTTAATTTTTCAACGATGGCGGCGGCAAAATCGTGAAATAAGGAGTGGGCAAATTGCAGCTCACGATACGCGCTGGTGTCGCGAAAATCTTGTAGCGCATGTCCGTGTATCCATGCGCCCAACTGGCACACGCCATCTTGACCTATCGCACTAAACTCCAAGGATTCCTTAGTACGCCCGTGTACATGGTGACCGAGCTGTAACTTCCACAACACATGCTGCTCGGCAGCGGCAATCAGATTAAGCGGCTCAAGCACCGCCGTTTTAGTCGGGCTATAAAAACGAAAATAATTTTTTTTCACAGCAGTTCCATTCGAGATTAGTTGCATAACAAGTCTCCTAAAAATTCTGCGCGGATTTTCTAGGACGAGCGGGGGCATAACAATATGTATGACGACCTAGCCATTTGACCTAAATAAAAAATGGGAAATGGAACTCACCCTGTTACACGGGGCAGCCTTATCGGACGCCTACAATTCCAATCGGACGCCCCCATCATTCCCAAACAAGAGCGTCCGCTCCGTTGTGTTGTGGGAATACCCGTGCGGTCTTGCCGCATCCAGCGCAACACGCCTCCCCACTTAATCTATAATCGCGCCTCTTTTTTCGCCGTCACCGTTATGAAATTCCTCGCACTGATTAGCCTGTTGTTCTCCAGCGTCAGCTTTGCCGCGCCGCTGCCCGCTGCACCCAGCTTGACCGCCAAGGCTTATCTGCTCTACGACTACAGCACGGGGCAAGTGTTGCTGGAACAAAATTCTGACACGCGCATGGAGCCTGCCTCGCTCACCAAACTAATGACTGCGTATCTCACTTTTGATGCGCTGGAACACGACACCATTCAATTAGACGAGCAGCTTGTCGTGCCACAAAGCGCGGTGCGCAATGCCAATGGCGAATCGCGCATGTTGCTTAAAGCTGGACAGTCGGTGAGTGTGGCGGATTTGTTGCGTGGGCTGATTGTGCAATCGGGCAACGATGCAGCGATGACCTTGGCAACGCATATCGCTGGCAGCGAAGCGGGCTTTGTCGAACAGATGAATAAACAAGTCACTCGCTTAGGCTTAACCAACACGCACTTCACTAATTCGGTTGGTCTGCCCAATGCACAACATTACAGCAGCGCGCACGATTTGGCGTTAATCGCAGCGGCTATCGTGCGCGACTATCCACAGTTTTATGAGCTTTTTTCGCTGCGTGAATTTGCTTTCAACAATGTCACACAAGCCAATCGTAATCGCCTGTTGTGGCTAGATCCGAATGCCGATGGCATGAAAACAGGACACACCGAAACAGCAGGATTTTGCTTGGTCGGTTCAGCGAAGCGTGACACGCATCGCTTGATTTCAGTGCTATTGGGCGCGCCTAACGACGCTTTGCGCAGCAGCGAAAGTCAGCAGCTCATCAACTACGGCTTTCAAAATTTTGATGCGGTGTCGTTATACAAACGCGAACAAGTCGTCACCGAATTACGCATTTGGAAAGGCACACAAAGCCATCTCGAAATCGGCTTTAAGCAAGATATTTTATTAAGTGTGCCCAAAGGTCAATTAGGCAAACTGAAAGCCACGCTAGAAACCCGCCAGCCCTTGCTCGCGCCTATCGACAGCAGCGTTGCCATTGGTGTAATGAAGTTCAGTCTAGGTGGGAAACCGTATGCCGAGTTTGCCGTTTATCCTTTAGAAAATGTCTCTGCCGCCAATGTGTTCGCGCGCGGCTGGGACAGCATTCGGCTGCTGATTATCAAATACTGGCCAAAGGATTAGACGATGACTGTGTATCTCAATGGACAATTTTTACCCGTAGCGCAAGCGCAGGTTTCAGTGCTGGATCGCGGCTTTATTTTTGGCGACGGCGTGTATGAAGTCATCCCCGTTTATTCGCGCCGCGCGTTTCGCCTCACTGAACATTTACAACGCTTGCAACAAAGTTGCGAGGGCATCTTGTTGCCCAATCCGCATAGCGAAAATGAATGGGTCGCGATACTCAATGCGCTGATTGCGCGCCATAGCGAGGACGACCAATATCTGTATGTACATGTCACGCGTGGCGCAGCACCTCGCGATCACGCCTTCCCTGTGCCGCCTGCCGCACCCACCGTATTAGTGATGAGCAAGCCGCTCGTGCCACCTGCACAAGCCCTATTGAATCAAGGTATCGCGTGCATCACGGCGGTAGATAATCGTTGGCTGCGTTGCGACATCAAAGCGATTTCGCTGCTGCCTAATGTGCTGCTGCGCCAACAAGCCATTGCGGCGGGCTGTGTAGAAAGCATCTTGATACGCGACGATGAATTTATGACCGAAGGCGCGGCGAGCAACATTTTTGTGGTTAAAAATAATATCCTTATCGCGCCACCCAAAGACCATCTCATGCTGCCCGGCATCACCTACGATGTGATTCTGGAAATCGCTGCGGCACACGGCATTGCACATCAAGTTCGCCGCGTTGCCAAAGCAGAATTATTCACCGCCGATGAACTGTTGCTCACCTCCAGCACGCGCGAAGTGTTAGCCATTACCCAACTCGACGGCTTGCCTGTCGGCACGGGCAAACCAGCTGCGATGTTTGCCCAACTCCATACGCTTTATCAAACTTTCAAACGCGACGTTATGCGTAATCCATCCCTATGACTAAAAAACTCTCGCCCAATTTAGCCAAGCTGGCACAGCTCACCGAGCAACAATTAAGCGACGCGCTGCTCGATTATCCTTGCGCATTTCCGCTGAAAATTTTCGGTCAGCAACACGCAGGTTTTGCCCAAGCGGTATTGGATATCGTCACCAAACACGACCCCACTTTTTCGCCCAACACGATGGAAATGCGCGCCAGCAAAACCGCCAAATACATCAGCCTAACCTGCACCATCACCGCCACCTCGCGCGTGCAACTTGATGCGGTTTATCAAGAGCTATGCGACCACCCGATGGTCAAGATGGTTCTTTAATGCCCATTAACCAGAACAGCGTTGCCAGCAATCCTTCGGAGACAACTGTTCCGCACCTCGCCACGCCTATCGTGCACTCGCTAGGCTTAGTCGATTACCAAACTACTTGGGACGCGATGAAGGCTTTTACGGCAGCACGCACGGCTGATACGCGCGACGAGATTTGGCTGCTGCAACATCCGCCCACTTACACGCAAGGCTTAGCGGGCTTACCCGAACACCTGCTCAATCCGACTGCAATACCCGTGGTGAAAATTGATCGAGGCGGACAAATTACCTATCACGGCCCTGGACAAATCGTTGCCTACTGTTTGCTCGACATGCGCCGCTGCAAAATCGGCGTGCGCGAACTGGTCAACGTGATGGAAAACGCCGTCATCGCCTTGCTCGCCGACTACGGCATTCAAGCCGTCAATCGCGTCGATGCACCCGGCGTATATGTGAACGGCGCAAAAATTGCCGCGCTCGGACTGAAAATTAAAACGGGCTACTGCTACCACGGTCTGTCGTTCAACGTGGATATGGATTTAAGCCCGTTCAACAACATCAACCCCTGCGGCTATCAAGGCTTACAAGTCACCCAAGCATGCGCCCTCGGCATCACCGCCAGCATCAACGAACTGCAAGCGCAACTCGCACAAAACTTGATACACGGTTTACAACAACATTACACGACCCAGACAGCCCGCGCGTGAGGCGGTAAACTATCGCCACCCAAGGTTGCCGCGAATATGCGGCAACCTTGTTTTTAACCTGCTGATTTAAGGAGCAATCATGTCTAACTCATCACGCCTTCCTGCCCTCACTCACACCACTGTAGCGGGAGCTTCAGCATGGTTCGCCGCCCTACGCGATCGTGGTTTTCTGTTTCATCCAGAAGATGATTCTGCTGACATTATTTGCCTCTCCACAGGCGCAGCTTTGTTTTCAAAATCAGAAGTCGCCAAGTTGCGCATAAGCCTCGCCAAGCTAGATACAGCTATCGGACAAGACACCATTATTGATGCGGCTTGCCCTATTTTTATGACTGCTTTGGGTTTGCCCTGCGATGCTTGAAGACGCGCGCCAGCCAGCCACGCTCACTAAGATGAAACGCGCAAAACCTCCGTCTAAGCAGCCCGTCGAGGCTTTTGTGTACAGCGATGAGCCTGCGAATGAGGATGCCTCGTTAGCATTCAAAGTTGCGCAAGAAGCCTTGCAGTACAAGCTCTTCAATCAAACGCCTTGTCCGTTTCCAGAGCCGCGTCAGCCTAAATTTTCTTTCATAGATTTATTTGCGGGCATCGGTGGCTTTCGCATGGCACTGCAATCGTTAGGCGGAAAATGTGTGTTTAGCAGCGAGTGGGATGCGCAAGCACGCGTCACTTACAAAGCTAATTTTGGCGATGCACCGTTCGGCGACATCAGCTTCGAGGCGACTAAAAAACATATCCCCGATGGTTTCGATGTGCTGTGCGCAGGCTTTCCCTGTCAGGCTTTTTCGATTGCGGGTAAGCGCGGTGGCTTTGAAGATACGCGTGGCACGATGTTCTTTGAGGTCGCCGAAATTTTGCGTCGTAAACAGCCAAAAGCGTTCTTTTTAGAGAATGTAAAAGGCTTAATCAGTCACGGCAAAGGCACGACCTTAGCGACCATTTTGAATGTGCTACGCAACGAGTTGAATTATTTTGTACCTGAGCCGCAAGTTCTGAATGCGCGTAATTACGGTGTGGCACAGAACCGCGAGCGCATATTGATTGTGGGATTTAGAAAAGATTTAGGCGTGACAAATTTTGATTACCCCAAGCCTATCGCACAAAAATTCGCCTTCCGTGATGTCAAAGAAAATCGTGTGGTATCGGCGAAATACTATTTGTCCACGCGTTATTTACAAACACTTATCAATCACAAGCAACGCCACGAAAGCAAAGGCAATGGTTTCGGTTACGAGATTATTTCCGATGATGCAGTGACCAATTCAATCGTGTGCGGCGGCATGGGTCGCGAACGCAATTTGGTCATTGACCATCGCCTCACCGACTTCACGCCTGTCACCCATATCAAAGGCGAAGTAAATCGTGAAGGCATACGCAAAATGACCCCGCGCGAATGGGCTCGATTGCAAGGCTATCCCGATAAGTTCTTAATCCCTGTTGCCGATGCCTCTGCTTATAAACAATTTGGCAATTCCGTTGCGGTGCCGATGATGCAAGCCACCGCACAAAAAATTATTGAGAA
>JAVHQO010000100.1:0-2656 GCA_036171175.1 Gallionella sp.
CGGGTGGTCTAGCCATTCCGCACCCAGTCGAGTTTCGTTGGCAACCAGAATCAACATCGCCTCTTTTAGCCGTCGCATGTCATAACGCCCTGACTCAGACAAGCGCGCCCAGTCCTTGGCAAATTGCTTGGTGTAATCGGATGCACGGGGAAGTGCTGCGCGTTTAGCCTTGGCTGGCTTTTTCGAGGTCATTAAATAAAGCTGAAGCATTAGCGAAACGTGCGCGATGCGCGCGAATAATGGCGCGAGATTCTTCCATTGCAGCGCGAGTTTCCGCGTTCGGCACTTTCAGCTCAACAGGCATCGCCTGCTCCGCGACCACCCGCTTCAAAAACAAACGCACCGCATCCGACACTGAAAATCCCATTGCCGCTAAGGCTTCAGTCGCCTGCTCCTTCACCTCGTTATCCACCCGCACATGCACCATCGTTGAGGTTGCCATGATTGACTCCTATTCATTAAATTTGGCGGATATTGTATCTCAATTGAGATTTAATTTGATGGCGTGCTACTTACCCACCCTACCGTCGTTTATCTGACCTAGGCAGGCTGGCGCGCTTTTGAGGATTCAGTAATTTTTGAAACAGCCTCAATCGTGTGAGTAGAGAACTACGGTAAGAAAACTTTCATTAGCAGCAAATAAATCACGAGCATTGCAATCCCTGCATTTAAGAAATGCTCCTAGCATTTTGATTGCTCCTGTAGATTAAGAGCTTGCAGCTTCCACTTCATCATTTCCCCAGCCCTTAGCGGCACAAGCAAATGCTCGCCAAACCCCACCGTGGAGGGTACTTGCCAGTCTTGTTTGCGCAACGTAATGGTGTCTTTATTGCGCGGTAAGCCGTAAAAATCCGCACCATAAAAACTAGCGAAGGCTTCGAGTTTATTCAGCGCGCCTGCCGCTTCAAAGGCTTCGGCGTAGAGCTCAATCGCGTGATGGGCGGTGTAGCAACCCGCGCAGCCGCAGGCATTTTCTTTGGTGTGTTGCGCGTGCGGCGCGCTGTCTGTGCCGAGGAAAAATTTCTTACTGCCGCTGGTTGCCGCTTTGACTAACGCCTCGCGATGGGTTTCGCGTTTGAGTATCGGCAGGCAATAAAAATGTGGACGGATGCCGCCGACTAACATGGCGTTGCGGTTGTACAGCAGGTGTTGCGGGGTGAGCGTGGCGGCGATGTTATCAGGCGCGCTTGCCACAAATTCTGCCGCATCTTTGGTGGTGATATGTTCAAACACCACGCGCAGATTCGGCAAATCTTTCAGCAAGGGTTGCATCACTGTTTCGATAAACACCGCTTCGCGGTCGAATACGTCGATATGGCTGTCGGTGACTTCGCCATGCACTAACAGTGGCATTCCCAGCTTTTGCATTTCTTCCAGCGCGGCATAGGTGAGACGCAAGTCGGTCACGCCCGCGTCGGAGTTGGTGGTCGCGCCAGCGGGGTAAAGTTTGATGGCGTGAACAATGCCGCTGGCATGGGCTTTGCGAATTTCTGCCGCGCTAGTGTTGTTGGTTAAATACAGCGTCATCAGCGGCTCGAACTTCATGCCCGCTGGCACGGCTTGACTAATGCGCGCGTGATATGCAATGGCTTGAGAGGTGGTGGTGACAGGCGGGCGCAGATTGGGCATGACGATGGCGCGGGCAAATTGGCGCGCGGTGTCGGGTAACACAGAGCGCATTAAATCGCCATCGCGCAAATGTAAATGCCAGTCGTCGGGGCGGGTAAGGGTGAGTGTTTGCATAACAGTCGAGGTGAACTAAAAGGCGCGATTGTAAAGTGATTTAGGGCTGCTCTGCGGCGTGCCAAGGCGCGACTTTTAGCAGCAGCACCATGCCAGGAATCGCTAGCAGCGCACATAGCCAGAAGAATCCAGACCAGCCGATGGCTTCGACTAGCCAGCCTGCGGTGGCATTCATAAAGGTGCGCGGCACAGCGGCAAGGCTGGTGAATAAGGCGAATTGCGTGGCGGTGTAAGCGGGATGGGTGGTGCGCGCGATGAAGGCAACGAAGGCTGCCGTACCCACGCCTACACCGAACGCTTCTAAGCTGATGACGATGGCGAGTTGAGTGCGTTCTGCCGCGCCGATGTTGTCGAAATGTCCTTGTGCTGCCAGCCATGCAAAGCCAAAAATCGCCAGCACTTGCACCACACCAAAAATCCATAGCGCGCGATTGATGCCGATTTTGAGCATCCACAGCCCGCCCAATAATCCACCGATCACCGCTGGCCACAGTCCCGCATTTTTCGCAATTAAGCCGATGTCAGTTTTGCTAAAACCCATGTCCATATAAAACGGCGTGGCGAGCGCGGTGCACAAGCTGTCGCCCAGTTTGTAGAAAAATAAAAACGCCAAAATGGTCAGCGCGCTGCGCCAACCTTGGCGCGAAATAAATTCGCGGAACGGCTCAACCACCGCTGCACGCAAGGTTTTCGGCGGCGCGGCGCGATGCGGCTCGCTCACCAGCAGCGTCATCACCATGCCGGGCAGCATGAAGAATGCGGTGATGACGAACACCGCGTTCCACGGCAAATGATCGGACAAAATCAATGCCAAGGAACCGGGAATTAAACCCGCCAAGCGATACGCATTGACATGCACCGAGTTGCCTAAGCCCAGTTCCGCGTCGCTCAACAGTTCGCGCCGATACGCGTC
>JAVHQO010000101.1:0-12510 GCA_036171175.1 Gallionella sp.
AGGTCAAGCGGGCAAAATCAAGCCTATCTCACTGGAAAGTATGGCAAATCGTTATGCTAAAGGTGAGTTGAAAGCGATTGTTAAGTAAGGTTTCATTGGCTCAATAAAAAAGCGACCCTAGGGTCGCTTTTTTATTGACTACAATCTCACTGCGATAAAAACCCTAAACATCTCTGCCTAGGGTCAATAACGTCAAAACTAAGAAAAAACACTCTTAGTGAGATTTATTTTCAGCTTCACTCTTTTTACGGTCATTTTCTGCTTTTTTCTTAGCATCATCGTTTTTGTTTTCAGCACTTTTTCCATCATCAACTTCACCACAAACTGCTTTACGCTCTTCTTCATGTTTCACGTGGCGATCGTTGTGTTCTTTTACCATATCATCGTGGTGAGTGTCAGCATGGTGTTGCCCGTCTTTATGGCTGTCATGTGACATTGATTGATGATCGCTATCTTCGCGTTCTTTTTCATCATCATCAGACTTTTCATGCTCATTTTCGCTACGTTTTTGAGCGCATTCAGCAGAGTTTTGTTTAGCCGCTTTACGAGCCGCTGTAGAGCTTGCGCTGCCACCCGAGGTTGAAACTGCGCCATTAGTCGTAGTAGAGCTGTTAGTACCCACGTTTGCCGCAGCAGCTAAAGCAACACCCGAACTAAGCATCATTACTGTAGCTAAAGAGGCTACGATTTTACTTTTTTTCAACATTATCATTACTCCATTAGATTAACAAAAATTGAATCAGTGTGTTACTGCTTATGGTTGATTCATGCCACAAACAAGGCTAGCAACTTACAACGCCCAAATTAACGGGTTTCCCCGCTAAAACCTTAACTTTTTATAATTTCACGCCAAGCAATCCGTTTGCCAATCGGTGTGCTGTTAGTTACAGGAATGCTGGTCGCTATCGTAGAAGCATTAGATTGTCTGACTAAGGCCTTAACCGTGCCATCAGGTAATTGAACCAGAATTGGACGACTCGCTAAGGTGTTTCCCAGTGATTGTGCCGCCCAAGTACTGCCTGGGACCATGCCTCCAGTAGCGTAATTCAAAGAATACAGCCAGCTTGAGCCACCAGGGCTGCATGGATCCGCTGAATTTGGCACGTTAGTAGTGAAAATGAGCGTGGTATTGGCAATCGCGGGAGCGGTAATAATGCGCTCGCCTAATGAACCCGCTACCGTTAGATCTACATACCAGCCCTTAGTTGTGGCAAGTGGCACGGCATTTACCGTACGCGTTGTGCCACCTGCAACAATTAACTGTTGTGTGAGGTTCGTCCGCAGTGGAAAAATAACGGCGGAGCCTGCTGCTGGAATACTCATGTCGTCAATCAGGCTGTACATAGTTTGCACCTGTGTATTGGGCAATCCTGCTACGGCTGGCACAGCTGGAATGTCAGCACCACTTAAGTACTGCCCTGTACCAACATACACGATGCGCTTACCGTTAATCAGTGCCAATTCAGGAACGGTGGTAATTGCTTGAGACTGTCCAACACTATCAACAAGCGTTGCTAACAAAGTGCTTTTCCAGTTTGCCATGGACTTGTCTGACACATCAAATCGCCATACATTGCCTAACATATCCGTGCCGTAAACCTGAGTAACCGTGTTATCTACCGCTACGTTATCTACCCACCCTGATATTTCAGATAAATTGCTCGGTGTGGTTGTTGAACCCACGCCAGTTGAAATATCTTTTAGTAATTCACCTGTTTTGGCATCAAGAACAAACAAATGACCTAAGCCATCGCCACCACTGTCACCTGGGTTAGTGCCGTTGTTGATGCCGGATGGAATAATAACCACCCAGCCATTTGCGACCGTTTTGGTAATCAAGGGGGTTGCGTAGCTATAGCCCATATTGGCTTTGGCTGAAGCGGGCGTGCTAGCGTTAGGAAACTCCCACATTACTTTGGCCGCTAACGCAGCTTCGTCTACGGCATTGGGGTCGGTGACATCGAGCGCATAGTAGCCGCGCCCCCCTTTGCGTAGCCCACCTACTAAAATTGAATGCCAGTTAGGTGTTGTTACCCCCGTAGAGGTGTTACCAAAATCAATATCCCCTGAGGCAGGCGTACCGTTCACAAAGTACTCGTGAGCGTAGCTCTTGCTACTGAGATTGACTAATTTACTGCTACCTGTAACGGCATCGCGCTGATTCAAAATCAGACCTGGTATGTAAGCCCAAAGTTCTGAACCCAGATTGGCATCAAAAGCGTGCAACATGCCATCATTGGCTGCCTGGAAGACTGTTTTTAGGCGCGGTGCAGTTGTGGTGTACTGTGCTTTATAAGCACCGTAACCCGTATCCGCATAACTCAATAATGGCTCCCGCACGACAACAGGTTCGGCATCAATAATGTCACCTAGAACATGACCACGATTACGATACAACGTGCCTTCGTTCGAACGGTCACCGCGTAAGAAAGCCAGCACCGTAGTGTTGTCTGTTAAGCCTGGGGTGTTCAATGATTTTTGTTGAGTTGCGGTCAAATTCCCCATGCGGAAAGGAATGGCTGTTGTACCCGTGTGAGTGGCAATTTTACGACCTGTTACCAACACGGCTGCATCTAATTGATCACGTGAAGAAGGTAACCATTTACCAATTGCTGAGGGAATCCCTGTCAACAAATCAATAGGGAAAGATTGCAAGTCACCCGACCAATTGCCTGTGTTGTAGCTAGAGGCATATGAGAAGCTATCTCCTGGGCTGATATTGGCATTGCTCACCGCAACAGCGGCTGCCGAGCCGATGCGTCCCATAATATCGTTCAGAACTGCTTGTAAACCGCCATAAATATCCATGCCACCGACAAATTTTCCTCGCCCGTTGACTGCTGCGTGCCATAAATCATCAATCGTTGTTTGATCGAGAAAAGCGGGAGTCGGCCAGTTAATGCTAGGTAAAACTGTATAGGGATCGGTAGTTGCTGGATTAATGACGCTCGGCGCATTGGACAATGATGGAGTTGCCCCTGGTGCAATCACATAAGTATCTAAGTGCGGATTAGGGTTGGTTTCATGTGTGGAGGGAATCAATTGGACATTCCCGGCTGGCAAGTCTGGACGCAAATTTTGATCGTAAATGTACAACGCCCAATCGGCTAAAGTATCGGCGATTTTGTTTAAACCATCGGCATACGGCGTTGTGCCTGCACCAGAAGTAGGATTCCCGTTAGGCGTGCTGTCGTAATCACCCACTAGGCCGTTTAATGAGGGGTTGGTGTTGGTGAAGTAATTTTTAAAGCCTTTTGCGTTCGTTCCATTTTCGTTCAAATAACCAGCGGTAACTAAAACATTAAAGTTTTGCTGGCAGCTGTATTGAATCGGGGCAGGGACACCATTTGTCGTGCCTGTTTGTTTGAAATAATCGAAGACTTGGCTCATTCGGTCGTGAATAGGCTGTCTCCAGTCGCCCAGATTCGGGGCGAGGGCATAGATTTGTCCGCGCAACACCTCTAATGCTGTTGGGTTCGAGATATCGGTTACGGGTGCAGGAATAAAAGGGGCTTCAAGGGAGGTCATCCCCACTTGAGTATTGCCGAGCGTGTCGAGCTGTTTACCAATAGAGCCTTGCAAGGTCAGCATCACAGTGCGGTAATACATAAACCAGTTGGCAAAATTCTGCATTTCGGCGGTATAAGTTCTGCCACTTGGATAAGTCGCAATCGCACCTGCGCAACCAGGAATAATAGTGTTAGCCGCTACTTTGGTTTGCTTACAGCCGCTGGTTGCGGGATCTTTAATTTCGTAACGTGTTTCTTCACCCGCATCTAATACGCCATTGTTATTGGTATCCACCCAAGTGTAGTAAGTTGCTGGATACCAAGTGCTGTTATAGGTGCTGCCAGCAGCCCCACCGCTCGTATAAGTATGTGCTTTAGGAACAGTCCATTTGTTACCTGCAGCATCAATAAGCGTTTGACCAGAGCTTATTTCTTGCGTTAAATCAGTTGAACCGAGAATGCCTGAGTATGGGTCGTACTCGACATTCGTGGGGTTTGCATTGGTGAATGTAACGCCGTTGACATCAACCCCATTCCAAGGTTGATAAGTGGTGAAAGGGTTGTAGTATTGATGATTGTAATGGTTATTACGAACACGCCAATTGAGTGGATCAGGACTATTCACATCGCCTTCAAGCATTAAATCAATGGCAGCAGACCCACCTTTCCCTTTTTGCTTATTCTTCTTGGATAGTTTAACGGTGTTGCTAGAGCGATACCAAGTCGGGAACAAAAAGAAGTTCCCGTTGAGATTAGTAGGGTTGTTGCCTGGGGTGACATTACTTTCGTAATACATAGAGTTAAAGGTGGGCAACAATACTTCAACATCCATCCCACCCGATGTATCCATGGTAAACATGATGTTTGATTTGGCGGTATTTTGAGCAGCCATCGGGCTGTTAGCAATGTTGATGGATGCAGCGTAAGCCGGTTGCGCCGCGATAGACAGCATCAATAGCGTATTGACGACTGCGGCAGACTTCTTGAATCTATAAATCATAATCTGTCCTAACTTATAAGCTAATTGTGCCTTGCACCATGCTCACCGCATTGTGTGGCCCAGTTGAACGAACTGTAACGCGGTAGTACACCACCCCATTACCCGAAAATGTGACATGCCCAGTGGCTTTACTACCACCTTGATTGGTTGGATTTGCAATCGTCGTGCAGTATTTTTTTTCTTCCGCAACATTGCCTGGTGCGGGACCGTTAATCGGATCGGCTACCGAACCCTTACACATGCGCTCAATAACATACTGAATTGAGTAACCCTTAATTTTGGTTTGAATCAGAGGAACCTTAGACCAAGTGACTCCTGCTGGGATGCCTTGAGGGTCAACACCTTGGAGGACGGCATAGTATTGATTCGGCACAGGTACATTGCCTTTGGCAGCGAGCGCGGGTAAGGCTGTAAAAGCTGCCTCCATTCCTAAGTCGGCTGCTTGTAAGCTGGCTTCTTTGAAGGCAAAGTTACCCGCTACGATATTGGCTGTATCGACTGAGCGCATCAAGGCGATACCCGCTAGCATCATGGCTACCAAAGCAATGAGGGCGATAAACAAAGTTGAGCCTTGTTGCTTGGCAGGGAGTGGTAAATTAAAAATCAGCATGATAGTTTTTAGAGGTTTGCCCAGATAACGTTGCGCAATGGAATGATTGTTTGATAAACCTTGTAGCGATAACACTGCCAGTCTGAATCTGCGGTTAAGTCAACACTAGGACCGCCTGACCAAGTAATGGGTGCTGTTTTCGTCGCATCACAAACGGTACCCGTGCTAGGTTTTTCTTTGAGTGAGCTGCGCGCCACAACCGCAACTCGTATCGCTTTGACGCGCATAATTTCTGCTGTTGTTAAAGCCACGGCGGTTGCATCAGACCAAGCATTCACTGCTGGGGCGGGGCTGCCGGGGGTGGGATTTTGTGGCGCAAAGCCATATTGGGCTTGGATGTTTACAATGTTATTGGCTAAAGGTGTAACAGGACGTGCGGCTAGGCTGATATCGGTTGCAACGAAGTCTTTTTTTGCATCGATGCTGTATTGAGTTTGTAGAAACTTACCCATATTGATAGCAAATGAGCTGTACGCCTCATAGCCGTCAGCTGGATTACCTTGGGTAATTTTTGGGAAAATGTTATTGCCAAGGGCTGGATTAAGGTTTGCCAGATTTAACGGGTCTGGAAGATTGAAATTAACATATGCCAGTCGGGTACAAGGCTGCGCAACTCCTGTCCCGGGAGACGAAACGGGACTTGAAATAAGAAATTTGTCTTGGTTTGCGGTGTAACCTGATGAGTTAACGCTGGTTATGGTAATGCTAGAGTCCGAGCTTGGCATCGGAGTCATAAGCACCGATGGCGTGCTGCCAATACCTGCATCGCTGTATGTGAACTGAATGCTGTCAGATTGCCCTGCACCCCCATCAGTAATGCGTACTGGCGAAAGCGGTACAATTTTGCTTGTCCCTGCTTCGTACTGAATCATTTCAGTGCAAGCCAACTGCCCTGGCAGGGTCAAGCCAAATCCAGCCATACGCGCATCGGTTTCAATAGCGTGCAACGCAATCAAGCCATTTTGTTGAGCATCTGAGCCATTCGAGGTGGTACGTTTTTGTTTTTCGAAGCCGATATAAGTGCTGGTAATAACAAGCACAGTTAATAAGCCAACGGTCATACCGACCATAACCTCAACCAAGCTGAAGCCGTGTTGATTTTGAAACTTCAATAGTGTCAATTGCGCCACCTTAGTTAATCGCTGCTGTGACAACAAATTTGTGTACAGGCGTGTTGGGAGATTGCCAGCACAGGGTCACTGTGACGGTGTTGTTATTGAGTGGGTCAACTAGGATTTGTGGCTGTAAAGCATTGCCATTGGGTATTTTGGCAACATCTAACAGCCAATTCGTTACGTTGGCATTGCCAGATGCCGAAGTTCCTGCGGGACAGGTTTCCACTGGGTTGGTTGGATTAAGGGCATAAGCTGTCAAATTTGCACGATCTACCCACATTTGTGCCAGGATTTGATTCGCTAGGTAGCTAGCTTCGCTGCGATAACTCGCTTCTGACGAGGCTTTCATCGACATCACTAACATGCTAACCATGCCTAAAATGCCAATGGAAAAGAGTAACAGCCCGACCATAGTCTCGAGTAGCATAAAACCTGCTTGATGTTTGATTTTAGGGTTCATACGCAACCTTGAGGATTCGTTTTTAGAGATAGCACAGGGTCGCACATCCGCACCGCGCCTCCTGCTTTGACTTGTACTTGCAGACAGCGCACCCCACTACCAGTGCTTGATGTTGCACAAGCGGAGGAGTTCTTGATGTCAAAGGTTTGCATGGCAGTTAAAGCTGGCTGAACTTTACCCATGCCATCGAAAGTCAAGCTGAGCGGGGCTGGAGTGGCTAACATTGTGGGTGGCAGACTATAAGACTGGAGCAATTGGTAAGCCACACCTAACGGTGCATCGGCTAAGACTTCAACTTTCCAGTCAGTTGTTGTTAAGGTGAACGTGACTAGGGTGTTGCGACTGGCAGCCTCGGCGCGAGCAAGCTGCAAACCATTGAGTACTGATTCTCCAGTTGCGCGTACTTGGCTGTTTTGTATCCACGACTGAAAGCTAGGCACCCCCGCCGCTAACAAAATGCCCGCTATCGTAATTGCTATCATTGCTTCAATAAGAGAAAAACCGCGCGAAATACTTAACATACGCCGCCCTTCTTTGTAACCCAGCAAGTTGAATTGCTAGTCCAGCCAGTCGGAACTTTGGTGGTGACACGTGTATTCGTATCGTTAATCGTGTAAGTAAACCCCGCTGTAGATTGCCCTGTTGTACCTGTTGCTGTGAGGGTGTAGCTTTGAGTGGTCGGGACTGCGCAAGTAAAACCAAAGTATTTGCTGCTGACGGGTATCGAGCCAGTAGCAGGGCAGGTATAGGCCCGGTTGTCTTGATAAGACTGCTCCATCTGCACACGCCAATTAGACAGTCCGCTTGCCGCTTCAACCAGTTTCGCGCGTAACACATAATCTGAATAAGACGGAATTGCAATACTCGCCAATACGCCAACAATTGCGATGGTTACCATCAGCTCAATTAAGGTAAAGCCGTTCTTTTTCAGAGTTGCCATGTGTATTTCCTAAGTTATCAATATGGTGGGTGTGTCTATTGAATATCTAGACCGTCAATAAAGATAACTTTACCACACGATTTACAATTCAATATTACCGCTTAGTCGCTAAAGCCTACCGATAAAGCTGATTCTGAGCCTCAGTCTTGCGGCTGACTGCTATTTCCGTGGATTTAGATAAATGTGCAAAATTTGGAATGGCTAATCGCTGATTCTTAGCGGGTCGCTATGCAAACTATATAGATAGTTTTTGATTGAGAATCAAGACCGTACCGCCGTTAAAAAGCACCACTTGTCGGTATCGTGAGCCAATTATCGGTTTTTACTTCTTTAGCTTCGGTTTGTGCGTGTTTAATGAGCATGAAATTGCGACGGAGGTGGGCATGAAAAAATTACAAGGTTTAACCATGATTGAGTTAATGATGGTAATTGCAATCGTGGGCATATTTGCGGCAATTGGAATTCCCAGCATGACCGAGATGGTGCGGAATAATCGCGTCAGCAGTGCGCGGATTAGCTTCATCAGTGATTTGAATCTCGCGCATAGCGAAGCGGTTAAGCGCAATACGCGAGTGCTGATATGTAGCGGGCAAGCCGCATGTGTGAATAATGCCGACTGGGCGAGAACGGGCTGGATTATTTGCGTGGATGCTAATAAAGATGGCGCATGTGATGCTGCAACGGCGGTCGAACCCAATCCATTCTTAGTGCGTGCGCCATTGCAAAACGATGTTAATTTGGTCGGTCCTGCCGCTGCTGTGATTTACAACTCAATCGGTTCTCAGGGCATATCACCCGCTGCGATAGTCCCTTTTACGTTAAACGGCTCTTGGGCGGGTGCGGCGGCAGCTAAGCCTATTAGCATCTCTCCGACAGGCTTTACAACCACACAATAAAAGGAGTTGTTATGAAAAAATTAACTCATGCACTGAGTTGGCAACGCGGCTTTTCCATGATTGAGATACTGGTTACGCTGACTATTGTCGCCACGGCATTGCTAGGAACGGCGGGCTTGCAAGCCCACGCGCTCAAAACGAGCAAAGGCAGTGAGTTCCGCAACCAAGCTATCTTCTTGAGTGCTGATATTGTGGAGCGTATGGAAGCCAATAAGGTCGAGGCAATAGCCGGTAGTTATGTGGTCGCGGCGGGTCCTGGCGCAATCAATACTAGCTGTGGTGCGGCTGCTGCTGCTGGCTGTACGGGCGCGGCGTTGGTGGCATATGACTTAGCTAATTGGCAGGCCGCGGTTAAGGCTACACTGCCTTCGGGCGTCGGTTCTATAACGGGTACGGCAGGCAACCCTGCGACTTACCAAATTATCGTTTCATGGACTGATCGTGGTGCTGCAGCTGTGGGGCAAACCGCCGCTGTCGCAGCAGAAAACTGGTCGGTTACCACCGATAAAATCATCCGCAACTAGGATTTGAGCGTGAATCGAGATCAACATGACTACTAAACAAAATATGCACATTGTCTGTCAGCGCGGTTTTAATTTGATTGAAATGATGATAGCCATGACCATCGGCTTGCTGATTATTGGCGCGCTGATGGCGGTTATTATTGGTGCAGGAACATCCAACAAAGCCAATAATCGCCAATCGGAGCTACAAACCAATGGGCGATACGCGCTCGATGTACTCAAGCGTGATGTTCAAAATGCGGGCTACTACGGGTTGACTGGTCGCGGCGTGACCTTAAACCCCAATAGCCCCAGTATTCCTGCTGCGAATGATTGCTTGCTAGGTTTCGCTTTAAACATTAGTCAGCGCGTGTGGGGGGCTAACAATGGCATCAACCCGTTTAATACCGCAACTTGCCCAGAACTTGCCAATGTGCAGCCTAATACGGACATGTTGGCAATACGTTATTTGAGTACCGCCCCCGCGCTACTGGCATCAGGTACGGAGGGTGGAGTTTCACCATTGGCAGATTGTAAAGCAGCGACAGGCGGGCTGTGTTTTAGATCGGCTTATGAGCAAGGGATGCTATTTAATGCGGGTACGCCAGCAGCTTTCTTTGATGCGCCACAACAAGATCATCTGGTTGAAGTCGATCTTTATTATGTGAATAAAAATACTGTGGGTGCAGATGGCGTCCCTTCTTTGCGTAAATACACTTTATCGCCACAGGGCAAGATGACCGATGAGCTGGTGGTCAGTGGCGTGGAAAATCTACAAGTGCAATATGGCGTGGACTCTGGTTTGTCGGGCAACCCAGCTGGCGGGGTGGCTGTTGCTGCTGCTAGCACTCAGTATTTTGATGCGCAAGATGTGAGCGCAACGAATCCTTTAGTCTTTGCAGGCAAGCCACAAACGCTGGCGAATGCCAAACTCGATGCGGTTGCCGAAGCGGTTTATAGCGTCAGCCCTGTGTGTAAAAACGGCGTGCCGTGTGCAGCGGGTGGTTCGGAGACGGTGTGGGGTAATGTGAGCGCGGTGCGGGTGTGGTTGTTGGTGAAAAATGGTACTGCTGAGCCTGCGCCTTATAGCAACACCACAACCTACACTATGGGTGATATTAGCTACACCCCACCCGCTGGCGATCAATTCCGTCGTCAAGTATTTACTTCAACTATCCAATTGAGGAATTAAGGCTATGAAAACAGTCATTCTTAATCGCGGTCATCAATCGGGCGCAACCCTAGTCATTGCCCTGATTGTGTTAATTGTGCTGATGATTTTAGGCGTGGGTGCGGTAATGACGGCGAACAGTCAGTTCAAAATGGCGGGCAATCTACAATTTGAAAATCAAGCCAAAAATAATGCGGAGAATCAACTGGTGACAGCGGAAAACTTCCTGAATCTTAATGGTGGGCCGAGCTCGACCTTCGTGCAAGGCGTGCCAGTAACCGTGGCGGCAGGGTCAAACTCCTACACCATCGTATTACGTGGAGCCAATAAAATTCCGAGCGGAGGCTCGGCCTCTGTGGGTACCCAACCCCCAGCAGGTACGGCGAGTGTGAATTTGTTTGAAGTAACGGGCCACGGCGAAAGTGCGCGAGGTGCATCGCGCGATGTCGTGGCAATCTATGAAGTATTGCGTTGAGAACGTTGTTATTTTAAGGAGTAAATCATGTTGATTAAATCAAAAATGAAAGTCTTGCCCGTGGTTGGATTCCTTACTGTTCCTGTGATGCTGGCGGGACTCGCTTACGCGGCAATCATCTTTCCGCCAACGGTTAATCCCGTGGTGGTGGGCTATGTTGCTCAGCCTGTACTATCTAAATTCAGCTTGCTCAGCAATACAGAAAAAATTTATCGCGGTGAATATGAAAAAGGCGGTTGGTCGGGCAACCTATCTTGCTACCCCGTTAGCAATACAGGGGTGGTGAATGTTACTGCACCGTGCTGGAGTGCAGGGAGTGCGGTAGGTGCGGCGAGCGTTGTTGATAAACAAGGCTTTGTTGATGGCAGTCGTAATATCGCTACACGCAATGCAACAGGTGGCGTGCCGTTTACTGTTGCAGTCAATCCTGTTGTTTTGGTTGATAAGGCTCACGCCGACTTTATACGCGGCGATCGTAGCCAAGAAGCCCCCGCAGGGGCATTGCGTACGCGTCAATCCGTATTAGGTGACACCATTCATTCGCGCCCTTACTACCATGCGGATGCGACGAATCCAACGGTGTTTTACGGCGCAAATGACGGCATGATGCACGCCATTGATGCCGCGTCGGGAGCGGAGCGTTGGGCATATATTCCTTCTATGTTGATACCTAAGCTGCCTAAATTGTGGGCAGGGGCTTATGCCCATGAAAATTTTGTGGACGGAAATGTCAACGTCACCAATGTAGGCACACCGAATGCGCCGCAAAACATCTTAGTGGGTGTACTAGGTTCGGGCGGCAAAGGCATTTACGCGCTGGACGTAACTAACCTCACCGCAGTGAATGATGCTGCGGTCGCAAGTAAATCCCTGTGGGAAATTACCCCCGCATCGGCAGGCTATGCGAATTTAGGTGACACTTATAGCAATCCGACTTTGTATCCAGTCGAAACAGGCGCAAGTGCCGTAATAGTCGGCAATGGTTACAATAATACGGGTAACGGAATGGCAAGTTTGTTCGTGATTGATACCAAAACAGGCGCACTGATTAGAGAAATATCGACGGGTAGCGGCACGCCCGCCAGTCCGAATGGTTTATCCACTCCTGTCGCAATTGACGTGAATAACAACGGTCGTGCTGACTTTGCTTATGCAGGCGATATAGACGGCAATATGTGGAAGTTTGACATGAGCAACGTGTCGCCTGGTGCGTGGTCGGTGAGCTTGCTGTACTCAACCAAAAATAATGCTGCCACTCCTGCTGGACAAGCCATTACCATGATGCCAGGGGTGGCAAGACACCCATCGGGCGGCTACATGGTGACATTTGCAACTGGTCGAATTTTGACTGCCGCAGATCAAGCTGACACCGCCGTTCACTACGCTTATGGGATTTGGGATGGTGCTCCCGCTGCTAACTCAACTTTAGCGGGGCAAACCATTACGGTTCGTCCTTATGGCACGCCAGCGGTGAATGTGCGTGTGGTCGGAACAACTCCAGAAGGGGCAACTATTACGCCTAACTACGCGGCAGGAAAAGACCGAGGTTGGAAAGCGAGCTTACCAGCGGGTGAGCGTGTGGTCGGTGATAGTGCATTTATTCAGTATGGTCGCTTCTTTTTTAATGCCACTAATCCCACCGTTAAATATACGCCAGCGGGCTGGCCAGTGAACTCTGGCGCGGGCGAAAATTGGCTGATGGAGTTGGATTATTTAACGGGTAGCGCGTACAGCCCCTTCTTTGATATGAATGGTGATGGCGTATTAAACATCGGAGACCGTATCAGCTATGTGGCAGGCGATGTCATTACGGCACCCAATACCGTAGGTT